>CAYSIV010000113.1:0-8510 GCA_964431175.1 uncultured Anaerolineales bacterium
GCCTCAGCCCATTCCGACTCGCCCCAGCTTGGCGCAAGTGTTAGCTGCTCAGGGTCTGTAGTTTTGACTTCAACTCGACGCTGTACGCGATGGCTATCGCGGACCGCCAGCAAATCGTAGCCTTGTCCGCCAACATTTCTCATGACATTCCAGCCACGTTTCATGAGCTCATACGCGACAATACTTTCGCCAATCTCCCCACGAAATCCATCGAGGTCTTTTTTTGTTAGCATGGTTTTCTCCTTTGGATCTGCAATCTGTTGTAATGCAGTTGCCTACAGCGAGGTTCGCTCATAAATTATGCTTTCAAAAATGCAAGCGCACCAACGTTCGGCATCAGTGGTTTGCGAAGCGCCGCCTGCATGCCGGTGTTGGGCCACCACATGCTTTTAGAGACTCTACTTGAGCCTACAGCAAGCTGCATTTCATCATGGGTTTCCATCATTCGTCGTTTTGTCTGCTGTCACTTGCCGTTGTTTTCAGATGTACTTGAGATTCTTCTCTTTCGAGCACTGGCAAATCTTCGCTGTGCTTCTGGGGATCGATAATCGGCATAAGTGTCGGATTTTTTCGCTTTACAGTCAGAGCATAATGGTTGAATGTTTTCTATGGTATTTGTGCCACCCCCTGAGACCGGAAGAATATGGTCAATGACAAGCGGTTTCTCTTTTTTGCAACAGGCACACATATTGTCATATGCTTCACACAAACTCCGCCAATCATCTGGGTCAATATATCCTTCAATTCCCCTTGAGCGGGCGCGTCCATTTTGACTTGCAACTTGATGGGTTGCCCGATGCTTATGCCAATAGTGGGGATTTTTTATGCGGTATATCTCGTTGGCAATATCGGTGGTTTTACAGCCGAACTTTTGGGCCAATTCTTTACGGGTGGAGACATTTAATTCAACGCCAGTTTCAATCAAGTGACGAATATATGCTTGACGGTCTCTATTGAATAAGGATTCTTCAGCCATATTCGTTTACATGGAGTTGACTGCCATAATTGAGACAGAAATCAAAGCACTGACCTGCTGACGCACTTAGGTACTGCGACGAGGTGGCCCAACAATGGCACGCCGGAATTCAGCGAATCGACCCGCTCAATTCGGATGATCCGTTGTTCTGACTAAGAACTGGTGACCACTGCTGCTCCAACCGCATTGGTTCCGGCGTGGGCGCCCAGCGTCGGCGTGGCCTGAATGATCAGCAACTTGGGCGCGGGCTGATTCAGGCTACGGCAAGGGCGGAATTGGAAAGGCAGCCAACGATTGAATATCGTACTTGCCGGCCATGGCTCTCACCAGCTTATCATCTGCCGTGATTAACGGCGCATTGAGGTGAATTGCCAACGCCACATAAAACGCATCGTAGCCGCTTATTCGATGAGAGATGGTAAGTTCCAGCGCTTCGGTTGCTAAATCAGCCGTTGGAGTAACGTGAAGTGATAGGGCGCGCAATTCGGCCATGTCCTGCCTGGCGCTCGCGGCAGGGTACTTTGCCAAACGCACATAATTGGCAAAGGCGCTGGCGCATTCGGCGTAAAAGAAATCGGGAACATTGAAGCGCGCCTGAGCATCGGCTTCAAGATGAGCGAAAAGTGCGTCAGCCTGGTTTGACAATGGCTGAACAAAAAACAACTTCAAAGCCACGTTTGCGTCAATAACACAGGCCAGGGAAGCATCACTCATTTTCGCCGCGAATTTGTCGAAGCATATTCACGCTATCCGGCGCGCTGGAGGGCAAGGCCCGGCGGCGGCGGCGAATGCTCGACAAAGCTTTAGACCGAACGCGGCGGAGTTTTTCTTCTTCCACGGCTTGCTGAAGCATAATCAGCACGTAGGCGCTGAGGGAACGGCCCTGAGCCAGCGCAATTTTTTGGGCTTGCTGGTAAAGGGTATCAGGGATGTCGCGGACGTATAGAGTAGCCATGTCTGAATATTAGCATCAATGCTTGCACTAGGCAAGCAACGCAATATCAGCAAAGCCTAGACTTCCGAAGTCTTGAAGACTTCGGAAGTCTGGCTTTAAGAACTGGCGACGAGCGCCACCCCTACCGCGTTGAGGCCGGCGTGCGCGCCCAGCGTCGGCGTGGCCTGAATGAGCAAAGGCGGGGTCTGCGCTTGCGGCTTGAGATGTTCGAGCAGTTCGAGGGCCAACGCCCGGTTGTCGCTATACAAAACTGCCAGCCGCTCCAAACTGCCGAATGATTGCACCAGCGAGATCAGCCCGGCCTGGGCCTTGCGGCGAGTGCGCTCTTGAAAGACAGGAAAAAACTCGCCATCGCCGATGTCAAGCAATGGCTTCACTTGCAGAATCGCCCCAATCGAAGCCCGCATCAGGCTAATGCGCCCGCCGCGCCGCAAGTTGTCGAGCGTGTCCAGCAGGGCAAACATTTTCACGCGGCGACGGACGGAAGCAATGACCTCAAGCACGGCGTTGAGGGGCGCGCCGCTGGCAACCGCCTCGGCGGCGGCGATCACCTGCCAGCCAATGCCCATGCTGACTGTTCCGGTGTCAATCACCGTCACCCGGCCGCCAAATTTTTGGGCGGCGATGCAGGCGGCGTTGAAGATGCCGCTAAAGGCGGCGGCCAGATGCAGAGAGATGATGGGGGCTTCGGGCAGAGTCGCGTAGACTTCTTCAAATTCTCCGGCGGCCGGCGAGGCGGTGGAGGGCAGAGGCTCAACCGTTGGCAAGCAGCGATAGAACTCGTCGCGAGTCATATCCAGCCCGTCGCGAAACGATTGGCCGCCCATGACCACAACGGCCGGCACGACGCGAATGCTGAAACGCTCCGCCAGGTCGGCCGGCACGTCGGCGGTGCTGTCGGTGACGATGCTAATCGTCATTGTCCTCCCCCTCGAACACAATCACGCCCATTGCGTCCGGGCCAATGTACGTGGCCAGCGACGGGCCGTAAGCCACCACCGGGAACTTGCGGCCCGGAAAATCAATGGCGAGCTGGTTGAGCAGTAAACGGCTCTCGTCGCTGACGACAGGCGTGCTTTGCAGAATGGCCAGATTTTCAAGGGCGGAGAACTCGGCGACAAACTCGATGAGCTTCTCAACCGCCTGCTGGCGGCTCCGCACTTTTTCCATCGCCACAATATCGCCGTCTTCAATGGCCAGAAATGGCTTAATGCCCAGCATTGGGCTGAGGGCGGCCTGTGCCTTGCCAAAACGGTTGCTGTTAGCCAGGAAAGTGGGCGTCTCGACGAAGAAGACGATGTAGAGGCTGGAAGTGAGGCCGCGAACAATGCGGACAATATCATTCGCTGAGTCACCCGCCTCTGCCGCCTGAACGGCCACTTCCACCAGCCAGCCGAGGCCCATTGAAGTGGAAAGCGAATCAACCACTTGAATGTTGCACCGGCCTAACAACGGCTCACTGCCGGCGCTGGCATTGCGCCAGACTCGCCCCAACTTGCTTGAGAGGTGAATAGACACAATGGCGTCGCCCGACCTGGCAATCTCTTCGTAGACGGCGGTGAACTGCTCGGGCGTGGGCGAGGCCGCCGTCGGCAGAGTGCCGGTGGTTTCGACAAGGTCGAAGAAGCTATCGGTGGTGATGTTCACCCCGTCCCGGAACGAGTCCTTGCCGAAATGAATGGTGAGCGGCACGATGGAGACGTTATGCTGGTGGGGAAAGTCGGGGTCTTCAAAATGGGCGGTGCTGTCGGTGACGATGCGGACGCGAGGCATAAAAGGCAATACTCAATACTGAATACAGAATACTCAACGCAATTTGGGTATTGGGTATTCTGTAATGAGTATTAGTTACTCCAGTGAAAAAATATAGTGGTAGTGTTGTTGCCCGCCGTGATGGACCTCGATCTCCAGGTGATCGTATTTCTCGGCGGCGGCGGCGGCGGCGGTTTCGGCCTCGGCCCGCGAAAGGTCGTTGCCGTAGAACAAGGCCAGCAGTTCACGGTCGGCGGGGTTCATGCGCTCCAGCAGTTGAAGCACGACCGCTTCGGGAGTGGCGTCCGCGCACACGAGTTTGCCGTTGTGCAGGCCGATAATTTGTCCTTCAGTAACCGCCACCCCGTCGAGTTCTACAGTGCGGGTGGCAGTCGTCACCTCACCGGTTTCCACGTCGCCGAGTCGGCCTTCCATCGCCTTCGCCACTTCGTCCAAATCGCCATCCGGGTCAAATGAGAGCATGGCCGAGATGCCTTGCGGCACGGTGCGGGTGGGAATGACTTTCACTTTTTTGATGGTGGCCCCGGCGGCTTGCTGGGCGGCAAGTTGAATGTTTTTGTTGTTGGGGAGGATGACAGCCCGATCAGTTGGCAAGTCTTCAAACGCGGCCAGGATGTCGGCGGTGCTGGGGTTCATGGTTTGGCCGCCAGACACAAGGGCAACCGCCTTGCCGTTGAAGATGCGATCAAAGCCAGGGCCGGGCGAAACGACGACGGCCACGATTTGCCCTTCGTCCATTTCCACTTTGGGTTTGCCGCCGGCTTTAGTCCGCGCAAGCGTGTCGTCCATCTGGGCCAGCAGGTTTTCCATGTGGACATTGACGACCGTGCCAAGCGTCTCAGCCAGCTCAATCGGCTCCTGGCGTTTCTCTTTGGGCAAGTGGACGTGAACGCGATAAATATTCTCGCCCGCGCCAACTTGAATGGACGTGCCGATGGTTTCAAGTTGATTGTAGAAGCCAGGCAGATCAAGCTCGCGGTGAGGCCGGAAGTCCACCACCACTTCCCAATCCTGCCCTGGTTCCACCGCTTCCATGGCCACGCCCACCGCCGCCAAATCGAGCGGCTTGATCTGGGTGACAGGGGCGATGTCGAGCGGCAGGCCTTGAACGTAACGCAACATGCCTTCAAAGACGAGGGCCAGGCCCATCCCGCCTGAATCGACAACGCCCGCCTGTTTGAGCACCGGAAGCAGGTCGGGCGTTTTGGCCACCGAGTCGTGGCAGGCGTTCACCACCTGCTCGAGAATCCAGCGCAGGTCATCACTGTCGGCGGCGGCCACTTCGGCGGCCACCGCCGCATCTTTGGAGACCGTGAGGATCGTGCCTTCCACCGGTTTGACCACGCCGCGATAAGCGGTGTCGGTGGCTTCGCGCATGGCCCGGGCAAAGTCTTCGGCCACAAACTTTTGCTGGTCGGTGATGCCGCGCGCAAAGCCGCGCCAGATTTGCGAGAGGATGACGCCGCTGTTGCCGCGCGCGCCCATGAGCGCCCCGTGGGCCACGGCGTGGGCCACTTTGCCGGCGTGCGGCTCGTCTTTGTTTTCAAGCTCTTTGTAAGCGGCTTGCATGGTGAGCAACATGTTGGTGCCGGTGTCGCCGTCGGGCACGGGAAAGACGTTGAGGGCATTGACGGTCTGGTAATTGGTCGTAAGCCAAGCCAGGGCCGCCGCCGTCAGGCGCTTGAGGGCGTAGCCATCGCACGTCAAAAGCTTCTCGGCCTGAATTACCAGCCGCTGAGCGCGGCGCATTTCAATGTCGGTCTTTAGGGAAATCGTATCAGTTGCCATGTCGCTTCGCGTTTGCACATTTCCTGATTATTGGACTCTATTCAAAATAAGCCAGTGTGCGCTTCGACCGCTTCGCGTCAGCGCGCGGCCTGAGCCTGTCATACGCGGCCTGAGCCTGTCGAAGGCCGCTATTTCCGATAGAGTCTATTCAATCCGTGCTCGTCACCCTCAACCCCTGAACGTAAACGTTCACTTCCGTCACTGGCAGGCCGGTGGCCTTCTCCACGTTGAAACGGACCGTGTTAGCCGCCGAGCGCGCCACCGCCGAAATGCGCGTGCCGTACTCGATGATCAAGTACAAGTCAATGCGAATCGAACCGTCATCCAGGCGAACTTCGATGCCTTTGTGGGGATCGTTGATAATGGTAGCGGCAATGCCGTCCACAAGATTCTTGGGGGCCATGCCCACCACCCCGTAGGAACGGGTGACAGCGTAGGCGGCGATGGTGGCGATGGCTAACGGCGATATCTCAACTTTTCCCAGCGGTGCCGGAGTTTGTTCTTCACTCATAGACTGGAATCCTGAAGTGTGGTAACATTTCGCCCGTTCTTCGGAAAGTGTTGCTCACGAGAAAGGGATTAATGACATGGCAAAATGCGCTACTTGCGGCAAAGCAGTGACATTCGGTCACGCAGTGTCGCACTCCAAACGGGCCACCAACCGCCCCTTCCACCCCAACCTACAAAAGGCGACAGTGATGGACGCGAAATCGGGTCGCCCAGTGAAGAAAACTTTGTGCGCCAAGTGCATCAAAGCGCTCAGCAAAGTTCGCTAAACTGGCAATGTTCCCTCAAAACCGGCGGCATCGAGAAACTCGACCGCCGGTTTTTGATTCCCTAAACTGCTTTCGAGGCAATAATACCTGTGGGGTTAACAAAAAGCAAGGGGAAATACGACCTCCCGAAGGTTTGCAGACCTTCGGGAGGTTAAGAGCGGGCCGATGATTCAATTCAAATTTCGGTTATAGCCACTGCTCTGTTGTTTCTCGCTTCACTCTGACGGTTAGCGTTCGCAGAGCGCCGCCGCGGATAACTCTCAGTTGCGCCGAGTCGCGAGTGCTGATGCGGGCCAGCGCTTGCAGAAGCGAGTCGCCATTCTCCACTGGCACGTCGGCCACATCGAGAATCACATCCCCCACCATCACTTGGGATTGTTCGGCCAGTCCGCCTTTTTCGACATTCACCACCAACAACCCGCCAGCACGCGCAGGTTGAGTGATGTGCGACAGCGCCGGTTCCAACTTGATGGACTGCACGCCGACGCCCAATTTCACCCGGTGCGATGGCTGGCCCGCCAGCCACTTTGTGGCCACCTCGCTCGGAATGGCCACCGCTAAATCCCCGCCCAGAATCATGGAATTGACGCCGATAACTTCACCCTGAGCATTGAGCAACGGCCCACCCGAGTTGCCAGGGGCCAGCCGGACATTTGATTTGATGTATCTCGCCGTCGAGCCGTCCCCGCCGATCTTCACCGTCCCCCAGCCGCTGACGATGCCGGAAGTCACAAAACCCAGATTGCCCAGCGGGTGGCCAATGGCGAAGACCAGTTCGCCGACGCGCAATGTAGTCGAGTCGCCGACGAGCGCCGCCGGGAGGTCTTCCCCTTCCACGCGAAGCATCGCCAAGTCAAGAGCCGGATGCGTGCCACTGACTTTGGCCCTCAAGGTTCGGCCATCGTAAAGATGAACTTGAATATCGGCTTCGCGATTGTGGGCTACCACATGATGATTGGTTAGAATGCCGCCGTCAGCCCGCCAGATAATGCCCGCTCCCACGCCCCGCCCTCCGTTTTGAATCACTACCACGTTGGGCCGGGCGGTTTCTATCATTTCCGCGCTTGCGTCGGAAACACTCTGTAGAAGTTTGCCGGTTTGGATTGTCATTGATCGCTCCTGTTGCTAATCAGACTTCCGAAATCTTTGAGATTTCGGAAGTCTGGGTTGCGATATTTATATGCGACTCCTCCGAATCCGCCCTCGGCCAAGTGGGTGACCAAGAGCTAGACAAATGGCTAACTTCGCTTCAATGCTATAATCCTCGCGTCACTCCAATCTCCAATCTCTAGATCCTCAATCTTCTATTCTCATGACCACCTTCGTCGCTCTCGACCTCGAAACCACCGGCCTCGACCCGGAACATGACGCCATTATCGAAATCGGCGTAGTCAAGTTCACAGCCAAGCGTATCGAGGGCGAATATAGCACCCTCATCAACCCCGGCCGCCCTATCCCCAAGTTCATCGAGAATCTCACCGGCATCAGCGACGCCATGGTGACCAAGGCCCCGCTCCTGCGCGAGGCTCTGCCCAAGCTGGTCGAACTCGTCGGCGACGCTGTCATCGTCGGCCACAGCATCAAGTTCGATCTTGGCTTTCTACGCAAGCAAAAAATTCTCAAAGACAACGATTCGCTCGACACTTACGATTTAGCCGCCGTGCTCCTGCCCGCCGCCGGGCGCTACAGCCTGGGCGCGCTGGCTCAGGCCACCGGCATCATTCTCCCGGCCACCCACCGCGCGTTGGACGACGCTCGCGTGTCGCAAGCTCTCTACCGCAAACTGTTCGAGCGCGCCTTGGCCCTGCCCCTCGACGTGCTGGCCGAGATCGTCAACGTCGGCCAGGAGATCAAGTGGGGCGGCGACTTATTCTTTGAAGAAGCTCTTGCCGCCCGCTCCAAAGAGAAAATGAGCGGCCCCTTGCGGGTCAGCCATGAGCACGTTTCCGGCCCGCTCTTCGCCGACAAAGAGCCGGTCGCCCCCCGCCCCCTCAAGCCGGTCGAAACCAAAAAGCCGCTCGACCTACCCACCCTCTCGGCTCTGCTCTCGCCCGGCGGCGCATTCGAGAAAAACTTCCCGTCATTTGAGCACCGCCCTCAGCAAGTGCAAATGCTCGAAGCAGTGGGGAACGCCTTCAACGATGGCGGGCATTTGATGGTGGAAGCCGGAACCGGAACTGGTAAGTCGGTAGCTTACCTCCTTCCCGCCATCCACTGGGCGGTGCAAAACAACGAGCGCGTC
>CAYSIV010000113.1:8520-16927 GCA_964431175.1 uncultured Anaerolineales bacterium
GTTTCAACCAACACCATCAATTTACAAGATCAGTTGATCAACAAAGACATCCCGTCTTTGCGAGAAGTGCTGGGGTTCGACTTTCGAGCCGCCTTGCTCAAGGGGCGCTCCAACTACATTTGCCCCCGCCGCTTCGAGAGCATCCGCCGTCGCGGCCCGCGCAACGCCGACGAAATGCGGCTGTTGGCGAAACTGCTGGTATGGTTGCCCGAGTCAGAGACGGGCGACGTGGGCGAGATCACTCTCTCCGGCCCCGGTGAGCGCGGCGCGTGGACGCGCATGTCGGCCGAGGATGAGAACTGCACCAACGAGCGTTGCGCGTCGCAAATGGCCGGAATCTGCCCGCTGTACCGGGCCAAACAAGCGGCGGCGGCGGCCCACGTGATCATCGTCAACCACGCCCTGTTGTTGGCCGATGTTGCCACCGGGAGCCAGGTCTTGCCCGCCTACAATTATCTCATCGTAGATGAAGGTCATCATTTAGAGGCGGCCACCACCGACGGTCTGAGTTTTCGCGCCGCCCAGGCTGATATTGAACGGTCTCTCAAGGAATTGGGCGGCCCCAACTCCGGCCTGCTCGGCCAAACGCTCAAGGCCTGCCGCGACGCCACGCAAAGCGCGCCCGAAGCGTTCCTGCTCGTTCAGACACACGTCGAGAAAACGTATAACGCGATTTCCGCCGCGCTGGTTCACACCGGCAACTTCTTTCAGATCGTGGGCGAGTTTTTGAAATTACAGCGCGGCGACGACAATGGCCTGGGGTACGCTCAACAACTGCGCGTCGTGCCGGGCGTGCGCTCACAGTCGGGCTGGGCCGAGGTGGAAGTGGCCTGGGGCAATTTGGACTCGGCTCTCAAGCCGGTGCGCGAGCTACTGGTGAAGCTGGCGGGCGGCTTGAGCGATTTATCTGATTACGAGATCGAAGATCGCGAAGACATTGCCGGCCAGCTCATGTCGGTGGCGCGTGCCCTGGACGAATTCGCCACCCAGACCAACGGCCTTGTTTCCAAACCCGACCCGAAACAAATTTACTGGATCGAGTCGAAAGGCGACGATGAAAAGCTCTCATTGCATGTTGCGCCGCTCAACGTGGGGCCACTGCTCGAACAGCACTTGTGGCGAAACAAAGAGTCGGTGATCGTAACCTCGGCGACCCTAACAACGGCGGGCGAGTTTGATTACCTCAAGAAGCGCCTCAGCGCCGAGACCGCCGGGGAAGTCGCCGTCGGCTCCCCGTTCGATTATCAACAGTCGACCTTGCTCTATGTGATCAACGACATCCCCGAACCGGGCGACCGGCAAGGTCATCAGCGCGCGCTGGAGAACGGGCTGACCGCGCTGTGCAAGGCCACCCGAGGCCGGGCGATGGTGCTGTTCACGGCGAACGCGCAAATGAAGCAAACGGCCCAGGCCATTCGCGGGCCGCTGGAGCGGGCGGGCATCATCGTCTACGACCAGACCGAGGGCGCGTCGCGCCACCAACTGCTCGAAAGTTTTCGCTCGGCGGATCAGGCGGTGCTGTTGGGCACGCGCAGTTTTTGGGAGGGCGTGGACGTGGCTGGCGAGGCGCTGTCGGTGTTGGCGATTGCCAAGCTCCCGTTCGACGTGCCGAGTGACCCGATCATCGCCGCTCGTTCCGAGACATTTGAAAACTCGTTCATGGACTACTCGGTGCCGGAAGCCATTCTGCGTTTCCGGCAAGGTTTCGGACGGCTCATCCGCACCAAGCAGGATCGAGGCGTGGTCGTCATCTTCGACAGCCGAGTGATCACCAAACGCTACGGGCGGCTGTTCACCGACTCGCTCCCCAACTGCACCCGCCGCGATGGGCCGCTGGCGAACCTGCCAGCGCTGGCCGCGAAGTGGATTGATGGAAAGTAGATTCACCACAGAGACACAGAGTTCACAGAGATTTTTTGAAGGTTTTCTCTGTGACTCTGTAGTTCAACCTTTTAGCGACCAGACTGACAGACAAGGTTTTCCAACAAGAAGAGGCATTATGGAAGACAACGAAATCACTGAAGCAATCATTGGTGCGGCAATTGAAGTTCATCGGCACTTGGGGCCAGGCCTGCTGGAGTCAACTTACGAAATCTGCGCCGCGTTTGAAATAACGGAACAGCACGGGTTGGAGGTAGTACGCCAGAAAATTTTGCCAGTGCGTTACAAGGGTATGGAGTTGGACGCGGGATACCGGCTTGATCTACTTGTTGCCAACAGAATAATTGTCGAGATAAAGTCAGTGCAAGACTTGTTGCCAATTCACGAAGCGCAACTGCTCACTTATCTGCGCCTGACAAACCTCAGAGTCGGGCTTTTGATTAACTTCAATGTCCCAGTGCTAAAAAAAGGCATCCGCCGCATCTCCAACGGCTATTAAAACTCTGTGTTCTCTGTGTCTCTGTGGTGAATTTCTTTTATGAACTTCACTACACTTCTCTTTGTCCCGATGCTGAAAAGAGGCATCCGCCGCATCTCCAACGGCTATTAAATCTCTGTGTCTCTGTGGTGAAATGCGTTTCTCTAAATCTCTTTTCTGGCTTACCCCACCTATCCTCGCTCTCACCCTCTACGGCTCTACTCTCACCCTGCCCTTCTTCTGGGATGACGTTCCGCACTTTCAGTATCTTCACAACCGATCCATTCCTTCAATCTGGTCTGATGCTTCCATCAGCCCTTACTACCGCCCACTGACGTTTACTGTCTGGCGAGTTATGCAACTCGTCGTCGGTTCGACCAACCCCGCGCCTTATCACTTTGTCAACGTGTTGGCCCTCATCGTCAATGGGTGGCTGGTGGGCTTGTTGGCAAAGTGCCTGGTCCAATTTTCCGAAGTCTCGGAGACTTCGGAAAATTCCGATCTTGTGGGCTGGCTGGCCGGGGCGTTGCTCGTGGTCTTTCCTTTTGCGGCGCAACTTGTGCCCTGGGTGGCCGCGCTCTCGCATTTGCTGGTCACACTTCTCACTGTCGGCGCGTGCGTGTGCATTCTGGAATATGAAAAGAACTCTCGGCCCGGCTGGGCTATTGCGGCAGTAGCGTTGGCCGCGCTTGCGCCATTCGCCAGCGAAGCCGGGCTGATCACCTCAGGGCTAATGACAACCTGCATCGCAATTCGCCGGTTGCACACCAAACCTTTCTCCTTCGAGCAAACAGGCCTTCGCCCTCTGCTTCTCGTCATCGCCCTGTCATTCCTTCTCAATCTGGCCTACCTGCCGCTCTGGGCGCAAGTGCCCAAAGACCGGCCCGCGGGAGCGCTCGTCTGGGTCGGCTGGGAGTCGGTTTGGCAAACCATTATCTTTTTCTTTGAAGGGCTGACGTTCCCGATCCAGTTTTTAGCCCGCCCGCTCATGGCTCTTGGCCTGGCCGACTTGTGGGCCGTGGCCGCGCTGGGCCTCATCGCCCTGGCGCTCACCTGGTTTGTCTTGCAGGACCGGCGCTGGTTGGTCTTCAGCCTCGTCTATTGTTTCATCGCCGCTCTACCGGCCACAATTTCCCTGCCCTTCTCTTACGTGATTGTCAGTCCACGCTTGATGATGATCACTGCGCCCGCCGCCGCCATTTTGTGGGCGATGGGGATCGCGGGTGGGACACGGCGGCTGACCCGGCCCGGAATCAGGATTGGGGTCGCCGCCATTGCAGTGGCGACTGTATCGTCCGTCCCGGCTCTGCACATTAGCCGCGAAGTCCACTTACATCATCTAGCGCTCGATCATCTTCATGCGTTTGTCGCCAACCTGCAATCGCACCCAAACGACAAAACCCTGATCGTCAACGCCGTGAACTGGACTGCGCCGGTGCAAGCCGACTACGCCCTCGGCCACGAAGGCGTGGAAGTGATGCCCGGTTACTTGACACCACAGTTGATGGCCTGGGTTCACACCCAAACCCTTTACGACGTAGACGCCGTCACTTTCTCACTCATCTTTCCCGAACTCAAGACGATTTACTTCTCGACCTGGGGCGAAGCGCTGGACTGGAACGCAATGGCCGAGCGCGTGCGGGCGGCGGATCATGTTGCCGTCATCCGCTACACCGACGACGGTGTTGAATATAACGACGTAGGCAATGTCGCTCCGGCTAGCGGCGAAGTCATCGTCTCGTTTGAAGATCGAATCGGGTTGACGGGCATGGAAGCAAAGGTTGTGCCCGGCGCAATTGAACTGCGGCTGGATTGGCGCGTAAACGCCGCCTCGGGCGAAGACATTTTTGCCAACGCCCTCGACTGCTCAGGGAATGTGGCTGGCTTGTCTGGCGGCGCCGGCCTGGGCGGCATCTACCCGGTGTGGTTGTGGCAACCCGGCGAGTCGATCCACGAAGTGCGCCGCATCCAGCTTGAGACGCCCTCGCCGGACGGCTGTTACCGGATCGAGATCGGCCTGTTCGGCCCTCAAACCGGCCAGCGCACACCGGCTTTTGGGGCCAATGACCAAAGACTTGAGAATGATGTGGTAAGGATCAACTTGCCAGCTCGGTAATGGTTTGACGGACTCGCCTCCACCCCGCTATAATCTCCCCTGGATTTCTCGTGCGACGCAAGCATTCTGCGTCGCACTTTGCTGAAAGGAACTTGAACAACTTATGATTGACGTGAATACCCTCCGCAAAGGGGTTACTTTCGAGCTGGACGGCGACCTTTTCAAGGTGCTGGACTACTCGCACAACAAGCCCGGACGCGGCAACGCCACCATCCGCACCAAAATCCGTAATCTGCGCTCCGGCGTCACCGTGGAAAAAACCTTCCAGTCTGGCGACCGGGTGCAGGACATCCGCCTGGATCACCATCAGGCGCAGTATCTCTACCACGACGGCGGCCTGTACTACTTCATGGACACCGAGACCTACGACCAACCGGCTCTGAGCGAAGTCCTGCTCGGCGATGTAGCCCAATACCTGAAGGACGGCATGGAGATCAAGCTGACCTTCTACAACAACGAGCCAATCGATATCGAACTACCATCCACCGTTGACCTGAAAGTCGTCGAGGCCGAAGTGGCCGTGCGTGGCGACACCGCCAACGCCGTCAGCAAATGGGTCACTACCGAAACCGGCCTGCGCGTGCAAGCGCCGCAATTTGTGAAGGTGGACGACATCATCCGCGTCAAGACCGACACCGGCGAATACCTCACTCGCGCGTAAATTATGAAGGATGAATTATGAAGGATGAAATTGCGCTCACAAGCATTTCTTCCTTCTTCCTTCCTTCTTCCTTCATCCTTCCCATGCGCACACCCTACGGCGCAGACTGCAAACATTACTATGCCGACTTCAACCGGGGCCGTCAGATCCAGGAGTGCCGCCTGCCCCGGCGCGACCGTTTGAACGAGAAGTGGACGCCCGACCTTTGCCGCTCTTGCCCGGTGCCGCGCTTGTTGTTAGCCAACGCCTGCCCGCACCTGACGTTTACCGGCCACATTGATCACGGCTTCCTGGGCCTCAACCGCAAAATGGTGGTAGAGGTCACCTGCCTCAAGAGTGGCGGCCCGGTCGCCGAACCGGCCATCGGTTGCGGCCAGTGCCACGACTCATTACCGCCCATCGAGTTCACGCTCGAGTAACCATGGCCATCAACACGCTGCTCTTCGATCTTGATGACACGCTGTTAGGCAATGACATCGAGAAATTCATTGTGCCCTATCTACAAAGGTTGGCGGCTCACCTGTCCCCGTTTGTCTCGCCAGAACAGTTTGCCGCCGGACTGATGACGGGCACGCAAAGAATGATGACCAATGACGACCCGCGCCGCACGTTGGAGGAGACTTTCGCCGAGCAGTTTTACCCGGCGCTCAACATTTCGCCTGAAACCCTCGGTCCGCATATCAACTCGTTTTACGCCGAACACTTCGGCAGTTTACGCAGTGGCGCCACAGCCCTGCCGGCGGCCAGAGAGTTGATGCGATGGGCATTCGACTCTGGCCTGAAGGTTGTGATCGCCACCAACGCTCTCTTCCCGCGCACGGCCATTTTGCAAAGGCTGGCCTGGGCCGGGGTGAGCGCCGACGAATTCCCTTACGCTCTCATCACCTCCTTTGAGTTTATGCACTTTGCCAAGCCCGATCCAAAGTATTACGCTGAAGCGCTCACTTGGCTGGATCGCCGCCCGGAAGAAACACTGATGATCGGCAATGACTGGTATCAGGACATTGCTCCCGCCAGCGCGATGGGCATCAACACCTTCTGGATTGCCCCCGCCGACTTGGCCCCCCCGGCCAACACTGCCCGCCCCGTTGGGCAAGGCGACCTGGCGCAATTTTTAGCCTGGGCGCGAGACAAGAAAGGCCTCAAAGATGTTGAGCCGCTTCCGGTTACGTCCCGCTC
The DNA here is from genome assembly GCA_964431175.1 of uncultured Anaerolineales bacterium. Lineage (GTDB taxonomy): Bacteria > Chloroflexota > Anaerolineae > Anaerolineales > VGOW01 > VGOW01. The sequence goes on from CAYSIV010000113.1 coordinate 14,836, forward strand.
AGCGCGGGCCCAGCAGACAGGCACGTTGGCCGTTATGCAGGAAATTGCCCGAGGGTTGAATCAAGTTGACTGGCAGAGGCGGCCCGCCCCGGAGGCGTGGTCGGTCACCGAAATCGTCTGCCACTTGCGCGATGTTGAACTCGAAGTCAACCTGCCGCGTCTCAGGCGCATGCTGGAAGAATCAAACCCTTTTATCTCGGCGATTGACAGCGACGTCTGGGCGACCGAGAGAGATTATCAGGCTCAGCCCGGCCCGGCGGCGCTGGCGGCATTTGTGACTGCCCGCCGCGAGACGCTGGCTTGGCTAAACGGCCGGTCGGACGCTGACTGGGAACGCCCGGCCCGCCACGCCATCTTTGGCCCGACAACTTTGCAGGAGCTGGTGAGTTTTACTAACGAACATGATCGTTTGCACTTGAGGCAGATGAGGGAAAATCTTGGCTGGCCGTCCTGTTCCTGAGTTATAATCGCCTTACCGGGGAAGTGCTGAAATTGGCAGACAGGCGCGCCTTAGGAGCGCGTGCCGCAAGGCGTGAGGGTTCAAGTCCCTCCTTCCCCACCTTGACAGGCCGTTAGGCCACTTTTATAATGCCAACCGTTGCCTGCCGCACCCCAGCAGGCTTTTTTACGCCCTAGTAACGCATTTTGTGCGGGCAACCCGATTGCGATGAATAAGCAATCGTGGTGCCTATGAAGGAGTATTTCAATGCCGCCACATCCAAAACGAAAACATTCCAAAGGCCGCCGCAACCGCCGCCGCTCGCACGACTCGCTGACTGCGCCGGCTTTGGTCGCTTGCACCAACTGCGGTGAGATGCACCGCCCGCACGTCGTCTGCGCCAACTGCGGCCACTACGACGGACGCGAAGTTCTCGCCACGAAAGAAAAGAAGAAGTAGGGGCGAAGCATTCGGAAAGAAGGCCGAGTGAACCCACAATGTTCGCCCCGAATGCTTCGCTCCTACAAGCATCGCCGAAGGCCGTGATCCCTCACGGCCTTTTTTATTAGGGTAGGGGCGAAGCATTCGGCGTGAGACGTGAGTCAACAGCGGGCATTCGCTCCGAATGCTTCGCCCCTACAGAAGGTGCATTGATGTTGAATCCACAAACCACCGCCTTCCTCTTTCCCGGTCAAGGCTCACAAACGGTCGGTATGGGCAAAGCGCTTGCCGAAACATCGCCCGCCGCCAAAGCCATCTTTGAAGAAGCCGATCGGGTTCTCGATTTCAGGCTTTCTGAGCTTTGCTGGAACGGCCCGGAAGCCGGCCTCAACGACACTTACAATACCCAGCCTGCCCTCTACGTTTGCTCCATGGCCGCCATCGCCGCTTGGCGCGAGACGCTTGGCGAGTTTACGCCAAAATTCATGGCCGGGCACTCGCTGGGCGAAGTGACGGCGCTGGTGGCGGCTGGCGCGTTGGAGTTTATGGATGGACTGGAGTTGGTGCGTGAACGGGGGCGATTGATGAAACGGGCCGGGGAACTGTCGCCGGGGGGCATGGCCGCCATCTTGAACCTTGATGCTCCGGTGTTAGCCGGGGTGTGCGCTGAAGCCTCTGCCGCCACTGGCAAGACGGTGCAGGTCGCCAACGACAACTCGCCGGGGCAGGTTGTGATCTCTGGGGATAGTTTGGCTCTGGAAAAAGCCATGGAGCTGGCCAAAGCGCGCGGCGCAAAGCGGGCGATCAAATTGCCGGTCTCCATTGCCGCCCACTCGCCGCTCATGGAAGTCGTCATCGGCGACTACGCCAAATTTGTGGACGGCCTGCCATTCGTTGCGCCCTTGGCAACCGTTGTCGCCAACTCCACTGCTCAACCCATTCCCGCTGACGGCCACGCCATCCGCGCCGAGCTTGTGGGCCAACTCACAACACCAGTGCGCTGGACGGAGACGATCCGCTATCTGGCGGCTCAGGGCGTGACTACATTTGTGGAGCTTGGCTCGAAAGATGTGCTGACCAGTTTAATCAAACGCATCGCGCCCGAAACGACCGGCTGGGCCGTGGGCACGCCCGAAGCAATTACGGCGTTGACACAATAGACCTTATCGGAAATAAGCTCATAGCCCGCGTCCTCGCGGGCGGCCAACCGCG
>CAYSIV010000114.1:0-3496 GCA_964431175.1 uncultured Anaerolineales bacterium
GGCGCAACCAGCCAGAGACCCTTCGCTTCGCTCAGGGTGACACCCATAAATCCCGCCAAAAACGGGAGAGACAGAAAACTTTGAGGCTTTGTGTCCTGGTATCTTCGTGGTTAAATTAGACCGATGACCACTCCCACCGAACTCAAACTCCAACGCCTCGTCGCCGCCAAGTTGCAGATTGAGCCGGAGCGCGTGCCGCTCGACCAGTCGCTAACTGACGATCTGGGCCTGGACTCGTTCGATGTGATGGGGGTAATTTTGGAGATCGAGGAAGCTTTCGCCCCGGCCAGCCTTTCCGATGAGGCGGCGCAGGAGTTGAAGACTCTGCGCCAGGTGGCGATTTACATTGACAAGCAGTTGCTAAATCAAACAGACCTGACAGGCTTCTAAAATGTGTTGGGGATTAACGGCTGTTGGCTAAATTCACCTTTGGCATTATCATCTTAGCCAACACGGAGGAGAGATATGCCCCCATCCAATTGGATCGGTCAAACTATCACCGGACGATACAAAATTGAATCTCTGCTGGGCCAGGGCGGCATGTCCACCGTCTACAAGGCCGCTGACCCCAACCTGCGCCGCGCAGTCGCCGTCAAACTCATTCACCCCCACCTCGCCGCCGACCCGGAATTTGTGCGCCGCTTTGAAGAAGAAGCGACGGCGGTGGCCCAGCTTCGCCACCCCAATATCATTCAGGTTTACGACTTCGCCCACGACGGCGACACCTATTACATGGTGCTGGAGCACGTGCCGGGCGAGACTCTACAAGCCCGCCTCAAGGCGCTCAGCGCCGCCAACTCGCGCCTGCCTCTCCAGGAAACCATTCGCATCATCGCCGCTGTCTGCGAAGCGGCGCACTACGCCCACGAGCGCAGCATGATTCACCGCGACATCAAACCGGCCAACATCATGATCAATCAGGACGGTGAGCCGGTGTTGATGGATTTTGGCGTAGCCAAAATGCTCAGCAGCCAGCAACACACCGCCACCGGCGCTATCGTCGGCACGCCGTCTTACATCTCGCCGGAGCAGGTGCGCGGCGAGCGCCCCGACTCGCGGGCCGACATTTACGCGCTGGGCGTCGTGCTGTTTGAGATGGTGGGCGGGCGTTGCCCTTTCGACGCCGACTCGACTCTACGGCTGATGCTGATGCACATCAACGAGCCAGTGCCCGATATTCGTGAACTGGCCGACGATGTGCCAAATGCGCTGGTGGCGGTGATCGAGAAGTCGCTGGCGAAGTTTCCCGACGAGCGGTATCAAACGGCGGCGGAGATGGCGCAGGCGTTACGAGCCGTTGCCATGCCGCGAGCCGCCCCTACAGCAACCCCAATCACCCCGCCAGCCGCGCCCCCGGTGGCCAGGCCGGTCGGCAAAACGGCGGTGGGGGCCTCGACGACTGAGGCGCTTTCCACGCCCCTGGCGCAACAGCAAAAGGCGGTGGCTCCGAAGCGAAACGTAACCCGGCTCATCATCGGTTGCGCCGCGCTGGGTGTGATTGGCCTCATTGCTGTCGCCGCCATTGTCTTTGGCGCGAGTCGCTTCTTTGGCAATACGGCGTCACTCCCGCCGTCCGAAGGCATGGCGCGCGTCAATGATGGCGCGTATCAGGTTGGCCTGAGTGCGCCGGATGCGAATCACGCCACGCTTCAACAGGTGAAGCTGGCCGAGTTCTGGATCGATCAGTATGAAGTGACCAACACCCAGTATGCAAAGTTCGTGTCCGAGACGGGGAAACCGTCGCCCACGAGTTGGGCCGCCGGGGCCTTCCCGCCCGGACACGACAACCGGCCGGTGCAGGGCGTGACGTGGGATCAGGCCGCCGATTATTGCCAGTGGGCCAAAAAACGCTTGCCAACCGAGGCTGAATGGGAAGTGGCCGCGCGCGGGCCGGAGAACGATTTGTTTCCGTGGGGCAACAAAGAGGACAGTGTCAAACTGTCGGACAACGAAACGTATGATGTCGGCACGGTGAGCGCCAACCGCAGTCGTTACGGCGTGTTTGATCTGGCCGGCAATGTGTGGGAGTGGGTGGGCGATCCTTACATGCCGGTGGCCGAGGGCGAACGCGTTCTGCGTGGCGGCGCGTCGGGCTTTTTGAAAGATATGGCCTACCGTTTGGCGGGCAATCCTAACGAGGGCACAATGATCGCCGCCGCCGGTTTCCGGTGCGCCGCGCCGCAGGTGAGCGGCCAGACTGCCCAGAATACGGCTCTGCCGGTTGCGCCGACTCAACTTGCGGTGGGCGTGTTGTATCAGGATGAGTTCGCCGATCCCAAGAGCGGCTGGCCGGTGGGCGAGGAAGGTGACTATACCTTTGGCTACCACCCGCAATCGTTCTATCATCTTCAGGTTAAAGCGGCGACTGATCGACTGGTGGAGACGCGCGACCTGGGCTTCGTCAACTTCATTGTCGAGACCGACGTGCTGGTGGATCACACCACCACTAAGACTGGCGACTTCCGCTACGGCTTGGTCGTGCGGCGCTCCGGCGAAAAGTATTATGCGTTCACGATCTCGTTGCGCACCAAGACCTGGCAAGCCGTAAAGCATTCGGCCTCCGGCCCGACGGTGCTGGATCAAGGCCCGGAAGACTCGATTCACGCTTTGACCGGCGTGGACAATTTGCAGGTGGAAGTCAATGGCTCGAAGTTTATCTTTAGCATTAACGGCCATGTCGTGACCGAGCTTGACGATGCCGATTATGCCAGCGGTGAGATCGGCTTCATTGTCGAGACGGCAGATGAGACACTGGCCCACGTCCACTACGCTTCCATCACCCTTCACGAGGTCAAGCAGGCGGCGGCCACTCCGACTCCGGCAGAGACTCAAGCGCCGGCTGTCACCGCCACACTCGCCCCAACCGAGACGGTTGCCCCGACCGCCACGGCAACGGTTGTCGTGCCGCCTGTTCCTGAGGGCATGGTGTTGATCCCGGCCGGTTTTTTCCAAATGGGTTCTGCCAAGGGCCCCTCCGACGAGCGCCCGGAGCACCCGGTCTTGCTCGACGCGTTTTACATGGACGTTTACGAAGTGACCAATGCGAAGTACCGCGAATGCGTCAGCGCCGGCGGCTGTGCGCCGTCCGGCTCGTCACGCCTGAACAGCCCGGCTTTCGACAATTATCCGGTTGTTGCCGTGTCGTGGACGCAGGCCGACGCTTACTGCGCCTGGGCGGGCAAACGCTTGCCCACTGAGGCCGAGTGGGAGTATGCCGCCGGCGGCCCGGAGAATCTCACCTGGCCGTGGGGCAATCAATTTACCCCCGGCTTGTCAGCCGCCAGCGCGCCCGACGTTCAGCCGGTGGGCAGTTACGCGGGTGGGGCCAGTCCGTTCGGCGTGTTCGACATGGCCGGCAACGTGAACGAGTGGGTGAAGGATGCCTACGATCGGGCCTTCTACGCCAACTCGCCGGCCAGTAATCCGCTGAACGAGGCCGCGATTGCCACGCGCGTGTATCGCGGCGGGAGCTACGGCAATACCGATGGCTCGTTCT
>CAYSIV010000114.1:3506-16877 GCA_964431175.1 uncultured Anaerolineales bacterium
CAGCCGCCGCTACGGCAAGAGCAGTTCCTTCGCCGATGTGGACATCGGTTTCCGTTGCGCCCAAGACGCGCCTGAGGTGAATGCCGCTGTGCCGCAGGCCGAGCGGGAGGCGCTGGTGGCGGAGTTTTGCGACGCGTACACAGCTTATAAACCGGGTGGGGTTTGCCCGTAAGATTCGTCAGTGTTACCCTCTACAGCGAATTTGGGGATAGAACGAATTCGTTACGCGAAGCGCCCCAATTCGTTGTAGTGTTTGGTTGTGGCTGGAAGCCGCGCTATGAATTCGTCTATTGAACCGGACAACAAAGTACACAGCCAATATGGTGGTGTCAACGTTGACGCCGGAGCAAATGTCACAGCAGGTGGCGACGTAACCGCGGGTGATAAATATGTCTTCAACCAAACAATCATTGTCCAAAATGAGGCCCAAGCTAGATTATTGTTAGGGAAGTGGCAGAAACTGAAAAATGACATTAAGGAACAAGGCGATGTTCTCAGCCATAAAAAACGGCCTGAACCAAGATCGAAAATTGATTACAGACGAAAGATGATCTACACCCTGAGTTCTAAAGAGGGCGATGGACATATTTCAGATAGTTTGCGCCAATGGAGATTTGTTCATTATTTTGCAAGGCAACCATTGAATGAAATGCCGCTCGCAGAAATTTCTAACAAGGTCGTTGGTATAGGAGATATTGATGGAACGACTTTCGACAGCCCTCCGATCCCTGAAATGAGCAATTGCAGTGCGGAATGTGAGCTTCGTATCTTGGATGATGGCGGGGACCCCGAAAGATGGGCTGGAATACGAGTTAGGGGTTTCCTAGATGATATTCAGTTTGGATATTTGGTTTATCTCAGAGGGAAAGGAACTGTGGAATTATATCGAGCACAGAAAGTAATTGGTGGCGAAAACAAGATTGTAGTTCCGGATACTAAGAATGCGTGGACAAAGTTGCGACTAGATGTCCTAAACTCTAAGTTGAAAGTATGGGTTAATGGAAAGCTTCATATAAATACTAGAGACAAAAATTTCTGTGACAAAGGACTGGTTTATTTACACACCTTCGGAACGCGTATTCAGTTTAGAAACTTCGGTATATATAGGTTGTTGCGGCAGAGATAGCTATTCTTGTAGTAATACGTTTATGCCAGGGATCGAGTACAAGTTTGAACCCCAATACCTTCAAAAGCAAATGTTGGACAAGTTGTCCCCGAACTGAAATGCTAATGCAACCTTCGTCTCAATTGCCCGCTTTGAATGGGCATGTTAGAATGCCTGTCACATGTTAGTCGGGAAAACCATCAAAGGACGCTACAGACTTTACGACCAGCTCGGCGTGGGCGGCTCGGCGGCGGTGTTTCTGGCCCGCGATTCCGGGACGGGACGCATCGCCGTCGTCAAGATCATCCACCCCCACCTCATCGAGAGCAAATTCATCGCCCGCTTCTTGCGCGAGATCAAAGTCCTCCAGCAGGTGACCAGCCGCAACATCGTCGAGATTTACGATTACGGCCTTAACCACACTCAGGACGATCTGCCCGCGCCGGTCAGTTTCATTGCGATGGAGTACGTGGAAGGCCTGACCCTGGCCTCGATCATCGAGCGGATGATCACCCTCTCCGAGACCAACACCCTGGCCCTCTCCACCCAGATCACCAAGGCCCTGGTTGAACTTCATCACCTCGGCGTCGTCCACCGCGACATCAAATCGCAGAACATTATGGTCACGGCGGACAACATCGCCAAGATCATTGATTTCGGCGTGGCCAAGAATCTGGGCGAGAAAACAATTACCGGCACCGACGTGTTCGCCGGGACGCTGTCTTACGCTTCGCCGGAGCAACTCAAAGATTCGCGCAACGTGGACATCCGCTCCGATTTGTACTCGCTGGGCGTGGTGATGGCCGAGTGCCTCACCGGCAAAGTGCCGCCGCGCAATCGCCGCGGCCAGCACATCTTTCTCGACCAGCGGCCCGATGCCACCTCGCCCTCGCGCTCGCGCCGCGCCGGCCCGGCCCGCACTGCCAACGAACTCGTCCAATCGCTTCTGGCCCTCGACCCTGAAGATCGCTATCCCTCGCCCGACTCTCTGCTCAACGATCTGGAATTGATCGGCGGCGGCCAGCCACTGTCCCTGCCGTGGGACACGCTGGGCATCCGCACCAGCAGTAACACCATGGCCCAAATCACCGCCGCCCCCGACAGTGAATGCTACTTGATCTCGGAGCGCGGCGACCGGATTTCGATTACCCGCCGCGAGGTGGTGATTGGCCGCTCGGCGCCTACCGACGATACCTGGGTTCCCGATGTTGACGTGCGGCAGATGATGTTGGAAAAGGCCAAGACTGTCTCGCGGTTTCACTGCCGAATCTTTACCGGGGACGATAACGTCTACCGTATTATGGATATGGGCAGTTTCAACGGCACCTGGGTGAATGGCAAGCGGCTGGAAAGCAAAGAGGCCGTCGCGCTGGCCGACAGCGATCAGATCCACCTCGGCGGCATCGCCTTCACTTTCCACAAGCCCAAAACCTTGAAGAAATGAGTCTCCCCCGCCGCCCGACTGCCCTCGCAAACTTGCTGAGGCGCATTGCGCTTGTATGCGTGTCGGCGGCTTTGGGTTGGGTGACGGTTGCCCCAATAGCGGCGGCTCAAACGTCCGTCTCGGCGGCCATCACCACCATTGATACCTCGGCCTTCCCCGAAGTTCGCGCCTTCATCGCCGTCTCCGAGCTTGAAGGCAACCGCGTCCCCGGCCTGACTCAAACCGCCTTCCAACTCCACGAGAACAACTCGCCGGTGACCCTCAGCGGCCTGAGCGAAGAAGAGACCGGACTGCAGATGGCGTTTGTGATCGAGTCGTCCAACATCTTCTCGAAGCGCGACCGCGAAGCCCTCACCCGCCTTGACTACGTGAAGACCGCCGTCATTAATTTTGCCGTCGGCGAGACCCGGCCCTTTATGAAAGACGCGCTCGACGACGTGAGCTTGTACGCGCCCGAAGGCTCGATCCTCGAACACTCGACCGTGGGCGGCGAGATTCGCAACGCGCTGATTTCGTACCAGAGCGACTTTCTATTTGAGACCGGACTCTTCGGCCTGATCCGGCAGGGCCTCAACGCGGTGACCTCTGAGCCGCCGCGGCCGGGCATGAGGCGCGAGCTTGTGATCTTCTCGTCTGGTATTGACGCCTCGGCGGACGCCGAAATTGCCACCCTGGCCGCGCAGGCTGTTGCCCAGAACATCGTCATTCACGCCGTGCTCGTTGGCCCGCCCGATAGCCAGAGCGCTCCGGCGGCAGAGAATCTCAAAGGGCTGGCCGTGCTAACCGGCGGCTCGTTCCGCTACTTTGAAGACCCCAATTCGATGACGGGTTTGTGGGATGCGCTGGTGACGCAACGCACCCAATACCGGCTCGTCTATCGCTCGCCCGTGGCTCAGTCCGGGCAACAAACGATCGCGGCGACTGTCAACGCCGGCGGAACCGTGGTCACTTCCCCGCCGGCCGCTTATTCAATCACGGTTCAGCCGCCGGTTGTTTCCGTCACCGGCTTGCCGGCCGAGATTTTGCGCGCCACTGATCAGGCCGGCGCCGAGCCGGCGACGATTGACCCGCGCCAGCAAACGTTGACGGTGCTGGTGAACTTCCCCGATAACTTCCCGCGCTCAATGAGCAAGTTGCAGTTGCTGGTGGACGGGGCGGTGGTGGACGAGCGAACGACGCCGCCGTTCAACAGCCTGACTTGGGACTTGAGCGGCTACGGCGAAACCGCCGCGCACGGGGTGCAGGTGGTGGCGGTTGACGAGCTTGGCCTTGAAGGCCGGACCGACATTGCCAACGTGCTGGTACGGGTGAGCATCCCGCCACCCATCACCCGGCTGGCCGGGCCGGCCCTGATCCTGCTGGCCGTGTTCGGGGTGCTGGGCGTGGCCTTGGTGGCTATTGTATTCGCCTCCATCATTTACTTGCGAAGGCCGCCCACGGTTGTCACCACTATCGTGCGCGACACCAGCCAGAAGGTCGTCAAAGAATTTACCGAGCCGTTCATGCCCACCCCCGTTCGCGGCTTGGGCAACATGCGGTCGAAGGCATATCTGGAAGTGGGCGTGGCCAGCGGCGAGCAACCGCGCCCGCCCGTCGAACTCATTGGCGACAACCTGCGCCTGGGCCGCGACGGCACGCTGGCCCAGATCGTTTTCCCGGACCGATCCGTCTCGCGCCTGCACGCCCGCATCACCGAAGAAACCGACGGTGTGTTCCTGATCTATGACGAAGGTTCAACTTCGGGCACGTGGGTGAACTACAACCAGGCGCCGATGACAGGCCAACAACTGCAACACGGCGACCTGATCAACTTGGGCCGGGTGCAATTGCGGTTTATGTTGCGGCACATCGCCGCCGGAACCTCTTCGTCCACGTCCGCTTCTGAACCCGCCGCTGAGCCTGTGCCGCCACCTGAACTGCCAGTCGTCGAAGACCACTCCACCGAGCCGTTTGAGCCGCCGCCCTTTGCCAGCCCAACACCGGAACTCAAACCTGTTCAGGAGCCGACCGATCACGGCTCGCGCGCCTCAGACGTGACTCCGGTTGACAACGACGTGTATAGCACCGAAGCCTTTGAGCCATTGTTTAACCCTGCGCCGCCGGAGTCTGACGCCGACGACAAAGACAACCCGGCCGGGTCGGACCCGGGCAAGAAGAAATGAGCCATGGTTGAGTTGAGTATTGGGGCGGCGATTGGGCCGTTCACAATCATCGAAAGTATGCCCGCCGGGCACGGCGGCATGTCGCGGGTGTTCATTGCCACGGTCAACAAAGACTCGCCGCTCAATGGGCAAACCGGCGGCAATGTGGACACCCTGCCCGATAAAGTGGTGTTGAAGATCGCTCGCGTCGTTCCACCCTCGCAGGACAACGCCGCCAGCGAGCAAGCGTTTTACTACGAAGCCTTGAACAACGAAGTCGAGATTCTCAAGCGACTACGCCACCCCAACATCGTCCGCCTCTTCCCAATTCCGCGCGGCCTGCCCCGCAACCCTTACGCCGCCCGCGCCACCGAACTCCCCAGCCACCCCTGGTTTTGCGTCATGGAATATCTTGGCGGCGGCTCGCTCGAATCGCTGATCAAAAGCGCAGGCTCGCTCTCGCCATCCGAAGCGCTCGAGGTGGGTTATCAGATCGGCCTCGCTCTCGATCACATTCACGCCAAAGGCTTGGCCCACCTTGACTTGAAGCCGGACAACGTCCTCTTCCGCTTCCCAACCAGCGGCCGCCGTCACCTGGCCCAGCCGGTGCTCATTGATTTTGGCATTGCCGCCAAATCCAAGAAAACTGGGCCCCACGCCGGGTCAGTGGCTTTCATGCCGCCAGAGCGCATCCGCCTCATGCGCGGCGAAACCGCGCCGGAGCAAGCAGGCGATCAGTCCAAAGTGGACGTGTATGGTTTGGGCGTTCTGCTTTACCGGATGCTCACCGAACAGTTGCCGTACGAGGGCCTGCCCCGCGACAAACTGACGAGCGCCATCCTGAGCACCCGGCCCAAGCCGCCGCGCGACCTCAACCCATCCATCCCGTCGAAGGTTGATGAGATCATCATGGCCGCGCTCGAAAAGGAGCCGGATCAGCGGCCGCGCGTTGAAGAAATCATCACCCGCCTCGACGAGGCAATTGTCGCCCGCCCCCAAGCTCCCCGCGCCGGAAAGCCTCCCCGCCGGTTCTCGCGCGGCACGCGGGCGGCCTTCGTCCTGACCGTTGCGCTGTTCTTGTGCTCGCTAATTTCGGTTGCCGAGTTTGGGGTGATCGCCGCCAATTTCCTGATGACTCGCCAACAACCCACGACGACGGCCGTCGTCGTGACCGCCACTCCTGAACAAACCGAGTTCGCTACTCAACTGCCGACGGCGACCCCGACCCTGGTTGCCAGCCCCACCTCACTTCCGGCAACGCCAACGCTCACCCCGATTCCGCCGTCATGATCCGCGATAACACGACCGACCTCATTCTGGGTTACCAGACTCATCCCGGTGAAAAGGGGAAGAACAACGAAGACCGGGCCACGGTGGTATCGTACCGCCCTGCCCCCGGCGAGAAGGGCAACACGGTGCTAGCCGTTGTCGCCGATGGTATTGGCGGCAAACGCTCTGGCGAAGTGGCCTCGCAGATTGTGGTTGACACCCTCTCTGCCGTTTTTGATCAGGCCGACTCAACTTCGTATCTTGATCTCTTTACCCGCGGCTTTATCAACGTCTCGAAGGGCATCGCCCAGCAAGTGACGAGCAACCCCGAACACGAAGGCATGGGCACGACCTGCGCCGCCGTGCTCATTGCCAACCGCCGTTTGTACACTGCCTACATTGGCGACAGCCGCATCTATTTGATGCGCGACGGCGCGATCCGGCAGTTGACGGTGGATCACACCTGGGTGCAGAAGGCGATTGAACATGGCATCCTCACGCCGGACGAAGCGCGCAAGCACCCTAATCGCCACGTTGTCTTGCGCTACCTCAGCACGCAATCTGATCCCGCGCCCGACTTTCGCCTGAAGCTGAACGGTGCCGAGCCGGCCGAGGAGTCCAGCCACAATCAGGGCCCGCTGCTCAAAACCGGCGATGTGATTTTTCTGTGCTCGGATGGTCTGACGGATTTGGTGGACGACAACGAAATCCTGGTTGCCTTCCAGCAGAACGCTACGCCACAGGCGGCGGTGGATGCGTTGACGTTGATGGCCCGCTATCGCGGCGGTTTCGACAACATCACAATGGTGGCTCTCAAAGTTCCGCACCATACCGGGCCACTGCCGCGCATGGCGACCGGACCGGGCGGCGGGGTAAGCAACACGGCGCTGATGCTGGGCATGCTTGGCGGATTTGGAGTTTTAGCCGCTATGGCTTTGTTGGCCGCCGGGTTGATTTTCTTCAATCCACTTAGAACGCCCACGCCGACCTTGACGACTACTCGAACCTCAACCGTGGCCGTGAACGCCGGCGCAACGAATACGATTGCACCCACACCCCGCCCGGCCACACTCCTGCCTGACACACCGACGGTGTTGCCGCCGACTCCCACCCTCACCGTTCCGCCCACCGTTCCCACCAACATACCTACGCCGACGATTGACTTCACCCTCGTTTCGCCGACGGCAACGGCAACTGCCACGCCCCTTCCCGCCACGACAACCGCGCCCTCTGAAACGCCGACAACGCAGGTACCTTGAGGTATACTTGTCACATGGCAGTAATTATTCGAACTTATGAAGGAAAAGACCTAATTATCCCTAGTACAGCAATAGAAGAGTTGGGAGTTAGGCCGGGCGAGTCGGTTGTCATTCGGCCTCGCGTTATTCTGAAACCGAGCAAGTTGTCGGCTTCAGAGCATGAGCGACGATTGAAAGTGCTTGGCGCGCTTTATGGCGCTTGGACTGCCGAGGACGAACTTGCCTTTAATCAACTTCGTCGGGGGATGTGGAAGAATTGGCAGACGCGCAATGAGTGATTTTCAAAAGAAACAACGCCCTTGCTTTCCCAAGCAAGGGCGTTTTGTTTGTTACATCTCTCTCATCCCATACGGAAAATCAAACTCGGACATCAGAGCCATGAACGGATCGGGGTCGAAGGCTTCGGGGCCGAGCACGCCCGCGCCCTGCCATACTTTAGTGGCGATCAACTCCATCATGATCACCGGGCTGACGGCTGTTTGCCAGACGACGGCCTGGACGCCGTAATGCTTCATCGTCACCTCGTTGTCGGCCACCTGATAAAGATAGACCTGGCGCGGCTGGCCATCCTTCACGCCTTTCACCCACGTTCCGGCGCAGGTTTTGCCGAACATCTGGCCGCCGAGATAGGCGGGGTTGGGCAGGCAAGCGGCCACCACGTCGCGTGGGGCCACTTCCACATCTTTTACCTTGATCTTGTTCTTGTTGTCGAGGCCGATGGCGTGCAACATCTTCAGGTAACTAATGAATTGATCGCCCAGACCGTACTTGAAGGTCACCCGTTTGCATTTGACCCAGCGCGGCACTAGCAAAACCTCCTCATGCTCCACATTCACGCACTCCACCGGCCCAATGCCTTCAGGGAAGTCGAACACTTCGGGTTCGGAGAAAGGGGCAGTGGTGTACCAGCCTTTGTCTTTTTCCCAGATGATGGGCGGGTTGAGGCACTCCTCAATTGTCGTCCAGACCGAAAAGTTGGGCGCGAAGTCGTAGCCGCGCACTTCTAAGTTCGCCCCATCGCGGATGCCAATCTCGTCAATCTCGTCGAAGAGATGTTTCTCGGCGTAACGGGCGAACACGTCGGCCAGGCCCGGCTCTACGCCACTGCCCGCCAACGCCAGCAGCCCTTTGGCCTTCCACTGCGCGTCGCGCTCAAATTGATAGTCGCCGAGCTTGACGCCCGGTTTGCTGAACGGCTCCGCCGGGTGCGGCTCGGAGGGCGTCATGGCCATATCCATGTAGCAGCAACCGGCCTCGAACGCCGCCTCAAAGAGGGTAACGTTGAAAACGGGGTCGCAGGCGTTCATGATCAGGTGAACGCCATGCTGGCGGGCGAGGGCAACAATTTGGTCCTTGTTGCTCGCGTCCACTCTGGTGACCGGGAAGCGGGCAGGGTCGCCAAGTTTAGCCGCCACCTCCTCGGCGCGTTTCAGGTTGTAGTCGGCCAGAACCATTTGCTCCAGCCACGATCTCTTTTTGGCGATGACGGCGATTGCTTCGCCCACGCCGCCTACACCGACTAATAGCACTTTCATAAAGTCTCCTTGATTGGTTGGCAGGGGCGAAGCATTTGTGGCGCAGTTTAGAATGACTGCTAATGTCTCAGGCGAATGCTTCGCCCCTACAGTTAAACAAAAAACGGGTAACGATGGCACGTTACCCGTTCGTTGATCGCGAAATAGGACTCGTTAGAGGTTACTCACGACAAGCTTCATTCTGAAAAAGAGAGCAAGTTGCCATCCTGGCAAAGGGTCTTAGAGAGTGTCTTAAAAGCCGCTCCAAGCCCGCGTCCTCGCGGGCGGCCCAACCGCGAGGACGCGGTTGGAGAGCAGTTTTAAGACAGTCTCTTATGAGCTTAGAGCCGTCAGGCATCCCCAGAGTCGGGGACCTTCACTTTCACTTCTGACGGCTCGGCTTTTATTTTCCAGACTTTGAGGGCGCGATCAATGAACAAAATGCCGTCCAGATGATCGATCTCGTGTTGAAAGATTCGGGCCAACCAGTCCTCGGCTTTGATTTTGATCGGCTTGCCTTGCAGGTCGAAGCCTTTGACGGTGACGGCGGTGTATCTTTCCACGTCGCCGGCGTAACCAGGGATGGAAAGACAGCCCTCCGGGGCAACCGCCATTTCTTCGCCAACTTTGATGATCTCCGGATTGATGACCCGATAGAGTTTAGGCGACTCGGGTTCTTGATCGTCTTCGGGCTCGGGAGCGTACTCGACGACGATGACTCGCTGGCTGACTGCCACCTGGGGGGCGGCCAGACCGACCCCTGGAGCCTGGCGCATAGTTTCCACCATGTCGCCCACCAACTGTTTGAGGGCCGGGCCAAAAGCCGTCACCTTCCTGGCTTTCTGGCGGAGGGCGGGGTTTTCGGGGGTGATGATTTCACGAACGGGCATAACGAAATTACAATTTTCCTTCTCGGGCCCGCTTCTGCCGATCTTCTTCCAGCACTTCATAGAAGGCCGAAAAGTATTGGCCAAGCTCTTCTTGACGCTGCCTGGCGGCGGCGGCGCCAACGGCATTGGTGCGGGCTTCCTTGCGGCGGTAAATATCCTGTTGCACGCCGAGCGGGTTGAACACATTGAAGAATCTCATCTCGCCGCCCGGGCCGGCTTGGACGATCACAGTACCATAGTTGAGAAAGTTTGCCAACAGGCTGGGCCGGGTATATGACACGTTCATCACCGACTCCAGGTTGGCGGCTTTGCGGTTCTCTTCGCCGAACGGTTTGCGCTCGAGATCGATGATCTGGGTGGGCGTCACCATGTAAATATCGTTGCGCCAGTCCAGGAATTGATACAGGGCCGAGCCGACGAAGAAGACGGCCGGCGCAATTGCCAGCGCCAGCGCCAGAAGGACGTCGTTGAACGTGAGCGGCAGTAACTGGTTGAAGGGAAATGTCCGAAAGGTGAACAGGAACAACACAAACAGAACGCCGATCACGCCTGCCAGTTGCAAGCCGATTCGCTGAACGAGGATGAGGTGGTGTTTGTGATAGACAATGGTATCACCCTGCTGTTCGCGAATAGAGAGGGTGAGCCTTTGCCGTAAGCCCTGGAACTCCTGCAGGAACTTGGGCGGCGGGAGGGCCGGCTTCTTGGCCGGCAGGGGCGGCGCTTTGTTGAGTGCCGCCTGTTGAGGGGGAAGCAGCGACTTGCGAATGGTCGCCTTGAGCGCATCGCGCTCCTGCATCTTTTGCTGGATGCGAGTGCGGTTGATGTGCTCCAGGATCATGTCTGCCGTCTCTTGCGGGTAGGGGACGTTGTGAAAGGTGATTGGCCCGGAGAAGGTGTTGACGATGAGGTCGCCGTAACCAAGGACTCGTCCCCACTCGTCGGCCTTGACGGCTGTGTTGCTGACTGAGGTCAGCGGCACTTCGGCCCGGCTGTCGAAGAAGAACACCACCTGGTCAATGTCGATGATCCGCTTGTTGGTGACGATGTACCAGTCGTTGTGGAAGTCGATCCAATTCCAGCGCATCCAGGCCAGATCGAGCAGGAAGAGGCCGGCCACTGCGCCCCAAACCCAGGTGATAAAGTTTGGCGGAATGGCGGCTCGAAAGAAGAAAGCGCCGCCGGCCAGGGCCGCGACGATGACCATTGTTACAATACTTGGCAACATCATCCGCCACAAAAAGGCAGAATGTTGAAGGGTGGCCAGATAAACGGTTTCGTCGAGCTTGTCTTTCGTTTTATCGCCTTGTAGTAGTTTAATGAAGTCGGCATCGCGGGCAAAGAGGCGTGTCCGCAAGGCCACTTCGAGATGGGGCTTGATCTTCGGATTGTTGCTGATGGAACGGTAATAGTCTTCCTGGCTCAGCTTCCACAACTTAAGCCGGGTCAGGGCCTTGACCGTGGCTGAACGGTGACCGTGGCTTTGCAGAGCCATCTCGCCAAAATAGTCCCCGGCCACCAGTTTGGAGACGGGGCGGGCGCCGCCGGTGAATGTGGTGCGAGTGATCTCCACCTGGCCGTCTTGAATGGCGTAAAATGCGTCACCAGGATCACCCTGCTGGAAGACGATGTCCTCGGCCTTGAATTCTACCAGTTCAAAGTGCGAAGCAAGCTCGCGCAGTTCATCATCAGTCATGGAGATGAACAGGTGCATGCGGCGCAGAAGGGGGAAGGCGTCGGCCATGCCGGAAATTCTAGCATAACCTGCTTAGAAGGAAAGCGCCTCACTCCCACCACTCTCTCGCCCCCGGCCCGGTCTCCGACCGTCCCAAAGGGAGAGGAGAGTAACTCTCAACCATCTGCTAAATCTGTTCAGCCCGTTGACCCAAAACACAAACGAACATCAAAACATCCGTGCTATAATCTTTTCGAAGGCTGAAGTTTGGCTATGGGACTGCTCTCACGACTCAATAACCCGAAACCTAACAAAGGAAAAAACGCGCCGCCCAAAGACTCTGGCAAGCCAAAGGAGTCTAAATCGCCGCGCGGCAAAAAGAATGCGCCCCCGCCGCAGGGCTTGACGCTTGATCAGAAGCTCGACATTGTGGGCATTTGCCTGGTGTTGGCCGGGCTGATTATCATCTTCGCCTTCCTTTCACCCAACAAGAGCGACTTCACCAAACCGATCCTCACCCTGCTCGGTCAGCTTTTCGGCCTGGGTAAGTTCCTGGCCCCGATTGGTCTCATCGTCCTCGGCGGTTGGATCATCCTGCGCCACTTTGGCGACCGACTGCCGCGCGTCGAACCGGAGCGCGTGCTGGGCTACATTTTGCTGTTCATCGTCGCGCTCGTATCCATTCACTTCTTCATCGCTCAAACATCGCTACAAGCCGAGGATTTGGCTAAGGCGGGTGAAGGCGGCGGCTGGATCGGTTACGGCATTTTGCAAATTCTGCTCAACAGCCTGGGCACAGGCGGGGCGGTGGTGGCCGTGCTGGCCTGGTGGATCATCTCCATCATTCTCGCGCTCGGCTCATCAATGCAACAACTGATCGCCGGCGCGCAGATGGTGATTGAGAAGCTACGACCGCGCCGCGAGACGGAACAACCCTGGCAGAGGCCTCCGGCGCAATCGCCGGTTCATCCGCCGATTCGGCCTGCGGCGACTCCGATACCATCGCCCGAGGAATCGGTTAAGCCGACTCTCACGCCAGCGCCCAAACAGAGTTCATCGCCCCAACCGACAGCGCCAACTCCGCCTCAGGGCAAGAAACAACGCCTCCAACAGGCGGCGGCTCAACCGGCCATGGAAATTCCGCCTGTACCCGCGCCGCCGCCGCCAATGTTCGATCAGCCGCTCATCATCGGCGGTCAACAACCCTGGGTTTTGCCGGCCGTGGCCGAGATGCTGGAGCCGGGCAGTGAAGGCGGCGCGGACGATCAATATGATCGCGAGCGCGTGCGCGTCATCGAGGAAACGTTGAACTCGTTTGGCGCTCCGGCGCGGGTGGTGGAGGTCAATCGCGGCCCGGCGATTACCCAGTTCGGCGTGGAGCCGGATTACGTTGACGTGCGCGGCAAGAAGACGAAGGTGAAGGTGGGCAAGATTGCGTCGCTCTCGGACGACCTGGCCCTGGCCCTGGCCGCGCCCTCGATTCGTATTGAAGCGCCTGTGCCGGGCAAGGGTTACGTAGGCATCGAAGTGCCGAACGTTGAAACCACGATCGTGGCTTTGCGTGACGTGATGGAGAACGAAAACTTCCGCCGGTTCAAGACGACGCTGGGGCTGGCGCTGGGGCAGGATGTGTCGGGGCAGGCGGTGAGCGCCGACCTGACGAACATGCCGCACCTGCTCATCGCCGGGACGACCGGCTCCGGCAAGTCGGTGTGCGTCAATTCGATCATTACTTGCCTGCTGTTACAGAACACGCCGGACGATCTCAAGTTTTTGATGGTGGACCCGAAGCGGGTGGAACTTACCTCGTACAACGGCATCCCACATTTGCTCACGCCGGTGGTGGTGGAGATGGAGCGGGTGGTGAACAGCTTGCAATGGGTGACGCGCGAGATGGATGAGCGTTATCGCAAGTTTGCCAAAGCCGGAACGCGCAATATCAACGAATACAACAAACGGGCCGAGACAGCGAGCGAGAAGAAGATCCCGTATCTGATCGTGATCATCGACGAGTTGGCCGACCTGATGATGCTGGCACCGGATGAAACCGAAAAGACGATCACTCGCCTGGCGCAGA
>CAYSIV010000115.1:0-12004 GCA_964431175.1 uncultured Anaerolineales bacterium
TTCGGTTTGATACTTGCCCTCGATGTCGCCAAAGGGGATTTGCAGAACATTGATGGTCAGATCGGGGAATTTCTCTTGAGTCGCAGCAATCAGAGCGGTGAGGGTCGCTTCTTCGGAGCCGCCGGTCTGATAGGCGTGCCACAAGGTAATCTCGCCAGAGACGGGGGCGGCGGAGGCCACAGTCTTGCTGTTGGCGTCATTCATCGCCTTGCAGGCTTCAAACACGCCTTGACTCGGGGCAGATTCGCCTTCCAACACTTTAGTGACCATGTCACCAAATGGGCCCCAGTAGTTGCCGAACTCGGCGCTCTGCGGGCGCGGGAAGCCCGTAGCTGACGCCGCGGCAAAGCCCTTGAGCAGTTCGTCGGTGGCGGTCACATCCGAACGGATCGGCACGTGACCGGCCTGGTCGGTGTAAATCTGGGACGATTCTTGGTTGGTGAGGAACAGCGCCAAGTCAACCGCGCTGTTAATGTTCTTGCTGTTGGGGTTGATGTAGAAACCGTCAATGCCGTTGAGTGGGCCGGAAGGGCCACCAGGGCCGGTTGGGATAGGGGCCACGCCCAGCTTGTCACCTAAGGCTTTTTGGTTGTCCGCCAATTCCCATGGGCCGTTGATGTACAGGCCAGCTTTGCCACTGCGGAACTCGGTGGTGGCCGCGCCGCCATCGGTGTAGAACTCCGCGCCAGCGGCCTTCAGGTCCGCCAGATATTGCATGGCCTCAGCGAAACCTGCCTGGTCGGCGATACAGGTATTGGTGCCATCCAGCAGTTGGCCGCCGAAGGCCGGGAACCAGCCGAACAGGTGATAGCCGTTCTGGTTTTGGATCAGGCGGGTGCCGCCCTTGACCATCGCTAACAATTCTTCGGTGGTCGCAGGTGGGGTCTTGACGAGATCCTTGTTGTAGTACAGCGCCACGGCCTTAGCCGACTCGGGCACGCCGTACAATTTGCCGTCTACTTTCATGCCGTCAATGGCGACCGAGGAGACGCTACCTAACTTGCCCTCGAGATAGGTGTCCAATTCAAGGATAGAGCCACTGCGGGCCCAGTTGCCGAGGTTATCATTCGGCATGACGTACATATCGGGGCCGCCGCCAGCGGCGACTTCGGTTTGATACTTGCCCTCGATGTCGCCAAAGGGGATTTGCAGAACGTTGATGGTCAGATCAGGATATTTGGCCTGAGCATTGGCAATCAACTTGGTGAGAGTCGCTTCTTCGGAGCCGCCCGTCTGGTAGGCTTGCCAGAGGGTGACTTCACCCGACGGGCCAGCGGGGGCTTTGGTGGGTTGGACAGGAACCGCGGTGGGAGCAGCGGTGGTGGCCGCGCCGCCGCAAGCGGCAAGGACGACGGCGGCAACAACCAATAGGTTGAGCGCCCACAAAATATTATTCTTTTTCATTTTTTGAATCTCCTCCTGAGAGAAACAGATTGAACTTGAAACAGACTTATACCATTAATTTTACTACGTTGAGCGTCGAATACAACCACCTCCTTAGGCAGATCGCTGACAATTTAGCAGTCGGGCCGGGCACATTCTAGTTGCGCCACAGCTTCTCGAACCGGGTGCAATAAAAACTTCGAACACCATTATATATCTTTCCATCAAACAACAGGCCGCAACCAATTCCTGTGCCAGGGCTTTCCCAAAGTCGCGAATTGAAGGACGCTTCGCGACGAACTTCACCCCTCAGCCATTCGTTCCTTCCCCCAATTCGTTGTTGTGCCCTGCCACAACACAACAACGAATTCAAGGACGCTTCGCGACGAATTTCACCCCTTCAACCATTCGTTCCTTCCCCAAATTCGTTGTTGTGTTGGCCGATGAAGACGAAGTAGAGGAAGCCGAGGACGGCGATAATGGTGCCGAGGAGGGTGGCGAGGGTGAGGGGATCCATTAAATCCTTGCTTTGCATTTAGAGCCTCACATCCTAAACACCCCATACCTCGTCTCTTCCACAGGCGCATTATACGCCACCGCAATCGCCAACCCCAGAACACGCCGTGTCTCGATCGGGTCAAGAATCCCGTCGTCCCACAATCGCCCCGTCGAGTAGTAGGGACTGCCTTCGGCTTCGTACTTGTCGAGCGTGGGTTGTTTGAAGGCGGCGGCCTCTTCGGGCGTCATCGGCGGTTTGCCCTCACGCGCCAGTTGATCCTGCTTCACCGTCAGCAAAACGTTGGCCGCCTGCTCGGCCCCCATCACGCTGATGCGGGCGTTGGGCCACATCCACAGAAAGCGCGGCTGGTAGGCCCGCCCGCACATGCCGTAGTTGCCGGCGCCAAAACTGCCGCCGATGATGATCGTAAACTTGGGCACGTTGGCATTCGCCACCGCATGCACCATCTTCGCCCCGTCTTTGGCGATGCCGCCCGCTTCGTACTCTTTGCCCACCATGAAGCCGGTGATGTTTTGCAGAAACAGCAACGGGATATTGCGCGCCGTGCACAGCTCGACGAAGTGCGCGCCCTTCAAGGCGCTCTCGCTGAACAGCACCCCGTTGTTGGCGATGATGCCGACCGGGAAACCGTCGATTCGGGCAAAACCCGTCACCAGCGTCGTGCCGTAGTTGGCCTTGAACTCGCGCAGTGCGCTCCCGTCCACGATTCGCGCCATCACCTCGCGTGCGTCATACGACTCGCGAAATGATTTTGGAATAATCCCATACAACTCCTCAGCCGGATATAGCGGCGCTTCCGATTTCTGATTTGGGATTTTGGGATTTTGGGATTCGCGTGTTGTTCGCGGGCTGTGCCTGGGGTTTATATTCAGCGTCGCCACAATCTCGCGCACAATCTCCAACGCCTGATCATCATCGTCGGCAAAATGATCGGCCACGCCGGATTTGTGGGTGTGGATGTACGCGCCGCCCAACTCCTCGGCGGTCACTTCTTCGCCAGTGGCCGCCTTCACCAGCGGCGGCCCGGCCAGAAAGATCGTGCCCGTGCCCTGAACGATCACTGTCTCGTCGCTCATCGCCGGAACGTAGGCCCCGCCCGCCGTGCAACTGCCCATCACCGCCGCAATCTGCGGAATGCCCAGGGCGCTCATCCGCGCCTGGTTGTAGAAGATTCGGCCAAAGTGATCGCGGTCGGGGAAGACCTCGGCTTGCAGGGGCAAAAACGCGCCGCCGGAGTCCACCAGATAAATACAGGGCAGGTGGTTCTCTTGGGCGACCTCCTGCGCCCGCAAATGCTTCTTCACCGTCAACGGCAGGTACGAGCCGCCCTTCACCGTCGCATCGTTGGCGATAATCAGGCACTCGCGCCCGCTCACCCGCCCGATGCCGGTCACAACGCCCGCGCCCGGCGATTCGTTGTGATACATATGCCATGCCGCCAACGGGCTAAGTTCCAGGAACGGCGAGCCGGGGTCGAGCAGTTTATCAATGCGCTCGCGCACAAACAGCTTGCCTTGCGCCTCGTGCCGCCGCTGATACTTCTCGCCGCCGCCCTGCCGGGCTTGCGCCAGCCGCGCCCGCAATTCTTCAGCCAGCGCCCGGTTGTGGGCCGCGTTCTCTTTGAAGCGTTCGTCGTTCGGGTTGAGTTGGGATTCGATGACGGCCATGGCCTCTCCTGAATACTCAATACTGAATAAGCAATACACAACACAAAGCACTGGGTATTCAATATTGTGTATTGGATATTGGACTCTATTCAAAATAAGCCAGTGCACGCTTCGACCGCTTCGCGTCAGCGCGCGGCCTGAGCCTGTCGGGCGCGACCTGAGCCTGTCGGGCGCGGCCTGAGCCTGTCGGGCGCGGCCTGAGCCTGTCGGGCGCGGCCTGAGCCTGTCGAAGGCCGCTATTTCCGATAGAGTCTATTGGATATTCAATCAGAGTATAATCCAAACTTATGACAACCCCTTCCCTCATCGTCCACGGTGGCGCAGGCTCCATTCCCGACGCCGAAGTGCCAGACTACATCCACGGCTGTCGCCTCGCGGCCCAAACCGGCTGGGAAGTTCTGCAAAAAGGCGGCTCGGCGCTCGACGCCGTCGAAGCGGCAGTGAAAAGCCTCGAGGACGACCCGGCCTTCGACGCCGGGCGCGGCTCGTGCCTCAACGCCGCCGGTTACATCGAAATGGACGCCATCATCATGGACGGCGCAACCCTTAACAACGGCGCGATTGCCGCCGTGCAAAGAGTGCAGAACCCGGTCAGCCTGGCCCGGCTGGTGATGGAACGAAGCAAGCACACCCTGTTGATGGGCGCCGGGGCCGAAGCCTTCGCCCGCTTGCAAGGTGTGCCGGAGTGGCCCGAAGAAAATTTGATCACCCGGCGCGAACTGGAGCACTGGCAGAAAACGCAGGACGCCGGCGAAGATTTGAGTGACGTGGAATTTGCCCACGACACGGTGGGAGCCGTCGCCCGCGACCTGAACGGCCATTTAGCAGTGGCGACTTCCACCGGGGGAACCGCCTTCAAACTCCCGGGCCGGGTCGGCGATAGCCCCATTATCGGCAGCGGCGCGTACGCCGACGATTTCAGCGGCGCGGCCTCAGCCACCGGCTGGGGCGAGTCGCTCATGAAGATCGTGATCAGCAAAGCCGCCTGCGACTTGATCGCGGACGGCCACCCGGCTCAGGCCGCCGCCGACGCCGTCATCAAAAAACTGGCCGAGCGCGTCAACGGCCTCGGCGGCATTATTGTCATCGACACTCAGGGCCGAGTCGGCCAGGCCTACAACACGCCGCGCCTGGCCCGGGCCTGGGTCACCCCCGAAGGACAAATCGTCGCCGAGTGCTGATCACAGGTTCCAGATTGTTCATCGTCCCATCGTTTCATTGGCCTCTATTCAAAATAGCCAGTGCACGCTTCGACCGCTTCGCGTCAGCGCGCGGCCTGAGCCGGTCATCCGCGGCCTGAGCCGGTCGAAGGCCGCTATTTCCGATAGAGTCTATTATTCATTGGAGACCTTATGCAACCTGATTCCACTTCCCCCTTCACTGCCGTCGTCGGTCTGGGCGCGTTCAAGAGCGACCATAGCCCCACCAAGAGGAGCCGTTGGCTGAATACGATCATCTTTGGGTTGTTGGTGGCCGCCGGGCCGGTGCTCTTAGTGATCGCCGCCTTCGTCGCCTACGACGCCTACAACCGGCATGGCCTCAGCAAGGTAGACGATTCCGGCTTCCTGCTCCCGCTGATTTGCGGCGGCATCGCCATTCCGCTGGGTCTTTATGGTCTTTACAGCGCCTGGCGCAACTGGCCGCTGGCCGCCGCCCTGTACGATAACGGTTTCGCCTACAACGACCGCAACGGCCTCAAGCAAGTGCGCTGGGACAACGTTGAGGCCGTCTGGCAAAACATCACCAAGCACTACCGCAACGGCATCTACACCGGCACCATCTACCTTTACACCGTCCAGACCAAAGACAAACAGAAGATCGTCCTCGACAACAAATTCAGCAAAATTGCCGATCTGGGCAATGCCATCGTCACCGGTTCAACCAGCGCTCTATTTCCCCGTTACGCCCAGGCCCTGCAACAAGGGCAACGTCTCACCTTTGGCCCGCTAGCCATTGACCCGCAGGGCCTCTACGCCGGCAGTAAATCTTTACAATGGTCGGAGATCAAAGGAATCAAGATCCAAAAAGGCACGATCTCGGTGAAGAAAGAAGGGAAGTGGCTCAACTGGGCCACCGCCACCGTGCCCCAGATTCCGAACTTTCTCATCTTCTACAATTTGGTTGGCAAATTTACGAAAGTGGAATAGTCGTTTTGCCGCGTAATCAAGTAGTCTGGGAGTCAACCGGGCTACTCGACCGCTC
Source organism: uncultured Anaerolineales bacterium (assembly GCA_964431175.1). Classification (GTDB taxonomy): domain Bacteria; phylum Chloroflexota; class Anaerolineae; order Anaerolineales; family VGOW01; genus VGOW01. The sequence goes on from CAYSIV010000115.1 coordinate 5,773, forward strand.
GACCACTCGACTCACTGACATGCGCAACATTCGCATCTTCGGCGTTCCAATGGATTTAGGCCAGCGGCGGCGCGGGGTGGACATGGGCCCCAGCGCCTTGCGATATGCCGGGCTGAACGAGCAGTTACGGAAACTGGGCCACACTGTTCACGACCATGGCAACCTCACCGTACCCCTGCCCGAGAACGAGCCGCCCGACAGTTCTCGCGCCCGTCACCTGCACAGCATTGCCAGCGTCTGCGGCGATGTTTACACCAACGCCCTGACTTGCCTGGAGCACAACGAAACCGCCATTTTTCTTGGCGGCGACCATTCCATCAGCATTGGCACCGTGTCGGCTATGGACACGCACGGCGGGAATGTCGGGGTGATCTGGGTTGACGCCCACGGCGACTTCAACACCCCGGAAATTTCGCCCTCAGGCAATGTGCACGGCATGGCCCTCGCTTCACTATTTGGGCGCGGCCCGAGCGAGTTAACCGATATTGGCCGCCCCGGGGCAAAACTCAAAGCGTCTGAAGCCGTCATTATCGGCGCGCGCGACCTGGATGCAGACGAGAGGTCGGCGCTGATCGACTGCGGCATTCTGGTCCTGACCATGCGCGATGTTGACGAGATGGGAATGGCCGCCGCCGCTCATCAGGCTCTCGAACATCTCCATCACCTGAACAAATTACACATCAGCCTGGACATGGACTCGCTCGACCCCAACGAAGCGCCCGGCGTAGGCACGCCCGTGCCCGGCGGTCTCACTTACCGCGAAGCCCACCTGCTCATGGAAATCCTGTCAGACTCCGGCAAAGTAGAGTCGCTCGACATCGTCGAGGTCAACCCCATTCTCGACGACCGCAACCGCACGGCCAAGCTCGGGGTGGAACTGGCAACCTCGTTGTTTGGGCGACGGATCATGTAGACCGTCTCTTTTACAGCGATGTCCGCACCTTCCACAACTCCGGGAACAACTGCACATCGATCATATTGCGAAGATACGGTACGCCGGGCGTGCCGCCGGTGCCCTGCTTGTAACCAATGATGCGTTCGACGGTGGTGAGATGCCTGAACCGCCACTGGCGGAACAAATCTTCCAGGTCCAGCAATTCTTCGGCCAGCTCGTACAAGTCCCAATACTTCTCGGTATCCCGGTACACTTCCAGCCATGCCCGCTCAACCGTGTCGTGAGGCAGGTACGACCGTGTCCAGTCGCGTTCGACGACTTCAGGCGCCAAATCGAATCCGCGCCGCGCCATCAACCTCAGCGCCTCATCGTAGATCGACGGCGTGCGCAATTCTTTGTCGAGCACCGCGTAAAGCTCAGGCCGGTGTTGGTGCGGCTTCATCATCACTTCATTCTTGTTGCCCATCACAAATTCCAGCCTCCGGTACTGATACGACTGGAAGCCCGACGAGTTGCCCAGATAGGGCCGGAACAGGCTGTATTCACTCGGCGTCATGGTGGCCAGAACACCCCAGGCATTCACCAACTGTTCCAGAATCTTTGAGGCCCGGGCGGTCATCTTGAAAGCCGGCGACAGGGTGTCGGCCTTCACCTGCTCGCGCGCCGCCCCCAGTTCGTGTAGTGCCAGCTTGAGCCACAATTCATTCACCTGATGAATGACGATAAACAGCATTTCGTTGTGATTGGGCGATAGAGGATGTTGCGCTGACAAAATAGTATCCAGGGCCAGGTAGTCGCCATAGCTCATATCTTTGCTGAAGTCCAGCTTCGCCCCGTAGTCCGAGTGAGTGGGTTGTTCTTGGCTCATAGAGGCCTCCTTGGTTTGGGATGCGCTGATTATAGCCCGGGCCGGGCGGGTGTATTTCAGTTCAGTGGCAGCCCAAGAAAATATGCTCCTGCCGGATTGCCAAATCCGACAGTGGGCGGCGGATTTGGCAATCCGCCGCGAGCAGAAAAAAAGTTCGCCACCAAAGTGAAATGCATCCGGGCCGGCGACGAAAAGCGCAGAAAAAAGGTGCGTGATACAATCCGTCCGCACATTCATCAACAACTTCACTCACGGTTTATTTTCTTATGACAAAGCGCATCCAAGCCACAGCCCGTTACTTGCTCACCCTCACCTTGCTTTTAAGTTTGAGCGGGTGTGACATTATTCGGGGAATCGTCGGCCCCATCCTGGCCGGGCCGACCCCGCTCCCCACCAGCACTCCCTATCCCACTTCCACGCCGCAACCGGGGGCCAGCGTCGCTTTTAGAATCACCGCCCCGGCCAACACCCCGGCCGGCAGTTCGGTCAACATGATCTTCCCGGACCTGGTGGGCGGCGCAGCCAACAAAACCTTTATTCTCACCAGCCAGGGCAACAACGTGTGGGCGACCAACGTGCCCGCGCCAATTGGCTCGTTGCTTCGCTATCGCTTCCAACGCCTCAGCGGCGGGCAAATTGGCAACGAAGTGCGCGCCGACGGCAGTGCGGTCAGTTATCACACCGCGCTCGTCACCAGCGCGCCGGGCGTCACCGTCGAAGAAACTGTAGCCACGTGGAACGACACGCCTCTCATTGCCGACAAAGGCCGCATCGTCGGCATTGTGCGCGATGCCTCGTCCAACCAGGGCATCCCCGGCCTGATCGTTTCCGCCGGCGGCCAGCAAGTCATCACCGGCTTCGACGGCGAGTACGTGCTGTGGAATTTGGCCGCCAACGCCAGCACGCCCGTCACCGTGTTTGCCCCCGACGGCTCCTTCCGGGCACAAATGGCCGCCACCGTTCCGCCGGCCAACGGCACGGCCTTTCTCGATTTCTCGTTGACCGCGGCCAAGACGGTGAAAGTGTTGTTCGTCGTCGCCCTGCCGCCAGACACGCCGCAAAACGCCGTTATCAAAATGGCCGGCAGCACTTTGCAGTTGGGCGAAACATTTGTGGCCGGGCCGGGCGGTAGTTCGGTGGCCGTTCAACGCCAGGCCACCCTGGCCCGGCTCGACGATGGCCGGTATGCAACCAGCCTGACGCTGTTTGAAGGCGCCGATCTGCGCTACAAGTACACGCTCGGGAGTGGCAACCTCAACGGTGAACTCGGCGTCGACGGCAGCCCCTTGGTCCGCCAGTTCCTCATCCCTGGTGACGACGAACTCATCGTGCAGGATCAAGTGATCACCTGGCGCAAGTCTACCAACTCGCCGGTGTCATTCTCACTCGAGGTCCCCAACAACACGTCGAGCCTCGACGAGGTGACACTGCAACTCAAGCTCGGCGGCGTCTGGCTCAATCCGGTTGCGATGTGGCCTGCCAACGGCAACAAATGGAGCTATACACTTTACAACCCGCTCGATTTCCCCGGCGAGGCCGAGTATCGTTTCTGCCGCAACTATCAGTGCGGGGTGGCCGACGATGCTTCGACGTTTGGCGCGAACCCGGCCGGCTACCGCTTCACGCCGACGATCCTGCCGGAGCTTTTGCAGAACAACGTGACCACGTGGCAGTGGTGGAGCGACCTGCCGCCGCCAAACACGAACGCGCCGGTCGTGGCGTCGCGGCCTGGCTTCCAGACCGGCTTTGAGTTGACGCCCTGGACGACCGCCGATCAAAACTACCTGCCCGCCGCGCTCGACTCGGTCAAGACCACGAGCGCCGGATGGGTCCGCATTCCAATTGTGTGGGACGCGCCTTCGGCCAACCCGCCGCTGATCTCGTTCGACCTCAACCGCAGTTTGCATCGCGCCGATCTCATCGCCGCCGTTCGGGCCGCGCGCGAGCGCGGCTTCCGCGTGGCGCTTTACCCGCAAGTGCGGCCGGCAGTCGGCGGGCCTTATTCGGGCAATATGGGACTCTACTTCAGTGCCGGCGCGCGCGATGCCGGCTGGTGGGACGGTTGGTTCCGCGAGTACGCCCGCTTCCTGGCTTATGCCGGCGATGTCGCCGCCTTTACCGGGGCCGACATGCTCTATATGGGCGACTGGACTCTGGCCCCGGCCCTGCCCGGCAACGCCAGCGCCCCCCCCGACGCCGACGCGCGCTGGCGAGGAGTCCTGACGGCCATCCGGCGCGATCACTTCAATGGCCCACAAGCGTTTGCCCTGAATTTTGGCAATCAGTCACCGGCGTTTGTCGAAGTTGGGCCGCCCTCTTTCACGGATGCGCTCGATGTGCTCGACATCGTCTATTCAGCCGCCATGTCGGCTCTGCCCAACGCGGCGTTGGCGGATTTGAAAACAGGGGCGGCGGCCCAGTTGGACGCGCAACTGTTCCCCGTGTTCACTCAATATAACAAGGCGATCGTTATTACGGCCGCTTATCCGTCCACCGATGGCGGCGCGGCGGCCTGCATTGGCATCGCCCTCGGCGGTTGCCAGCTCACCAGTAAGGTTGCGCCCGACCAGCCCGAGAACGCGCAGTTGCCGATTGACTTGAACGAGCAGGCGCTGGCTTACGAGGCTTTGCTTCAAGCGTCAGTTGAGCGGGGATGGGTCAGCGGCTTTTACGGCTACGGCTACAACGTGCCGGTGGCCTTGCGCGACAAATACTTTTCGCCACGCGGCAAGTCGGCCGAAGTAATGCTGGCTTCGTGGTTTCCAAGGTTGAAGTAGGTGAGCCTGGCCCTACATCAAAAAGAGGCTGAGGAGCCAGCACCCCCAGGTGCGGCTCTGCCCGGCACGTGGGCGTGCCTGACTCCACAGGCAAAAGAGAGGTTGCCATGAAGGGCTTATCAGACTTCCGGGTATGGATGGTGTTCGGCATCATTATGATGGCGATGGGCTTCTGCATGATCCTCAACGCGCCGGGCGGCTCGTCGTCGGGCGTCAGCGGCCCCGGCGACGGTGGCAGTTCGTGGGGCACGAGCAGCGGCTCGGACTCCAGCTCGTGGGATAGTGGCGGCTGGGACAGCGGCTCCGACTCTGGCTCCTGGGACAGTGGCGGTTCGGATTCTGGATCGTGGGATAGTGGGGGCTCCGACTCCGGTTCGTGGGATAGCGGCGGGTCGGACTCCGGATCGTGGTGAGGTGGTGCGATGGAATTTCTCGGTCTGCTTTGCTTGTGTGGGGGCGGCTTTTGTTTTTTGGTCGGCGTTGTATTGGCGGTAGGGCAACTCGGCAAAAAAGTAGTCTCACCCCGCCCCGCCCCAATGGCGTCCCTGAATCGGCCATATCGCCAACCACGACAGAGCCGGGTCATGCCTGAAATTAACACGGGAGGAACATTTATGGCCAGCGGCACTCGCGGCGACTTTCAGCGCGCCCGTCTCGGGCAGAACATCACCGTCAATCACCCCAAGCGCGGCCCCATCACCGGCAAGATTGTCGGCTCGATTCATTACGTCGAATTATGGCAAAGGGCCAAAGGCCCTGCCGAACCCTGGGTGCCGACAGGCAACCAGTACACCGCTCACTGGCTGGGCAACTTCATGATGTATGAGTGGAAGGACGGTTTATATTTGCTCGACGAGTACGAAGCCTTGACCGATCAAGACATCGCCACTCACTTTGCGCCCTATGCCAAGCGATTCGGCGAGAGCAATGAGACCGCCGATGTGTACTTCGCCTTCCCGCCTGCTTCATGGAAGATGACCGACATCGGCAAGTTCAACGTCGCCAGCGTGGAGGGCAGCGGCCTGCGCCTGAGCCAGAGCGCGACGGGCCGCTTCATCCACGCCAGCGGCGATGGTGGCCGGGCCCTCATCGTCGAAGATTATCAGTCCGGCTCGGGCGGGCAGGATACGGCCTGGATCGGGTATTCGATCGCATGGGAAGATATTCAGAAGGTCGGTTAATCACCACTCTAACTTCAGGAGATATTTTAGATGAACAACAAAACCCTTCTCACTGGCATCATCAGCTTAATAGCCGCGCTGGTCCTCGGCCAAGTGCTGGCCTTCTTCATCGCCCGCGACTCGTGGAACATTTTTGTCCAGCGCCTGCCGGTCATCCTGGCCCAGATTTCCTTTTGGGGGCCAATCTGCGCCATCTTCTCGGCGGGCTTCGTTTATCTCACGCTGCGCTTGTTAGGCTTCGAGACGCTGGAGGAGATCAGGAAAGAGTCGGTGGAACAAAACAACCCGGCGCCCGCCATCATTTTTGTCGGGACGCTGATTGCCAGTATTCTGTTCTTGAGCTTGGTGATCAGGCCGTGAGGCTTTTACCACCAAAATCCGGCGAATAGAATTCGCTTCAACGAAATGCACAAAGCCCGCCTTCGCGGGCTGTCTTCCACCGCAACAGCCTGTGATGGCAGGCTTCGGGGTCTTGTTGAAGCGATTTCAATCGCATAGAATTCGCGGCAAC
>CAYSIV010000115.1:12104-16875 GCA_964431175.1 uncultured Anaerolineales bacterium
AAATGCACAAAGCCCGCCTTCGCGGGCTGTCTTCCACCGCAACAGCCTGTGATGGCAGGCTTCGGGGTCTTGTTGAAGCAATTTCAATCGCATAGAATTTGCGGGCTGTCTTCCACCACACCGGCCTGCATAGGCAGGCTTCGGAGTCTTGTTGAAGCAATTTCAATCGCATAGAATTTGCGGGCTGTCTTCCACCACACCGGCCTGTGATGGCAGGCTTCGAGAATCTTGTTGAAGCAATTTCAATCGCCAAGAGCCTTTAAGAAAACACTCTCTCAGGAGTTTTTATGCGCGCTCCCTTCACCTTTTGTCATCACATTCCGGCGAATAGACGCTTCGCGGCGGCAACAAAATTCACAAAGCCCGCCTTCGCGGGCGGTCTTCCACCGCAATAGCCTGCGCAGGCTGGCTTCGAGCATCTTGTTGAAGCGATTTTAATCGCCAGGATTTAAGAAACGCTCTCTCAGGAGTTTTTATGCGCGCTCCCTTCACCCAGCTTTATCTTCACTGCGTTTGGGCTACCTGGGATCGTTTGCCACTCGTCACTCCCAAGATAGAGCAACCGGTTTACGCCGCCATCATCAGCAAATGCCACGAATTGAAGTGCCAACATATTGCCATTGGTGGCATGCCGGATCACGTTCACTTGCTGGTTCGGCTTCACACCACTGTCTCGGTCGCCGACCTGCTCAAAGAAGTCAAGGGCGCGTCGTCGCATCTCGTCACACACAAGATTACGCCCAACGAGTTTTTCAAATGGCAGGGCGCATATGGCGCGTTCACCATCAGCAAAGATGGCGTGCCAGCAGTGAAGGCCTACATTGAGCGGCAAAAAGAGCATCATGCCCAAAATGAACTATGGGCTGATTGGGAACAGACGATAATTGAAGAGGCTGACGGTTAAAATAGCCAAAGCCCGCGTAGGCGGGCTTCGTGCCTTTCGCGTAGCGGGTGCAGTTTTAACTGCTACTGCTACCGCTTACGCGATTTACGGCGTCGGTGTCAGAAAGAACCGAGGTGTGGGGGTGACGCCGACGCTCGGCCCGTTGGAAATGGCAATCGCCGCCACGTAGCACATTAAACACACCATGATGAAGCCAAAGGCCAACAATAAGAAAATTCCGCCGCTGGCCATCGCGCCCCCGGCCAGCAGGCGCGTCCGCTTCGGGTCCACCGAATCGCGGGCGTGAAGCCAGGCTACCAGCCCCAGCAGGAAGGCGAAGAACGGCAACAAATACCACAAGCCCCAGCAGGCCAGCAAAGAGGCCACACCCATCGTCAGCGCCAGCAGAGCGCTGAGGTCGTTGCTGTTGCCGTGATAGGGCGCGTCAAGCTTGGGCGGGTTCGCCGCCGAGGCTTCACTGAAAGCAATGCCTTCGGCGTAACGTTCCGGCGGATGCACCACTTTGCCCGCCGCCTGCCACACTTCACCGTGCACCGGGCACAGCCGTTCCCCCGACTCGGCGTACCACAGACAAGCGCCACACATGGGCCGCTGGCACACCTCGCAGGTTTCAACCGCGAGCCGGTCGGGGTGAAAGTGACATTGCATCGAAAATCCAAACTCCAGTCTGACACTCAGGCCAAAGAGTTGGCGCTCATTGTACACGAGACCCAAGGGGTGTATTTCAGTTTTGGGCAACAAGAGTTATGAGCCGCTTTCTAATCCGCCCTTTGCCCGCCGGTTTGAAATTCACTTTGATTCTGCCGGGATGCACCCCAGCAGAACCAGGTATATCTTCAGAGCAAAGGTTGTGGGCGGATTAGAGATGGCCTCCCCTTTCAGCGGATGCTTCGCAAAACGGAAAAACGGATGCGCGGCGCAACCATCCGTTTTCGCGCAGCGGGTTGAAAATCCGTTGAAAGTAGGCCAATCTACGTCCACCCAAAACTATGGCGGGCACTCCGACTCAAAAGCATGTTTGACTTATCAAGCATTCGGCGTAAACTTGCCTCTATCCGTCCCAAACAATCCCGGTCGGATGAGGTTACAGTCAACACAGGTCGGATGCCAAACCTTATGCCTCAAACACCCTGGTGGCAAGGCAAACGCGGCGAGTGGTACGTCATCGCTCAGGTCATCTTGTTCCTGCTGGTGGCGTTCGGGCCGCGAACGTGGCCGGGCCTCCTGGTGTGGACTGCGCCTTTCACGTGGCTTGGCGCAGTCGCCGGCGGATTCTTGATCCTGATCGGCGGCCTGCTGTCGCTGGCCGGCGTTTTCAGGTTGGGGCCAAACCTCACGCCCCTGCCCTACCCGAAAGACGGGGCCACCTTGGTCGAAACAGGCCCCTACCAACTGGTGCGCCACCCGATCTACAGCGGCTTGATCCTGGCCGCGTTCGGGTGGGCGTTGTGGGTGAACGGCTGGCTCACGCTCGGCTACGCCGCTCTACTGTTTGCCCTCTTTGACATCAAATCGCGGCGGGAAGAGGGATGGTTGAGGGAAAAATTCGCGGGTTATGAGGCCTACCAAAAACGGGTACGGAAGCTGATCCCTTTTGTGTACTGACCGCCGAAAAGGGAATTAAACGGGTCGTCTTAATTCGACAATGTCACATTAAACACTTGTTCTACGAGATCGCGCCAAATTCAGGGTCGCTTTGCGTGGGACGACAATGATCTGGTAGGACAAAACCATTCTGGTATCTCCGACGGAAATGCCCAAAGCTGCTTCAAATCTCGGTAGATCAGTTTATAGTGTGTTGTAACCACCAACAGAACACTTGAGCAATGTGACATTGTCAAATTAAGCACCCCATTTGGGGGGTGTAAAGCGGAAGATGTAACTTTAAGCCATAGTTGCGCGGCTTGAGTAGAGCAGCTTTTGGGAAGAGTATGTCAGGTTACATACGGTGGGTTCTACTTGCTATTCTTTTAGCATGGGTTGCCACTGGGTGCCAATCAGAGGCATCCGTATATTCCTCAACGATAACCCCTGTCGCACTCCCTACGCCTGTAACGCGGCCTACCGTACCTAAGCCTTCCCCGATTGTTTCGCCCAGTGCACCAACACTACCTAGCGAATGCCAAAAACGAAATGTCCAAATTGATGCTTGGTTCTATAACAATCGAGGCTATTTTGATGGGTCTTGTAAACTGGCTGTTGTCTCGCCAAATCGGTCCATCCTTGCTTACGTAGCTTTAGAAATAGATGTTGATGAACAAGGCAATCCAAAGGAATTCTATAATATCGTAAGGGTCATTCATGCTGATCATCCCGGTAGCGCAGAAATATATCGCAGTGTCTTTTGGACAATCTGGAGTCTTGAATGGAGTGCGACAGGCAAACTGGTGATTGGGGATGTGCCGATAGAGAGGGGGTACGAGAGTGGTACGACTCTAATTTATGACCCTGACCTTGGTGGAATTACGCACAGGCTCGACGGGGTCATGCTACCTCAGCATTGGAATCCGCAGAAATCAGCTTTTTATACTGAGTGGGTAAAAATTGGTCGTTGCAACAATTTTATATCAGGATTCGACTTTATTTCGAATAGACCTTTCCCAGAAATAAAGCCTGCTACAACTTTCAGCAACGACGATACCATGTCTTTGTATGGCCCACAATATGCTCCAGGCTTCTGGGCCAGTGACGGTCAGAGTCTACTGCTGAGTGCTAGTGCCTATGCTTATGACGAGAATCAGGGCAAGTTTTTTCGGGGACCGTCTTCGATAGAAGTGATCGACATCTCAGGTGATACGCCGGTTCATCGAACACTAAAGACTGATCCTCAACTTGATTACAGAATCGTGCCAGATGGCGAGAAACTCAATATCATGAGTCAGCCTTACTCAAAGAGTTACTGCCCTGATGAGTAAGTCCAGCCGCCCAATCCGTCGTTGCAGCGGACACGCTTCGCGGCTCGCGTGCCACTGAACTCCGCCGTTCAGGCTATGCATGAACCCCTAAACACAAAGCGCACGAAGAAACAAACCATCTCCGTGCGCTCTGAATTGGGCTTTTGGAATTTGGCCGTTGGGATTTTCTTAAGTTCCTTCTTCCCACGAATTCATATACTTCGACTGCTCGCCGGTCAGCACGTCAATATTCACCCCCATCGCCGCCAGCTTGAGGCGGGCAATTTCGCGATCAATGTCCGCCGGGATCGAATACACTTCCGCCTTCAGGCTGTCGGCGTTCTTGGCCATGTATTCCGCGCCCAGCGCCTGGTTGGCAAAGCTCATATCCATCACCGAGGCCGGGTGGCCCTCGGCTGAGGCCAGGTTGATCAACCGCCCTTCTGCCAGAATATTGATCCGGCGGCCATCTTTCAACGTATAGGCTTCGACAAACTCGCGCACGTGCCGTTTGTTGCCGCCCGACAATTCTTCCAAAGCGGGAAGGTTGATCTCAACGTTGAAGTGGCCGGAGTTGGCCACAATTGCCCCATCCTTCATCGCCTCAAAGTGAGGGCGATCAATGACGTTCTTATTGCCGGTGACCGTGCAGAAGATGTCGCCGATTTTGGCCGCCTCTTGAATAGGCATCACCCGGAAACCGTCCATCACCGCTTCCAGCGCCGGCAGTGGCTCAACTTCGGTAACGATGACGTTGGCGCCCATGCCGCGCGCGCGGCTGGCCAGGCCACGGCCACACCAGCCGTAGCCGCACACCACAAAGGCCTTGCCCGCCAGCAAAATGTTGGTCGCCCGCACAATGCCGTCTATGGTGGACTGGCCGGTGCCGTAGCGATTGTCGAAGAAGTGCTTGGTCGTCGCGTCGTTGACGGCGATGACCGGGAACTTGAGCGCCCCATCTTTGGCCATCGCC
>CAYSIV010000116.1:0-6234 GCA_964431175.1 uncultured Anaerolineales bacterium
AGCAAAGGCGCCGCCCACGAAAGCCGCCAGTGCTACACCGCTATTCTGCATGAGTAGGGCGGTGGTGTAGGGATACCATTCGTTGCCCACCGGCACACTGGCGATGTCGAGTTTGGCGATAAGGTGGTGATAGATGAAGATGATGTTTTGCGGAAAGTAGGGGTTGAGCACCAGGCCGAGACCGATGCCAATGGCCGGGTAGATCAACGCCTCCAGCCGCCATTGGCCTTCGACGAGCCGGGTGGCGATGACGTAGACGGCGGCGACGACGATCAACAGCGGGAAGGCGTCGTACAGCCAGACGTAGGTGAGGCCCAGAACGATCAGCCAGCGCTCGCGGCGTTCGAGCATCAAATACATGGCGACGATGAGCCACAGCAGAGAGAGCGATTGGGCGCGCGGCATGATGAGGCGATAGACGAAAGCGCTCGAGGCGGCGACCATGCCGATAGCCCACAAAGTTGCCCCAGGCACGCGCTGAGTGCGGAGCAGCCAGCCGCCAGCCGCCAGAGCCGCCGTCGCAAACACCACCGCGGCAATCTGCCCGCCGAGGATCAAGTTGCCGCCGGCGAAAGGCGTTAGCAACACATGAAAGAGCCAGTGATGGTCGTAGTAATTCTTGGGGCTCAAAATGGTGAGCGGAAGCCAGACAAACTCCGGGGTGAGGTCCGACCGCATGAGGGCGGCCATTTTGACGTGGTAGTAACCATCGGTGCCAACCAGGCCCGGGGCGGCCATTTGTACTAGAACCAGTAATCCGGACAGAATCAAGCTTGTTCGGAGCAACCAGCCGTCAAAACGCCGAGTTTGGGGTAACGAAAGAGTTTGTGTGGTCATCACCCCAAATGTCGCCAGATTTCACGAAAAGTTATGCCGTAACTTTTCGCCCCGTGCCGCGACAATTAGGATGATTCGAGGAAATTTTTCGCCAATTAAGGCGAATTAAGCGAAGTCTCACTGTATTTTTTGTGGAGAATGATGTATCCTTTGATTTATGACCTTTTTTGGGGAGCCGCGCCTGTGACTGAAAATGATGACAGGTTGTTGGCCGACGCCCGGGAACTTGATTCCCGCGCCCTGGCGGCTATTCACGACCGGTATTATCCGGACCTGTATCGTTATTTGCTGTATCGCACCAATGATGAACACACGGCTGAAGACCTCGCCAGTGAGGTGTTTCTGCGCTTGCTGGATGTCTTACACGCGGGCAAGCCGCCGTCGGTTCTAAAGGCTTGGCTGTTTGGCGTTGCCGGCAACCTGGCCGCCGATCATTTCCGGCGCCGCTCGCGCCGACCGCAAGTGGCCCTCTCGGATGAGCTTCCAGCTTTGGACACCGATCCGGAGTTGGAGACCGGAGCGCGGCTGGCGGCCAAAGAAGTACGCAATGCGTTGCATCACCTTACCGACGAGCAACAACAAGTGCTGGCGTTGCGCTTCGGCGATGGCCGCTCCATTGACGACACGGCAAGCCTTATGCAGAAGTCGGTGACGGCGGTGAAGCAGTTGCAGTTCCGGGCCGTGGCCTCCCTCCGTCGTCACCTGGAGGGATCGCTGTGACCGATCCCCGACTCTACGATGCTTTTGATGATTGCCTGACGCGGTTGAGCGCCGGCGAATCGCTGGACGTTTGCCTGAAGAGCTATTCGGATATGGCCGGTGAACTCCAACTCATGCTCGAGTCAGCTCAACAGGCGATGGCGGCCAGCCACGTGCCTCACCAGGCCCAAATGCGGGACCGCGCCCGCTTCCTCACGGCCGCTGGCAAACTGCGCGCTCCTCGTCCCAGCCTCCTCTCCATTTTATTGCGCCGTTCTCTCTCGACGGCTGTTGCTGTTTTGCTGGCGGGCATTCTTGCCACCACCGGCTTGTACTACGCCAGCGCCAGCACCCTGCCTGGCGACGGCCTCTACCCGGTGAAACGCATGTCTGAGAATATTCAGATTAACCTGGCGCGCGACCCGGCGGCCCGCTTTGCTTTGGAGCAGGAATTTGACAAACGCCGCGGGGCAGAGCTTCAGGTTGTGCTTGAAAAAGAAGAGACAGTTGCCGTGACCTTTGGCGCCCTGCTGGTGAGCAATTCCGGTGATCACTGGCAAGTTGGCGATTTTACGGTGATGGTCGATGCGCAAACCGTCATTGTAGGGGAACCGCAACCTGGCTTTTATGTGTGTGTGGTGGCTGAGAGCAATGCTGGAATTTTGAAGGCGTCGGAGATAAAGGTTGAAGAAGTAGAAGTGACCGGCCAGCTTTTGGGCGGCGGGCGAGAGTGGACGATTGCAGGCGCGGCCTTTGTGACCGTGCCCGAGACGGTGATTACCGGAACACTGCAAAATGGAGCAATGGCGACAGCCCGGATTCGCACCCTTCATTCGGGTGATCATGCGGCAACGTATCTGACGATCCTAGCCCCGACCGTGGTGCCATCCTCAACGCCGACCTCAACCCCGACTCTGACCCACACGCCGGAGCCGACGGAGACAGACGAGCCGACACCGACACCGACGGAAGAGCCAAGCCAGACCCCGAGACCAACTAACACCCGCAAGCCGAGTAATACTCCCGAACCATCGGCAACAGAGGTTAGAACGCCTGAACCCACTCACACCCCAGAGTCGGGGGGCGGCAATGATAATGGCGGCAATGACAATAGCGGCAATGATAATGGCGGCGACGATCACGGCGGCAATGATAATAGCGGCGACGATCACGGCGGCAATGACAATAGCGGCGGCGGTAGTGGTGGTGGTGGCTAATGTCAAGCCATTTGAATAATCCTGGCCCGGTGCAGGTGATTTGATGGAACACAGATCTCCCAATCGGATGTTGATTGTTGGAAACGGTTCGTTATTTGATGAGGGACTTGAGCGGTTGTTGTCAGGAAGACCCGGCCTGGAGATCTCGCGTACCACCTACACCGACGACACCGCTTTCCTCTATGAATTTCTGCGGCAACTTCCTGAAGTCGTGATTCTGTTCGAGGGCAGTCCGCTGACTGTGAGCCGGTTGTTTGAATTGGTCAAAGACGTGCCAATTCCCAACCTGCAAGTTGTCACTGTGTTAGCCCAAACTAGCACCATTGAGATGTACGCCAAACGCCAGGTCACTGCCGTGGGCGGCGACGATTTCCTGGCTCTCGTTCGCTCGATGGACGACTGAGGCCGGAGTCTGGCTGAGTGCTCTGTTATGATCCGGGTGTGGCGCGAAGCACACCCGGATTTGTTTATTCACGCTGGTTCAAACCGAGCTTGCTCTCGCTCGGCCTCAACTTGCCGCTCGTCCTGAGCGGCTTGCCGTTCTCCTCGTTCGACGCTTACACCCACATCTTCTTTGCCGACCACTATCGTCGAACCTGGTTCGAGTTATACGAGCCGCGCTGGTTCGGCGGGTTTTCAGTTGCCTCCTACCCGCCGCTCACCCATCAACTCATTGCCTTATTGTCATTCCCGGCTTCAGCCGTCACGAGCGCGCTGGGCGGCACACTCGGAGAAATTCGTTTTCGCGGCGAGGCAATTGGCTATTGCCTGCTGTTATTGATCGTGCTCGCCTTTCTGCCGCTGGCGGTAGAGCGTTTTGCCGTCATTTTTGTTCCGGCGCGGGCGGCCCGCACGGCAGGCTGGCTGACCTTAGGCCTGCCCTCGATTTACCTCACGGCATACTCCTTCGGCCAACTGCCAACGCTGGCCGCCACCGCCGCCCTCCTGTGGGCCTTGGCCGAAGGTTGGCGGTATTGCCGAACGGGCCGCTTGCGTGTGCTGACCTCAGCCATATTGTGGGCGGGGGTGGTGGCGGCGGCGCACCATGCGGTGTTGTTGTTTGCGCTGGTTGCCGGGGCGGCGATTGCTGGCCGGGCGTGGCGGGGATATAGTGTTCGATTAGGAGTTTGGGCAGTCAGCGCGGGAGTGTTCGGCGCGCTTGTCATCTGGCCGTTCATCGCCTGGAGCAGAGGGTACGTGCCGCAAACGCCGATTGACCATGCCAGCCGCCACAACTATTTTGCCGACTGGCTGGCCGCCTACTTCTTCTTCTGGCCGATGTACGGGCCGACTCTGTTGGCTTTGCCATTGTCTGCCTTTTGGCTTATCTCGTTGCGGTTGAAAACTTTGTGGCGCAAGCGACGGCACTGGCCTCTGTTTGGTTCGGCGCTCTTGCTCTTCACGCTTGGCTTGGGTGGCACAACGCCTCTGCCGCGGTGGCTATTTGGCGCAAACTGGGTCTGGCTGACCTACGACCGTTTTTCGCTGTGGGCGGGCCTGATTCTGTTGCCGCTGGCCGGATTATTGTGGGAGTTGTATCGAGGACAATTTCACCGCGAAGGCGCTAAGGATGCTAAGAAAAAAGAAAAAGCCTTCGCGCTCGCCTGCCCCGTTTCTTTTTGCGGGGTTGCGTCTTTGCGGTTAATTCTTATAGCCTTCTGCCTCTACGCCGCTTTTGCCGCGCGCTGGGTCAAGTCTCAGCCGCCGCCGGTGGATGTGGAAGCGATTGCCCGTTTTCTCGACAGCCAAACCCAAAACGGCGAGCGCTATCTGACTCTGGGCTTCGGCGATCAGTTGGCGCGGCTCTCCACCTTGACGGAGGCGCGAACAGTGGACGGCACGTACTTCACGGCCCGGCTCATTCCCGAACTTCGCCAGAGCGGGTTGGGCACACTCGACGGCGCTTTGTGGAATCCTGCCGGCCCTGAAGGCATCGTGCCGTTTTTGGCGCAGGGCCAAACTTGGGGAGTCCGCTGGGCGCTCAACATCCACCCGGCCTATGTTGCGCCACTCATTGCAAGCGGATGGCAACTGCGCGGCATGATCGCGCCCGGCGTAGAGGTCTGGCGTAACCCCGCGCCCTGGGTATCCACCGAGTGGCATATGCCCATCACAGCAGACTCTCAAACCGGAGTCTGGTGGGGAACTGTGCCGTTTCTGGTATTCGCGCTGGCCTTGCTAGTGACAATTACGAAACGTTCTCACGTCATCGGCGGCTCACTGCTTCTTCTCTCGTTGTCTCTCGTCGCCTGGCCATTTTGGTACTACTCGCCGATCTGGTTTCAGCCCAGGCCGGGCGTGTATTTCACCTACACCTCAGGCCTGGCCTTTCTCGCCGACTGGCTGGTTGGAGCGCTCGCAGTTTTGATGTTGCTTAATCGCAATGTACTAAAACAGCTAAGGCCAGAAACGAAAGTCTCCCTGCCATATCTCGCCCTCATCCTCTTTGCCCTCCTCAGCATCCCCGATTCTGTTGACTTGCCCCTCTCGCTTGGCTTTGCGATTCATTTGATGCTGTTGGGTGTTGTCGTCTGGGCAGTTTCACGGACAGTGAGCGTCATCGGCTGGCGGCCAATGGCTTATGCGTTGACTGCCGGCTTGGTCCTTCAGGCAGGAATTGCGGTCCTGGAGGCGGCCACCCAAACAACGGCCTGGCTTGAACCGTTGGCGATGATGTGGCCGGGTAAATTGGTGGCGGCGATAAAGGGCGTGAGTGTTGTCGGCCTGCCGGACGGCACGCGCTGGCTGAGAGCGTACGGCACTCTGCCACACCCGAATTTGTTGGCCGGTTATTTGATCGTGTCGCTGGCCGGCCCGCTCATAGGCTACGTTCAAACTGGGCGCGTGCGCTGGCTGTGGCCGTTGGCATTGGGCGCAAGCGCGCTCTGCCTTGCGTTTTCTCGCGCGGGCTGGCTGGCGGCTGGGGCGCTCGCGGTGAGCCTGATGAGTCTGTTGCCGTCGGCGGCGCGGCGGCGGGCCCTCATGGCCCTTGTTGTGCTGGCGTTGGTGAGCATTGCCCTGGTGGCCGCCCTTGGCCCGTTGTTCCTCATCCGGGCCACGGCCAGTAGCGGCTCCCCTGAAGAATCACTTTCAATCTCCGATCGCGTCACTCTGACTGACGCGGCGATCATGCTCATCAAATGGAATCCGATTAACGGGGTGGGGGCGGGCGCGTTCCTGCCGACTCTGGTTTCGATTACGACTCTCACCCCGGAGCCGGTTCACAACGTCCTGCTGTTGGCAATGGCAGAGACGGGCGTGGGCGGCGGGCTGGCCGTCTTGGCATTGGCAGGTGTGATTCTATGGGAAGCATGGCGGCGGCGCGGAGATGTTGTTAGCGCTATTCTGTCGGCCAGCATCGTCGGGTTGATGGTGATGGCGACGTTCGATCATTTTTTGTGGAGCCTGTCAGCGGGGCGAATATTGGCGGCGGTGGTGGTAGGGATTTGGTGGGGGGCGATCACAAGGGCCGCCCCTCCAA
>CAYSIV010000116.1:6244-16666 GCA_964431175.1 uncultured Anaerolineales bacterium
GACGCTTACCGAGCGGAAGGCAGCAGGTAGAGCGACACCGCTTTCTGCCTTCCGCTGACTGTCTGCTAAAAGTTGCTTTGGGCGTCAATCATGCCGTTGTCGCGGGCGACTTGATCGAAGTAGCGATAGGCGAACGTGGCGATGAAGCTGAAGACAACGGTGAGGCCGCCGAGGATGCCGAAGAGCTGAAGATTGGAGAACCCGGCCAATGTTGGAAAGGCGGCGGCCCCCGGCCCCAGGAGTGCCCGGCGCAATAGCTCCAGCCAGTACGTCATCGGCATGGCGAAGCCAACCGGCTGAAGAAATGCGGGCAGGATCGTAATCGGGAAGATCGCGCCGCTGAACAAGTAAAGGGCGGCGGCGAAGGCTTCACCCAGGAACCATGGTTCGGTGCGAACCGTCATCGTCCACGCGCCGAGGGTGATGCCCATAAAAGTGAGGCAGGCCAGGCCCAGGGCCAGGGCCGCGAAGAACATCGGCCAGTTCACTACGGCAAAGTTGATCGGCACCTTGAAGAAGATCACGCCGGCGGCGAGGGTGATGATCACTGCGATACTGCCGGTAATGAAGCGAGCGACCGCCCGGCCAAACATGTAGATCGGGATGTTGACTGGAGCGACGTAGATATACTTGAGCGTTCGGTAGCGCTCACGATCATCGAGCACCGAATACGAAGTCCCGGCCATCACTGCGCCAACGTAGATGTAGAACGCGTTACCCAGATAGATGTAAGCGTAGATGGGCGCGTTGGCGCCGGCGCGCGAGACGATGTTGTACATGAAGACTAAAATCATCACCCCGGCGACGGGTTTGAGGATGGAGAAGACGAAGAAGAGGAACGGATCGGTCCAGTTCGACTCGATCTGCCAGCCCAGCCAGGCGGCCGGGAAGAAAGAACGGGAAAACGTTTTGAACATGTATTACCTCCTGCGGTCAGTCAGCGTGCCTTCCTGCACCGCCAACCGTTCCATGCGGCCAAGCCAATACCTGGCGGCGACGATGAAGGCAACCGACAGGGCGACGAGCGCGCCAATTTCAACCGGCACAGAGAGGAAGCCAAGGGTGGGGCCGCTGGCGAAGACAAGCTGGCGCATGGCGTCCATGCCGAGCGTAAGCGGCAAAACTGAGGCGGTGAGGGCGACGGCAAAGCCGAAGCTTTTTACCGGAAAGTAAAAGCCGGAGAGCAAATAGACGGGTTCTTGAAGCATGTTGGTGATCTGCCAGGCGTCGCGCCCGAAGAGCAGGAACAGTGAGGCGAACAACATGCCCAGGCCGTAGAGGGCGATCATTGTCAGCGTGAACACGGCAAAGAGTTGCAGGAAACTAGAGACGACAAAGTGAATGTGGAAGAACCACGTTCCGAGAATCAGAATGACGGCCGCTTTGAGAGTCGTGGAGAACATGCCGCCCATCGCCATCCCCAACAAAATCGCCATCAACGAGTTGGGGGCCATGATGTAGAGTGCCAGGTTGCCGGTCTCTTTTTCCCAGTACATTTGGGCCGACATGCTCCACATGACGTTGAGCCAGAAGGCGGTCATGGCTCCGCCGACGACGGCAAAGCCGATGTAGTCTTCGGGCGCTTGAATGGCGCGATAGACGTAGACGTAGCCGGCGGTTGCCACGAACGGCAAAAACGTCTCAAAGAAGATCCACGCTTTTTCGCGTTGCTGGCCAATGATGCGCGGATAGGCTCGGGCGATGATGGTGCGGAGGAAGAGCTTCCAGCCCCGATCGGGTTTGAGGGCAGTTGTTGAGGTTGTCATGGGCGCCTTTTCTCAGGACAAGAAGACATGAAGATGCGGAGACAAGGCGTTCTCCTTGTCTCCCTTTCTCCCTGTCACGCCGTCTCTGCTTTTTCAGCCTCGGCCATGCTCAAACCCACCAGGTCAACGAACACGTCCTCGAGCGTCGGCTCGCGCTTCTGTAGGTTGAGCAAGTGCGCGCCGTGAGTCGTCAGCGTGCCGATCACGTTGCCCAGAACATCGTCGGCTTCGAGCATGAGTTGCAATTCCGATTTGCCATCCTGGGCGTTATGCACGACATTGCGTACGCCGGGCAGGGTCTTGAACGCGCCCAGAGCGCCGTTGTGAAGCGGGCTGACATCAAGGTAGAAGATGGCCTCGCGCTGCAGCCGCTTCTTGAGATTAGCCGGCGAGTCGCAGGCCAGCACTTTGCCGGCGTTGATGATGGCCACCCGGTCGCACAACTCGTCGGCTTCGGCCATATAGTGGGTGGTGAGGAGCATGGTGCGGTTGGGCTGTTCGGCCACCCAGTCGCGCACAAAGTTGCGTACCTCACGGCTGGCGCTCACGTCCAGGCCCAGAGTTGGCTCGTCCAGGAAGATCACTTCCGGGTTGGTGATGAAGCCGCGCACAATGTTCATCTTCTGGCGCAGGCCGGTGGAGAGGTCGGACGTTTTGGTGTTGGCCCGATCCTTCAGGCCGACAATCTCCAGCATTTTGTCAATGCGCTGGAGGGTAGTCTTATTGTCTAACCCGTAGAACTGGCCGAACATCCACAAGTTCTCACGCACCGTAAGCAAGCCGTAGCCGGACGACTCGCCACCGCTGACCATGTTGATGCGGGGCCGGACTTCGTGGGGCTGTTTAGCCACATCGTAACCGGCTACCAGCGCCCGCCCGCTGGAGGGGGCGAGGAGGGTAGTGAGAATCTTGATGAGGGTGGTCTTGCCTGCGCCGTTCGGCCCAAGCAGGCCGAAAAATTCGCCACGCCGGACTTCCAGGTTGACATCGACCAGAGCCACGCGCTCCTTCGGCTCGTTCTTTTTAGCGCCGCGAATCTTGTAGATGCGACCCAGCGCTTCAGTTTTGATGGCGAATGAGTCAGTCATAGTGTTCTCCTGTGCTCAAAAAGTTGAGACATTTTTAGTTTAGCACAAAAGTTCTATCCCTGTCTACACACATTTTGTTTTCCTCCGCGGTGTTGTAAAGGCAAAGAACCGTTAATTGTTGTAAAGTTGTCATCAGATCTGCTGCGAATGTTTTGTCTCTATCTCAAGAACAAAAAGGCCGCGAGCGTGACGCTCACGGCCGGCAAGTCGGCAAAAGAATCGTGAGCGCTGGTGGTTGCGCTCACGGTTGAAGACGTTTACGAATGAAAGCAGTCTACAAGCAAGGGGCGCAACACGAGACGGGCAGGGCACTTCCGAGAGTGGAGATGCGGAGTTCAAAATAGAAAGTCACCATACTCACCGTTGCACACACCTTTCTTAATGGGGTGCTAGCAGTGTACCATACGGCTAGAAGGCGCGTCAAGAGAATCTTCGTGATCTCAGCAATTCTCAATATGAAAACAATTGACGCCGGTAGTTGCGACTTCAGTCGCTTTTTGGCCGCAAACCACGACTGAAGTCGTTACTACGAAGCCAAATTGAGAATTGCTGTCGTGATCTTAAGGACAGTTTTTGCGCCGGGGTGGCGCTTCGGAACAATCTATCGCGGCTAAACGTCCGATTGCTGACTTCACTGCTTACTGGAGATTATCATGATGCGAAAAACTCTCTTTGCCGCCTTTATCAGCGCTATCCTTTTAGCCGCTTGTGGCGGGGCGGCCACCCCCGCCGAGCCAAGTCCGCTCCCACCAATCATAGCCACTGCCCTGCCCGATACGCCAGTGAGTAACGAGCCAACGGCCACCGGACCGGTCAGCAGTGAACCGCCTCGCACGCAGGTGGCGGAGTCCCCGTTTGCCCCGCGCTCCGGCGACGAGGAACTGAAACGCGGTCCGGCCTTCATCGATTCCAATGAGTTATTGCAGTTGGAAAGCTTTCCGGTGCAAATCGTCCTCAGCCTCAAAGGCTCTCTGCCTTCACCATGCCACGAACTGCGAGTGAAGGTCTCCGGCCCGGACTCGCAGAATCAGATTCAACTCGATGTGTATTCGCTGACTGATCCTTACGCGGTTTGCGCGGCCGTGTTACAACCCTTCGAAGCGAGCATCCCGCTTGGCAGTTTCCCCAGCGGCAAGTACACGGTTTGGGTCAATGGGGCAATGATTGGGGAGTTCAATTCGTGAAGAACCTGGTAGCATGAGTTTCCGGTATACTTTGCATCGGCAAAGGTTTACCTGAAACTCATGTCTCGTTCGATAAAATCATACTATCCACTCGGCCTGTATCTTCTGGCCGTCATCCTTCGTCTTGTCGTCCTCAACCAAATTGCAGGCAACGATCCGGCTTTCGATCAACATGAAGGCTCCGATCAAACTGCATACGTCGCGCAAGCGAAAGGTCTATTGGCCGGAACGTGGCCCGACGGCCCGTTTTATTTTCAGCCGCTTTACCCCTTCTTTCTAGGCGGGCTGCACTTGATTGTCGGCCCAGACATGTATCCTGCTCGCGCCGCGCAGGCCGTTGTGCTTTCAACGGGGGTACTGATCTGTTTCTGGCTGGCGCGCCGGCTGTATGGCGAGCGCGCGGCTTGGATTGCCGGCGCGTTGTACGCCATTTATCCGGTCTTCATCTTTTACGATCTGGTTTTTCTGGGCGCGGGGTTAGTCACCCTGGCTATCCTTGGAATGACGGCCGCATTGACACTCTGGATTGATACCGGCAGTTGGCGCTGGGCCATGTTGGCCGGGGTGTTGCTTGGTGTTGCTGGCGGCGCGCAACCCGCACTGCCTGTGGCGGCAGTATTTCCGGCGGCGGCTCTGGTGTGGCGGTATCGGCTGAAAGTGGTCAAGCCCGTGCTCATGTTTGCTGTGGGGCTGGCCGCCGCGTTATCTCCTTACAGTTTGTGGAATTACCGCTTTACCGGACAGTTGACACCAGCCTCTACCAGCGGCGCGCTGAATTTCTACATTGGCAACAATCGCCATGCCAACGGCCAACGCGATAACCCACTGGCCCAACAGGCCACTATTATCGAAGTTCGGCAAGGCCGCACCGATTACATGTCGGCGGCGCTGGCGGATATACGAGCCGACCCGTTGCGGGCAATTCAGCTCTTCGCGCGCAAGACAGGCATGCTATGGTCAAACCCGGAGCTCTCGCAGAACGTTGACTATTATGCCGACGGGACGGATCGTTCATCGCTGTTGCGCGCCATTCCGCTCAACTTTTATTTCGTCGCCCTTATGGCTGTGGCCGGGTTTATTCTATATAGGCGCGATCTGCGAATAACGGCGATGGCTCTGCTAGCCGCCGGGATCACCGTGAGCAACGCGCTCTTCTTTATCTCTTCCCGACAACGACTGCCGGTTGTGCCGATCCTGGTTGTGGCCGCTGGTGCGGCAATAGATTTGCTTATCACAACCGTCACCACCAAAGCCCTCTTTGCCAATCGGAAGAAAGCGCTTTTAGTTGGCGGGGCATTTGTAGGCTCTGTTCTGTTACTGGCTGTCGCCGATTGGGCAACGTCCACCTTGCCCCGCCCGGCGTTGGTTAGCCAACTACCACCCGGCTATCACAGCATCGGCGCCGTAAACGCCACCACTGTTTCCGCTCCCGACTTTCTGCCGGCACTGGAGCCGGGCGTTCCATATTGGGTAACGGTTTACTGGCAGGCATCGGGGCCGCTCGACCGGGATTACAAGACTCTGATACAGGTGATTGACACCAACGGGCAAAAATGGGCGCAGGGCGATCACATGGCAGGCGAAACGGGTTTTCAGTATTATCAGTCCTCACATTGGGAAAAAGGTGATATTTTGCGCGATGAGTTTTTGATCATCCCGCCCGATGACCTGCCCGCGCCCTTCGCCGCCCAAATTTGGATCGGCCTGTACGATGCCGACAGCGGCGAGCGCCGACCTGCATTCCTGCCGGGCGGCTCGCCTGCGCCTGACGGGGTGTTGAAGACTCAACTCGTCGCCGTCACCAAAGCCGAGCCGCTCACAGTTCCGCCCGAGGCCCAACCTGTCAACGCCAAGATTGGCAATGCCGCTCTGGCCGCCTATCAAGCTAAACTCGAGGGTTCCACGCTCAACCTAACACTCTACTGGCGCTCAGGCGGCCCCATGGCCGAAGACGGCGTCATCTTTATCCACCTTTTCGATGCCTCCGGCCAATTTGTCTTGGGGGCCGACAGCCGCCCGCGTAACGGCTCCTACTTAACGCAAGTTTGGCAAAACGGCGAAGGCATCCTGGACGAGCACCGGATTGATTTGCCAAATGATCTGCCACCCGGCGAGTACACGATCAAGGTTGGGGTGTACGACTCGGCCACATTGAACAGGTTGGCGGCCCAAACGGCGAACGGCGAGATTGCGACGGATGGGGTGTTGACGTTGGGGAGCACCAAAATTCAGAAGTAATGTTTATTAAAAAGCACCTCTCCATTGCGATTCTCCTTGTTGCTTTTGCCCTCCGCGCCTGGCAACTCGCCGCCGTGCCGCCTGGCCTGACCCACGACGAAGCCGGGCACGGCCACGATGCGGCCTACGTTCTCAAAGGCATCACGCCAATTTATTTCACCGTCGGCTACGGGCGCGAGCCGCTGTTTGATTACCTGAATGCCGGATTGATGGCCGGAATGGGCGCGAGCCCGCTCACTCTGCGTTTCGCCGCCGCCTGCTGGGGAATGATCGCCCTGGCCGCCACCTATCGCGCCGCCCGCCTGGCCTTTGATCGTCAAACGGCTTTGCTGGCGTTGATGTTGATGATTGTTTCTTTCTGGCCGCTGGCCACCAGTCGGCAAGCCTTGCGCTCGGCGATGTTGCCGGGCGAGATGGCGCTGGCGGTTGCGCTCTTTCTGCAATTACAAAGACTCACCACAGAGCGCACAGACGCGAAGCGCACGGAGAAAAAAAAGCGGTTGTTGACGATTGGTTTAGGCCTGGTATTAGCCGCCAGTCTCTACACTTACATCCCCGCCCGCGTTTTGTGGCTCATGTTTCCGCTCACTACTTTTCTCGCCGCACAGCAAGGAATGAACCGTGAAGACGCGAAGGGCGCGAAGAAAAACTATTTTTTGAGCTTGATGGTCGATGTTTTACGTTTTATAAAACACGTAATACGCAATATGCAATACGTTCTTCTTTCTCTCCTCCTCGCCTTCACCCTCGCCTCGCCTCTCTTCATCTACCTCTACCAGCATCCTGAAGCCGAACAACGCATTAGCATGCTCTCCGAGCCGCTAAATGCTTTGCGTGGCGGCGACACGTCCATCATTCTTGCTAACGCCCGCGAAACTTTGTTGGCCTTCTTTCTCCCCGGTCATGGCGATCACTTTCTGGCTTACACCATTCCTGGCAAGCCATTATTCGACCCGATCACATTCCTGCTCTTCCTCATCGGCTTCGCCATTCTCGTTTATCACCTTGTCTCCCTTTCTCCTCGCCTCCTGGTCTGCAGCCTCTGGCTCCTTCTCGGCTTGGCCCCGGCCCTCGTCACCGGCCCCGAAGCCCTGACAACCCGCATCATTGGCGCGCAACCCATCCTTTACATCTTGCCCGCCCTGGCCCTCTCGCGACTCATGAAGGCCTTTAGCAAATGGCCGCTTCGCGCAGCAGATGGCCGCTTCGCGTGGCGGGTAGCAGATGGCAAGTTGCCCTTCGTCATTCGTCATTCGTCTTTCGGTCTTGTTGCCTTGTTCATTGTTTCATTGTTCATTTCTTCATTCCGCAACTACTTCTTCACCTGGGCCTTATCGCCCGACGTTCGCGCCGCCTATCAATCCACCGTCATTGCCGCTCTCAAGTCTATTGACCGCCCGACTGTAATCTCGTCGGTTTACCCCTCCGCTCCGCACGATCCGTATATTGCCGAACTCATCACTAAACAAGAAACGCGTTGGGTGGACGCCCGGCTGGGGATGCTCATTCCTGCCGACGCCAATTTTCAATTGCTCGTTCCGGCCTCCACCCCGCTTCACCCCACGTTTGCCCGCCTCGCCCAACCCCTTCAAACCACTTCTCTCCGCCCGAATGATCTCGATCCGTTTTTTACAATTTATCACTTGCAGATTCCCCCTTCCCCCGAAACGGGTTTTTTCATTTCGGGACAAGATGGGGAGGTCAATTTCAACGATGCTATTCAACTGCGCGACTCCTACTGGTCAGCTGACTCTTACAAACCGGGCGACTTGGCCGAACTGACCACGGTGTGGCGCGTCGCCGACCCGGCTCGACTTGGCGTCGCACATCCGCCCGCACTCAAAACCGACCTCAACCTGTTCACTCATATTCTCGCCCCGGATAGTTCCATCTTCCTTCAGCGCGACTCGCTCGACGCGCCTTCCTGGGATTGGCAAACAGGTGACACCATCATTCAGATTCACCCCCTGGCCATTCCGGCTGATGCCGCGCCCGGCCAATATCCTGTCGAAATCGGCCTCTACGACCGAATTACGGGCGACCGCCTGCTTGTGTTAGACTCCGGCGCTGATGCGGCCCAAGCGCCGCCGCTGATGATTCGATGAAGCGCCTGGCTCCGTTTGTTGTTTTACTTCTCGCCTTTGCCCTGCGCGCCTTTGGCCTCAGCAACGTTCCCCCCGGCTGGCGCGATGACGAAGTTCTCGAAACCACCGTCCACGCCCAACTGGTGATTGATAGCGAGCGGCCTCTCTATTTCATTCAAGCCGAGGGCCACGAGCCGATCTACCACTACCTCTCGGCAGGCTGGATTGCGCTGGTGGGGCACAGCCTGTTCAGCGTGCGGATGGTTTCGGCGTTCTCGGGCTTGCTGGCCGCAGCCGCCGCTTATCGTCTCGCCCGCCAGCTGTTTGGAACACGCTTTGCGCTCTTCGCCGCCCTTCTGCTGGCCGTCTCATTTTGGGCGCTCATGTATAGCCGCGTCAAAATTCGCCACATCGCCGAAGTGCCGTTTGCCCTGCTCGCCTTCTCTTTTCTGCTCAGGAGCACACGACATTCTCTAACTTCCAACTTCCAGCCTCTAACCTCTATTCTCACCGGCCTCTTCCTGGCTCTTGCCCTCTACACTTACCTCGCCGCCATCTCGCTCCTGCTCATCGTCTTTGGCTATGGTGTCTATCTCGCGCTCACGCGCCAGCAGTGGCGGCCGGTTGCCGTCGCGCTTGTGGTTGCCGTCGTGCTGTACCTGCCGCTCGCTTCAGCCATCGCCAACAACGCGGCGCGGGTGAGTGTGGTGGGCGGGCCGCTCGCCGCATTGCGCGCCGGCGACCCTCAACCCTTTATGCAAAATGTGGTCAGCACCCTGGCAATGTTTGGCAACCGCGGCGACCCCGAAGCGCTGTACAACATTCCGGGGCGGCCAGTGTTCAATGTGGTCGGCTTCTATTTTTTCGTCGGCGGCCTGCTCATCAGCCTGTGGCGCTGGCGCGAGCCGCGTTACGCGTTTTTGCTCATCTGGCTGGTCGGCGGCCTCGCGCCCGCCTTGGCCAGCATTCCGCCGGCCAGCCTGGGGCATAGCCTCACCATCATGCCGGTCGTCTACATTCTGGCCGCCCTGCCTGTTTTTGAATTTTCACCGCAGAGCGCGCGGGGACTGGTTCTATCTCTGTTGCTGTTTCTCGGTATCGCGGCGCGAGACTTGCCGGATTATTTCTGGCGTTGGCCGAGTCTGCCTGAGGTGCGCTATCTCTACAAAGCCGATTTGCACGAAATAGCTCGCACGCTTCGCCAAGAGCCGCCAGCCACTTATGTTCTCAGCGGGCCACTTTCGATTTGGGATCGCCGCGCCTTTGCCCTGGAGGCTGTTGCCTTTGAGTCGCCGCCGCGCTGGGTGAATTCGGACTGGGCCATCGTCTTTCCGGGGGGAGCGCGATCCACCCTCTACCTTTTTCCGCTGGCCGGCTGGCAGAAAGACTCGCCGCCGCAGAACCCGGCGTCGCTTCAGTTCGCAAACGGCTTGATCCTTGAAGGCTGGGACGGGCGGGGGGCAGAGATCGTTGCCCACTGGCGAGTCGGCCCGACCTTTGAAATTGCGGAGCCGCCCATCGGGTCGAGCGTCGCCTCGCCACAGTTTCCGGTCTTCGCGTTTGCCCATTTGCTCAACGCCGACGGATCGTTTGCATCTGGCGCGGATCGTTTTGACGTGGATGCTTTCAGCCTGCAAACGGGCGACCGCTATTTGCAACGCCACGTATTTGAAGCCACGCCTGGCGTTTACACCCTGGAAATCGGGCTGTACAATCCGATCACGGGCGAACGCATTTTGACGGTGGATGGCCGCGATGCGGTTCTGCTTGGAAATATCACCATCCCTTGAAGTCGTGGTAAAATCCGCCTCGCTCGCCCCCATCGTCTAGTGGACCAGGACGCGGCCCTCTCAAGGCCAAAACCGGAGTTCGAATCTCCGTGGGGGCACTCGCCGCCGCTCAAGTAGGCGGTTTTTTTTGACAAGGAGTAGAACATGCCTAAAACAATGTTGATGAAAACGGTGACGTTGCTGATGCTGGCTGTCGTCGCCGTGGCGGCGGTTGCCCCCCTGTCGGCGGCCTCTGCTTCCAATGCTTCAGGTAACTTGCTGGCCAATCCCGG
>CAYSIV010000117.1:0-16401 GCA_964431175.1 uncultured Anaerolineales bacterium
CCGCCGACGGACACACTGACGCCATTGCCACCTACGGACACACTGACGTCTTCGCCACCGACGGACACACTAACACCATTGCCGCCAACGGACACGCCGACGGCCACCTTCACTTCCACGCCGGCGCCGCCAACAGCGACCTTCACGCCACTGCCGACCAACACACCCACGGCAACCACCACACCCGCGCCGCAACTGATTTTCGCGGATGGCTTTGAAGCCGGGAATTTCTCCATGTGGTCTGCCAGTGTGACCGATGCCGGAAGCCTCAGCGTGAGCACGGCCGCGGCGCTAGCGGGCACGCGCGGCATGCAGGCGCTCATTAACGACAACAACTCAATCTATGTCACGGATAATCGCCCCGTTGCCGAAAGCAAATACCGCGCGCGCTTCAACTTCGACCCGAATACGCTAACGATGACTAACGGCAATGCCCATTATTTGCTGTACGCTTACGATGCGGCCTCGAACGTGGTGATGCAACTGGAATTGCGCCGCTCTGGCAGTCTTTATCAACTACGCGTGGGAGCGCGTAACAACAGCACCGGCTGGACTTACACCAACTGGGCTGCGCTTACCGACGCGCCGCATATGATTCAAATTGACTGGCTGGCCTCCACGGCGGCGGGCGCGCTTAATGGCAGCCTCACTTTCCAGTTAGATGGAGTGACGCAAGGCGCGTTAACCAGTCTAAACAACAACACCCGCCGCATTGAAAGTGTGCGGCTGGGAGCGGTGTCAGGAATCGACACCGGCACCCGCGGAACTTACTTCTTCGATGAATTTGAGTCCTATCGAATTTTGCCGTAACTCACAACCGCAAGACTTTCCTGGCGAAGCAGGATGGAGGTCCCTCGGTCCTGTTTCGCCAGGCGATGGCCGGATGGTCGAGTGCCGCCTTATCAACCGGCAGCTTATGCCGCGAACCCGGCTCCCATCCTGTCCGGCGCTGAGTCGTTCTACTCAGGAAGCGCATCCCATAAATAATGGACTCTCTTCAAAATAAGCCAGTGCGCGCTTCGACAGGCTCAGCGGCCGCTTCGACAGGCTCAGCGGCCGCTTCGACAGGCTCAGCGCGCGGCCTGAGCCTGTCGAAGGCCGCTATTTCCGATAGAGTCCAATATGGAAGCAGGTAATAAGCGATGTGGAAGCGTCGATTCGTTGGATTGGTGTTGGTGATAGTAATCGGTATAGGAGCCATCCTGTGGGTGCAACGCGCGGCGGTGACGCGGCTTTTTGCCGCCAACCCGGCCCCGACCGCCGGTTGTTCCAGTTGTGCCCCTGAAGCCGCGGGAACGCAGGTCTATCTGCCCTACATCACCAAACCCGACGCCACCTCTATTCCCACCCTCACGAGCGCGCCCACGATAACGCCTGCGCGGACCATCACGCCCACCGCCACCCAGCCGCCAGTGGCCTCGGCGTATTTTGGAGTCGGTACGGGTAGCACCGACGTAGTGCCCCATCAACTGGTGCGGACGAACAGCGACCGACTCTATCTGTTCGTGAGCCAGCAGTACAGCACCGCCATCCGCGTTTTCTGGACGACGGCGGCTGGCCTGCCCAACACGGCGGGAGACTTCGGCGGCGCGACTCAAACTTCAGCGGCGGCCAATCCTATTTCGGTGGACGCGGTCTATGATGGAAGCAACATTGTGCATGTGCTAGCCAACCTGCAAAATGGCGAACTGCGCGATTACCCATTTGATCTGACTCAGAATAGCTTCAAGTCATCGTTGGTGTTGGTGACGGGCGACCCTACCGTGGCGGGTGATTACATCGGCACGAGCGGCGCGTCGGGGATGATGGATAAGAACGGCAAATTGCAAGTAGCGTACTGGGCCGCGGAGAATCAAATCATTCACCAAGAATACACCTACACTGTGGCGGCGAATTCACTGAATTTGATCAGCGGCCCAACGCGGGTGGATTCGACGGGCAAGGCCAACCATCCCGCCTTGTCCGTCTCACCAGTGGATAATGCCATCACGGTGGCATGGGTGTCTGAGGATTCTCCGGCCACCATCAAAGTGCGGACGCGCGCCAGTGCGGGCGCATGGGGTGCCATCGAAACAGTGAGCACCGCTCCGGTGTGGACCAGTGTTTACTTTGGCATCAACATTGACCAGGGGCCAAGCCTGCTGATGGATGCTGGCGGCGGCATTCATCTCACCTACATCGAAAACTGGGACCAGAGCGGCGATTACGGGAAAATCCACTACGTTTCCAATACAGGGTCAGGTTGGTCGGACCAAGCTTTGCCGTACTACTCCCACGATCCGGCGCTCGCCATCACAGGCGCAGGTCAGTTGTATATCATCGGACATGGCCATCCGCTAAATCAGGGCGGGGCTTGCCCGAGCATGGATGATATGTGCACATTCAGAAAAACTGGCGCGGTCTGGGGCGCGCCGCAACTATTTGCTCATGCGGCCTCCGGGTCTTTCGATGCCAGCCCCTCGGTGAAGTGGTCGGTGGTGGGCTTCAATCGCCCGGAGACGATTGAATTCCTGTTCTTCTCCACGCCTTACTCGACGCCAACCGTCTACTATGCGCGGTTGCCGTGAGACGGGCGATATACCAATATGAATGAACTACCAACTCTTCAGCATTGGCACGCCCGCCCGCCGCATCTGGTCGTCGAAGTCTCCGATGAACATTGGGGCAAACTGGGCTACGTGGTGATTGACCGGTCGGTGCATGACACGGCCTCAGGCGGGGTGCGTTTTGCGCCCGACGTCTCGGTCGAAGAGTTAACGAGTCTCGCGCGGGCGATGACGTACAAATGGGCCTTGTTGAATGTGCCGATGGGCGGGGCCAAAGCTGGGATCACGGCGACTCAGCCATTGGGCGGTGACCGAGCCGCCCTCATGGAGGCTTTTGGCCGAGCGATTGCGGCGTTGGTGCGGCAACGTGTCTATTCTCCGGGCATTGATCTAGGCACGACGCTGGATGATTTGCGGGCCATCATGCGTGGAGCTGGGCGGCCTCTGCCCGAAGAGCAGATTGACGGATCGCAGTGCACGGCTCTCACCGTGTTTGAGACCATCCGCCAGGTCATGATCTTCCACGGCCGGCCGCTGGCAGGCTTGCGCGTCGCATTAGAAGGTTTTGGCAAAGTCGCCAGCGGGGTGGCCGATTCGTTGGCGCAGGCCGGGGCGATCGTGGTTGCCCTGTCCACTGTTGAAGGCGCAATTCAAAAGGACGATGGCCTGGACGTGGCGCGCTTGCTGGCGCTCAAACAGGCTCATGGAGATCGCCTGGTGGCGCATTATCCTGAAGCGCAGACCATCGCCGGCGAAGCGTTATTCACCTTGCCGGTGGATCTGGTCGTGCCCGGCGCGCGCCCGTGGGTGATCCGCGCCGACAATTCGCCCCAGATTCAGGCTCGCTTCATCGTGCCAATTTCCAACGCGCCGGTCACGCCTGATGCCGAATCGTTGTTGACCGAGCGCGGCCTCATCGTTATCCCTGATTTTCTGGCGAACTGCGGCGGCATTTTGGCCTCGGCCATGCTAAGTCATGGCTTCAATTTATCTGATGCGCGTTGGGTAGTCGAAGGGGTGTTTGCTGAAGTTGTCATTGGTATTCTGAAACGAGCGCGATCGTCAGGCGAGCGGATCGGGGATACGGCCCGAGCTGTGGCGTGGGCGCGGCATTTGGCATTGAATGAACCGGCCGCCGTTCATACGTCCCGTTTGGAACGAGCGGGGCGCCTGTGGCGTGAGCAAAGCTTCGGGGGCGTTTGGCGGCGTTTGGCCTGGCGCGCCCATCAGCGGTGGCCGCATCTTTCTGACGCCGTACAACACGCGGCCTTGGATCGCTTTGCCGAAATGTCGTTGGGCGTGACGCTTGCCCAGATCCCCACCGAGGCGGCTGGAACTCATCACGCATGAGCGGCCTGTTTGGTCTCCTCGATAGCCAGCACTGTTTGCCGGTGGAGCGCCTGCTCACCGAGATGGGCCGGGCTATGTCGCATCGCGAATGGTACGTGGTCGAAACGCTCCATGAGGCCAATATAGGTTTGGGCCGGATTGGGATTGGCATCTTCAATCGGGAACATCAACCGGTCATCAGCGAAGATGGAGACTTAGCCGTTTTCCTCACCGGGGAATTAGAACGGGCCGCCGAATTGCGCCGCGCGCTGGCCGCCCGAGGGGGCTTTATCTGCCGTGATGAGAGTGACGGCGAATTGGCTCTCCGGCTCTATCAAACTTACGGCGCAAATTTCATTCCAATGCTGGAAGGCGCTTTCGTCCTCGCGATTTGGAATTGCCGGGAGCAGGAACTTCTCATCGTCAACGACCGGGCCGGGCTATATCCATTGTATTACACCCACCAGGCGGGATGTCTAATTTTTGCGCCAGAGATGAAGGGAGTTTTCTACCATCCCGGTTTCCACAGAGAACTCGATTGGGTGGCATTGGCTGAATACGTGCGCTTTCAATTTCTTTTGGGCGACAAGACGTTCTTTCAAGGGCTGCAACTTTTGCCCAATGCCACGCGCCTGCGCTACCGCCTCAAAACGGATACCCTGACCGTTCAACCTTACTGGGATTTGTCGTGTCTCCCGGAGTTGCCCGCCTCCATTACCTTGGAAGAGGCGGCCGAAGAGGCCGGGGAACGATTGCGTGGCGCGGTGGAGCGGCTCAGCGCGAGGCGGCATCGGTTGGGGCTGTATCTCAGCGGCGGCGTAGATTCACGCGTCATCCTGGGCTTCATCCCGCCCGATCAGTTTCCCCTCAACACCGTAACTTATGGCATGCGAGGGAGCCGGGATGTGCTCTACGCCCGGCAAGCGGCCCAGGCTCTGCCCC
Organism: uncultured Anaerolineales bacterium; assembly: GCA_964431175.1. Lineage (GTDB taxonomy): Bacteria > Chloroflexota > Anaerolineae > Anaerolineales > VGOW01 > VGOW01. The sequence goes on from CAYSIV010000117.1 coordinate 4,818, forward strand.
GGATTGAGCACCATTTCTTTGAGTTTGTGGACGGCCAGTGGGTCAAGGACTACGCCGATTTTCATCTTACCCTGACCGAAGGCTTTCACAGTTGGATCCACGGACATGGCATCCACCTCCTCGGGCAAGCCCGCCCGCTGATGGAGGTGAACCTGACCGGCTTGCATGGCGCGGAACTGAATTGGGATGACCCTATACTGTATGGGGCGCCGGATGACTTGGCGTTTGAAACCCGGTTGTTCCACCTGTTGTCGCAGGAAACGACCTGGCCCTCCCTGACTGAAGCGGAGGAGTGTCTGTTGTTCTCGCCCCGCCTCGCGCGCCAGATGCGCGGGCTGGCCTTCGATTCATTTCAGACGGAACTCGCCAAATATTCCCATTGGTCCTTCCAACAGCGTGCGGCTCAGTTTTCATGCGCGGCCGATCGGCGGCTCTACCAATACTACACGGTCTTTCATCGTTCCCATGTAGAGCAACGCTTTCCGTTCTACGACTATCGTTACTTTGAGTTTATCCATGCGCTCCCTCCCGTCATGCTCTTTGAGCGCAAACTGCGGCGGGCCATCATCCGGCGGCAAATGCCGACCCTGGCGCGCATCCCGTATGACAAAGACAACCTCCCGATTTCGGCGCAGGGGATGTCGCGCAAATTGGCCGAACTAATCTTGCGCGGCAAGAGTCACCTGGGGCCGCGTTTCGCGTTGCCGGCGCCCCTCAACGCCGATTACGAGAACTGGCTTCGCCATGAATTGCGCGAGTGGGGCGAAGGGATTTTGTTGGGTGAGCGCACACTACAAAGAGACATTTTCAACCCGGAATTGTTGAAAGCGCTTTGGAACCGCCACCAGGCCGGACTGGAAACAAACACCATTGGTAAAATTGCGCCGCTCATGACCTGGGAAATGATGGCCCGTAAATTTTTCGATTGACTGACGCTGGGGCAAATTATTATCGGATTGATGGCAGAAAGGATGACTGATGAGTGGAGTATTTGGAGTGATTGACTCTGAGCGACGGGTAGAAGCGGGGCCATTGATGGAGACCATGGCGAACCGGATGTCTCATCGCGAGTGGTATGTGACGGAGCGCTACGTGGACCGCGAGCGAAATGTGGGATTAAGCCGGATCGGGATTGGTGTTTTCAATAAGACTCCTCAGCCAGTATGGAATGCCGATCATACGGTGGCGGTGGTCATGGCGGGCGAGTTTTATAACGCTCGCCCACCCGGTGCCGACACCGATGAGCAGACGGCGCTGAGTCTTTACGAACAACACGGCCCGGAGTTTGCGCGCCATCTCAACGGCGCGTTCATTATCGCCGTGTGGGATGAGGCCCGGCAGAAGTTGGTCATTGCCAACGACCGCTTTGCGTTGTACCCGCTGTACTACGCTTGCCACGCCGGGTGTCTCATCTTCGCGCCGGAAGTCAAAGGCGTGTTGTGCGACCCCGGCGTGCCCCGCCAACTCGATCTGACCGCCCTGGCGCAATACATGCGCTTTCAGCATTTGTTCGGCGAACGCACTTTTTTTGAAGACGTGGTCATGTTGCCAAATGCCTCGGTGCTAGTCTACGACCTGGCCACCGCCGCCTGCCGCGTCACCCCGTATTGGTCATGGGCCGACATTCCGGATCGCGCGCCAATCCGCTTTGAGGAAGCCGTCGAGGAAACCGGGCGACTGTTGCGCGCCGCCGTCCAGCGGCTCTCGGGCGATAGCTATCGCCCCGGCGTTTACCTCAGCGGCGGCCTGGACTCGCGCATCCTCCTGGGGTTGGTGGAGCGCCGCCCCGTCGTCTCCGTGACGTACGGCGCGCGCGATTGCCGGGATGTGTACTACGCCCGTCGCATCGCGCAGGCCGTGGGGAGTGATCATCACTGGTTTGATCTGCCGGATGGCCGGTGGGTCAAAGAGCAAGCCGACTTTCATCTCGTGTTGACGGAGGGTTTCCATAGTTGGATTCATGCACACGGGATCAGCACCTTGCCCCGCGCCCGGCAATGGATTGACGTGAACCTCACCGGTTGGGACGGAGGCACGTTGATGGGCCATCCTGATGCAATCGAACCTGGGCAAACCCATGCGGTGGATGACGCCGCGCTGACCACTCACCTGTTTTATCTCTTCAATCAGAAGTTCACCTGGCCCTCGCTGACCGAAGCCGAGGAAGCCCTGTTGTACACCGAACGGCTGGCGCCCGAAATGCGGGGCCGGGCCTTCGATTCATTCCGGGCCGAACTCGCCCCTTATCTGCGGTATCGTTCCGACGTGCGGGCTGAATACTTTTTCTTTCGCCACCATTGCGGCCGCCTGACTAACAATTTGGTCACGTTTTATCGCTCGCACGTTGAGATGCGCTTCCCGTTCTTCGATTACGATCTCTTCGACTTCATCTATTCGCTCCCGGCGCGCTTGCGGGCTAACCGCCGTCTGTACCGGGCCGTTATCCAGCAGGAAACGCCGCGCTTGGCCTACATTCCTTACGACCATGATGAACTTTTGCCTACCACCCGCCGCGCAGTGTGGGCCGCCCACGCCGTGGCGGTCAAGCTGCGGAATCGGTTCAATCAGAGTGTTTGGCCGCGTTTGCCGGGTCGCCCGACGCTGTATGCCGATTATGAGGGCTATTTGCGGCGCGAACTGCGCGACTGGGCCGAAGGTATTTTGTTTGACAAGCGTACAGTTGAGCGCGGCATCTTTAACCCGGCGTTTGTGCGGACGTTGATGAAGCGCCATCTGTCGGGCCAGGAACAATGGACGATTGGCAAAATCGCGCCGTTGATAACGTATGAGATGATGTTGCGGGCTTTATATGACCAATGACATGGAGAGAGCGCCTATTTTTAATTGGGAAAACGGGCGGATAACTTGGTTTGATGGGCCAACTTCGGCGGCGAAAGTGTGGTCTTGCATCGTGTGCGGCGACTGGGCACCCTCCATCGATTTTCGTGCCCCCGGCACTCGGAGCGCGGAGGCGCTTTATCACGATGTTTTACCCATCCTGCAATCAACCAATATCAACCTGGTTAACGTAGAAGCTGTCTTTGCGCTTGCTGGCCTGACGCCCATTGTTAAAGATGGCGTTACCATGCAAATAGATCCGCACTGGATGCCCGCTTTACAATCGGTTCCCTTTCATCTCGGCTGCCTAGCCAACAACCATATTTTTGATTACGGGGTTGAGGGTCTGCGTCATACACGAACCTTGCTAATACAAGTCGGAATGCAGGTGATTGGCGCTGGCGAAACTGCGGCGCAAGCTGAACAACCTGCCTGGTTGGATATAAACGGTACCCGGGTGGCGGTGGTCAACGTAGCTGAAGGCGAAGAGGCCCGTTCCAGCCAGGGCATGGCCGGTGCCGCTGCTTTCGATTTACCTCGGGTGTGCCTTCAGGTTGCTGAGTTGCGCCAGCGCGCCGATGTAGTCATGGTTGTGGCTCATGCGGGGCGCGAACATTTGCCTGCGCCAGCCCCCTATATTCGCCGTGCTTATCACGCGCTGGTTGAAGCTGGTGCCAATATCGTGGTAGGCCATCATCCGCATGTGGCGCAGGGCATCGAATGGTACGCGCAAGGGCTGATCGTTTACAGCCTGGGCAACTTTGTTTTATGGATGGGGACCACGGTAAAAAACCATTATCGCGGTTTCTGTTTAAAACTTAATTTCCAGGGCTCTGGCTTGGCAAGCGCTGAAGTTGTTCCATACCGCATTTCAGACACCGGGCTGTGGTTGTTGAAAGACGCTGAAAGGCCAGCTTTTTTTGAACACTTGCGGCAGCTCAGTGTCTTAGCCGCCGATTCGGAACGCTTGGAAGATATTTGGGATGCCTATGCCGATGCGTGGTTAAGCGAGGTCGGCCTGGACGAATGGTTGGACCTGATAGGCGCGCTTGGCGGCGCAACGGATCTGTGGCGGGCGTTGGGCCGTTATAGCTTGAGCCAATTTGGCGAGCAGAAACTTGAACAGCGCCTCGTGCGGCGCTTGTTGATGGCGGGACTGAATCCTTTGGAAAAGCGCCGCCAAAACTCGCGCGCCAAACTTTTTGCCGGAACGCCGTCTGGCGAAACCCGGCGCATGGCCGCTGTTTTGCGCAACCGTTTTGACACACCCGCACATCGTGAACTTTATCTGCACGCTTTGCAACGGGTGATGACTGGCGCTGTGGGGACAGCCCCGGCGTGGGCCAGACAATGGTTGAAAGAACAAGCGGTGTTTGGATGAAGCGGATGGGCGTGAGGCATTGTTCTGAGTCTAGGCACACTCTGCTGATGGATAATGACAGCTATGAAAAAAACTGAAACCGAAACCCAGTCGGGCCGCGTTAGCCGCACCGTCGCTAAAAACGCGGCGTTTGTGACGGCCGGGCGCCTGATGCTCAAAAGCCTCAACTTTGTTTTTGGCGTGTATGTTGTTCGCCGACTGGGTGGTGAACAACTCGGCCTGTATTCCATTGTCATTGCGTGGGTTGGCCTGTTCACTATTTTTGCCGAACTGGGCATCACACAATACGCCATGCGCGAAATTGCCCGTGACCGAAGCCGCGCGCACTACTATTTCTGGAATGTGATGGCTTTGCGTTTGGGCCTGGCTGTGTTTGGGATGGTGGCGATTTCGCTCGGCGCTGTTCTGGCGGGTTATTCGCAAGAATTGGTCTTTGGCGTTTTTCTATACACCTGTACCTTTGTTGTGTCGGCAATTGAGTCGCCTTTGGAGATGATTTTAACCGCCTATGAACGTTTGGGCTATACCACCCTGTTGCTCATCCTCGGCCAATTGTCGTTTATTGTGTTGGGGAGCATTGTCCTGTACAGTCAGCAACATTTCATTTATTTGGTGGCAATCAGTATTGTTGCTATGCTGCCGCAACTCATGGTAGCTCTTTGGTTGGTCGTGCGCCATGGCTTGTTGCGCCTGCAACCCGATTTCCAACCCCGCACCTGGCTACGTCTCATTCGTTCTGGCCTGCCGTTCGCTGTGATTTCTTTGGCGCTGACCATTGCCTTTAGCATTGACACCGTTATGCTTTCTAAAGTTGTTGTGGAACGCGAAGTGGGTTGGTATAACGTCGGCTATGGTCTGGTGTTCTCGCTCACTTCATTGTTGTCCGGTTTCAGCATAGCCATGGTGCCCTCCCTATCCAAAATATACGCCACTGATGTCGCCCAAGTGGAACGCTGGTATTACCGCACTGTCAAATTTATCCTACTCCTCTCTGTGCCCATGGCCGTGGGGGGCATGATGGTGGCCTTTCCCCTCTTTGCCTTTTTGTACACACCGGATTTCAAGCCTGCTGCTCTTGGCCTGCAAATTCTCATTTGGGATGTGCCGCTACTGATGTTCACCGCCTTTTGCGGCAACATGACCACCGTCATCGGCGCCGAGCGAGCGGCGGCGCGCATCTACAGTATCAACGCCATCGCTAATGTGATTTTGAATTTATACGCCATCCCCAAATACGGTATGGTGGGCGCGGCGCTGGTGACGGTAGTGACCGATTTGATTGGCGCTCTGCAATTTCATTTCCTGCTTCAACACAAGATGAAGTTGCCGAACATGACCCGGGCCGTGGTACGGGTGGCGCTGGCGTCAACATTGGTCGGCGTCGTCGTGTGGCTGGCTGGCAACCAGAATCTGTTTTTGCTCATCGGGTTGGGCGTCGTGACGTACGGGTTGTTGGTGTTTGCCTTGCGCTTGATTGATGCGGAAGAATGGGCGCTGGTGCGCCGCCTGTTGCCAGTGCGGGGCAAAGCCTCGCGCGAGGGATAGTCAGCCCAATGCGGATTTTGCTGGCCGTTCATCATTTCCCCCCGCGCCACACTGGCGGCGCCGAATGGCGGGCTTACCGCACGGCCACGACCCTGCAGGCGCGCGGCCACACCGTGCGCGTGGTGTGTGTGGAGCGGATAGATGCCGGTCCGGACAATGGCGTCACCTGGGAAGATGAAATCTTTCAGGGCATTGCGGTGCGGCGCTTGTCCTTCAATTTGGCCGCTTCCCCAGACCCGTTTCGGTGGGAATACGATAATATTTGGATTGGGGAGCATTTGCGTGGCTTGTTGACCGAGTTCCACCCGGAGGTGTTTCACCTCATCAGCGGCTATTTGCTCTCTGGGCGCGTCCTGCGTGTGGCGCATGAACTGGGCATTCCCTCCGTGGTCACGTTGACCGATTTTTGGTTTCTGTGCCCTCGCATTACCCTGCTTCGCAGTGATGGGCAAGTTTCGGACTTGCCCATCGATCCGGCCACGTGCGCCCGATGTCTGGGTGAGGAACAGCGCCGCTATCGCTGGCCGGGGCAGCTCGCGCCCGGCTTTATGCGCTGGTATTGGGGCCGGCAAACCCGACAGATCCGGGCCGTTGAGTCCCGCGCGGCGTTTCTGCGCGAGGCCCTCCAGCGGGTTGCTGCCATCATCAGCCCGTCCGAGTTTTTGCGATCGGTGTTCATTCAGGCGGGCGTGGCTCCAGACCGCATCGTCTTTTCGCGGCAAGGGCACGATTTCCCGGCCCTCACCGCCGCTATGCTGGATAAGCCTCCCGCCGATCAGTTGCGGGTGGGCTACCTCGGGCAGATTGCGCCACATAAGGGCGTTCATGTGCTGTTTGAGGCCCTGCGCCGCTTGCCGGGTGCGCCACTCCGGGTGAAGGCCTACGGCGACCTGACCAAGTTCCCCCGTTACGCGGAGCGCCTGCGCCGGATGGCGGCGGACGATGCACGGTTACAGTTAGTGGGCACCTATGGCCGAGAAGATGTCAGCCTGGTGTTGCGCGAATTGGATGTGATTGTGATTCCTTCGCTCTGGTATGAGAACAGCCCGAACTCGATTCTGGAAGCCTTCGCCCACCGCACGCCGGTAATCGCCTCTAACTTGGGCGGCATGGCCGAGTTGGTGCGCGACGGGCAGAACGGACTGCTCTTCGCGCCGGGCGACGCCGACGACTTGGCCGGGCAGTTGCGGCGGCTGCTGGACGAGCCCGGCTTAAAGTCTGCCTTGCGGGCGAACATCAGCCCGGTGAAAAGCGTGGCCGAAGAAATGGACACTCTCGAACTGTTTTATCGGCAAGCCATTCAGGAGGCCCATGCGCCTCAGCCTTGATGCGCGTTACCTGTCACACGGATTGGTGGGCGGCGTTCACACCTATGTGGCCCACTTGCTCCCGGCCTTGTTTGAGCAGGCCGCCTTGTTGATAGAGTTCAAAATACTCCCGAAGGGTGTTTTCGGTGACGCCGACCAGTTCCGCAATTTGGGCATGGGACAACCCATGGGCTTTCAACCATAAGGCATCCATTCGGCGTTGGACGAGCGGCGCCAGATGATGGTAGCGGTGATAATACAATTCTTTTAAATTCTCTGGCGGGAACTCAAGTTGAATGGTCATAAGTAAAATCATACCAGATGATACGCAAGCCCCTCGCTAAAACCGCAGTTTGTGCCTGGTATAGTTAGGCTTTGACTTGGAGAGACAAGGTATGTTTTCGTATTTGAAGGAATTACTGCACGCGCGCGAATTGCTGTTCACCTGGACGATGCGGGATTTCAAGGTCCGGTACAGCCAGTCGGCTCTCGGCGCGGCCTGGGCCATTATACAGCCCCTGTCGCTGATGGTGATTTTCAGCGCCATTTTTTCCGTTTTTCTCAAAGTTCCGACAGGCGGGGTTCCCTATCCGGTATTTAGCTACGCCGCCCTTCTGCCGTGGACCCTTTTCTCCAACTCGCTAAGTTTTGCCATCCCCAGCCTGGTGAATAACATGAATCTGGTCAGCAAGATTTATTTCCCGCGCGAGATTCTGCCGCTCTCCGCCATCCTGGTCGGCCTGGTAGATTTCCTGGTGGCTTCCTCTCTGTTTATCCCGATGTTGCTGTTTTATCGAATTGCGGTCGGGCCGGCGCTATTGCTTCTGCCGCTGGTGTTGCTGATTCAACTTGTTCTGACCTTCGCCATCAGCCTCATTGCCTCGGCGATTAACGTTTTCTTTCGCGACATCCGGTTCCTGATTCCACTGGCTCTGCAGGTCTGGATGTATCTTTCACCCGTTATCTACCCGGCCGACCAAGTCCCGGCCTGGTTGCGGCCTTTCTACTTCTTGAACCCAATGGCCGCCCTGATTGATGCCTACCGGCGTATTACGCTTTTCAACCAGATGCCGGATTGGCCGTATTTGGGGCTGGCGGCTCTTCTCTCCTGCTTGCTGGCCCTCGCCGCCTACCGGTATTTCAAAAACGTCGAGCGGGAATTCGCAGATTTGATTTAACTCATGTTACGCACAACCCATTATCTCATCGCAGAGAGCGCGGACGCGAAGCGCGCAGAGATAATTTGCCAAGAATCTCGGCGTTCTCTGCGGTAAAACAAAGCCGAGTGCGTAAGGTCACTGATTTAACTTCCAAGGGATGCAAAAGTATGAGCGTCATTGAATTTGAGCAAGTTTCCAAATCCTATCGCCTGGGGGCCAGCCGGACCAGCCTCCGGGAGGCCCTGGCCCAAACGGGCCGCAACTTGTTGAGACGGTCGAAGGATCAAGCGGATAATCAGCTTTTCTGGGCTTTAGACGATGTGAGCTTTCAAGTTGAACAAGGAGATGTTTTAGGGATTATTGGGCACAATGGCGCAGGTAAAAGCACCGCCCTCAAGCTCCTCTCCAAGGTCACCTTTCCGACCCGGGGCCAGATTCATACCCGGGGCCGCATGGCGGCGCTGATTGAGCTGGGCGCCGGGTTTCACCCTGATCTTTCGGGCCGCGAGAATATCTATCTCAACGGCGCAATCCTGGGCCTCAAGAAACGCGAGATTGACGCCGAGTTTTCAAATATGGTTGAGTTTGCCGGGTTGGAAAAGTTTATTGACACGCCGGTTAAACGATATTCTTCCGGGATGTACGTCCGGCTGGCTTTTGCGGTCGCGGCCCACGTCAAGGCGGATTTGCTCATCATTGACGAAGTGTTATCGGTGGGCGACATGAGCTTTCAGCAAAAATGTCTTGCCAAGATGAACGAATTGCGAGACAACGGAGCGACGATTGTGTTTGTCTCTCATAATTTGGGGGCGGTGAAGTCGTTTTGTGGCCGGGTGCTGTTGCTTCATTCGGGCCGCATTGTTGCCGATGGAAACCCTTCTGAGGCGATCAAAACCTATGAACATCTGGAACAAGCAACCCGCCGGGCAACCTTACGGGCCGCCGATCCAAAACAGAATGGTGACGTGAATCTATCGTTGGATAATCGCGCTAGACAGTTGAACAGACCGATGGTTGAGTTACTCGATCTGAAAGGTCAGTCTACGCGCGAATTTGACGTCACAGATGGAATCAGTATCCACTGCCGCTTTATTGTTGCCGAGAAGCTACAACGGCCGAGTTATGAGATTCAGGTTCGCCGCCGAATAGATGGTTTCATTTGTTTTTCCAGATATTTCACATGTGACCCGGGTATGCCTGATCTTCAGGGAGAAGGGGCATTTGAGGCCCAAATTGAACAAATCTTGCTTGTCCCTGGCGAGTATACCCTGGTGGCGAGCATTCAAAGTTTCGACTTTCCCGCCAAACCACTCAGTAGCCTGCCAGAATCTTTTTCCATAAAAGGCAGAGTCCGCTCCAGCGAAGCGGGGATTTACGAGCCAGTTGTAGAGTGGCTGTCAATTCCTCACCATGAAAAGCAAGAACGCTTTTAGGGGCGACCAGCCTAATTAATTTGTTGCTTTCTAACCTACTGGACTTTAGTGAAATCGTTGCCGGCGCTGTTAAGAAAGCAGTGCCCGCCAAACACCTTTCTCTCAAGGCAACTTATCAACTTCTGCTAAGAAAAACTATGCCAACGCCAAAGGTCTCCGTAATTATTCCAACTTACAACCACGATCGTTTCGTGGGTCAGGCCGTTGACAGCGTTTTGGCCCAAACCTACCCCGATTTCGAAGTGATTGTCGTGGATGACGGGTCTACGGACAGTACCCAGACTGTTTTAGCTCAATACGGCAAAAGAATAAAGTATATCTACCAGGAAAACAAAGGACAGCCAGCGGCCCGGAATAAAGGCTTGTTGGCTTCACAAGGCGTGTACCTGCTATTCCTGGATAGCGACGACATCATATCTCCTAGCAAGCTTGAGCTTCAGGTATCACTCCTGGAGGCCCGACCCGATTTTGGCCTTGTTTATTCCGGCCGGCAATATATTAGTCAGGATGGTAAAGTATTAGGCGAGGTCAGGCCCAACAGGCAGGGGCAACTTCTTAAAGACATGTTGCTCCGAAGGTTCATTCTTGGCACAACGGGCGTTGTGGTTGTGCGTCGCGAATGTTTTACTAAGGCGGGGCTGTTTGACGAGTCTTTGCTAAAGGGAGACGACACAGACCTCTGGTGCCGGATTGCCAGAGCCGGTTATGCCTTTGGCTGTGTCGAGCAACCCTTAATCCAGTATCGAATCCGCCAAGATGGACTCCATTTGAACGTTTCCCCTCAGGACATTCAGTATAGGTTTGCCAGCCTGGATAAATTTTTTGCCGATCCTGATTTGCCGGACGATATCAAAGCTCTTAGAACTGAAGTCTACGGGGTGGTACATTACGAAACTGCGATGAGGTACTACCGGGCCGGCAAGATTGATTTGGGTCAGGATCATATCCGCAAAGCTATATCAACCCACCCACGATTATCCTCAGACAAAGAATGGCTACTGGCCTGGATCACTAGCGCTGTTGCCGATCCTCGGATTGCCGATCCTCTCCAGTTGATAAACCTGATTCTTGATAATTTGCCCGCCGAGGCCATAACTTTACATTCGCTTCGCCGTCTGATTAAGGGTAAATATCACCTAACGACTATTTTCCACGAATACCAAAACCGCCGCCTCAAGGCAATCCCCAGGCACATTGTGCCGGCTGTGTTGGGAGATCCGTCCATCATACGAAATCGCGGGTTTGTCAGCATTTGTTTTAGATCACTCCTTGAACTATTTAGAGTCAAAAGAGATTAACTTTCAAATGTCTGAATACCTGCCAACTGTCAGCATCGTCGTTCCTGTCTATAACGGCGCTGACACAATCGCCGCTTGTCTGGAGAGCCTTCTAAAACAAGACTACCCGGCCAATGCCTACAATATCATTGTCGTCGAAAATGGCTCAACAGATAACACGACTCAGGTGGTCGAGAAATACCCGGTGCGCCTATTTCATAGTTCGCAACTTGGGCCGGCCCCGGCGCGTAATCTGGGCCTGGCCCAAAGTGAAGCCGACATTGTGGCTTATACAGATGCAGATTGCATTGCTCACCCCGCCTGGTTATCAGAACTGGTTAAGCCCTATGCCGAGGCGGAGGTAGGAGGGGTTGGGGGAATCATTCTAGCCCACCTCCACGAGGCGCGGAGCATGGTAGAGCTGTTTTCTGACGAATTCTCGCCGCTGGTTAATTTCGTGAGCGGTGAACATGAATTTCTGCCCCACTTATATACTGCGAACGCTTCCTATCAAAGGCAGCTTCTCAACAAGATCGGCGGCTTCAACGCTAGCCTGGTTACGGCACAAGATGTGGACGTTTCCTGGCGCTTGCAACTCCAAACTGGCACAAAACTATACTATGCTCCTCAAGCCATTATTTAT
>CAYSIV010000118.1:0-16363 GCA_964431175.1 uncultured Anaerolineales bacterium
ACCGGTGTTAGAAATTCTACCCGGCACAGCGGCTCGAATCATGACTGGCGCTCACCTGCCGAACGGCGCGGACGCTGTCATTCCCATTGAAGCCACCGACGATCAACGATCTCCTCTTGGCGGGCCATTACCCGCCAGTGTTCAGATCAGGCAGGCCGTTGAAACGGGAGCCTTCATTCGTCAGATCGGCGAAGACGTGCGGGTGGGGGATGTAGTCTTGTCGCCCGGAACCGTATTGCGGCCTTACGATCTGGGTGTGCTGGCTGCGCTGGGTCTCACCGAAGTTCGAGCCACCCGCCGCCCGCGCATCGCCATTTTGTCAACTGGCGACGAGGTGGTGGATATTTCGGAGACGCCCGGCCCGGGCCAGATTCGGAACGTCAACAGCCTTATTCTGGCCGCGCTGGTGAAGAAATACGGGGGCGAGCCGACTCTGTTAGGGATTGCCGCTGACAACCTGGAGGCGGTGTTGGGCAAGCTCCGGCTGGCGATTGAGCAAAAGGCGGACGTGATCATCTCCTCAGCCGGCGTGTCGGTTGGCGCTTATGATGTTGTCAAAACGGCGGTGGAGCGCGAGGGTGCGTTGGATTTCTGGAAAGTGAACATGCGGCCCGGCAAACCGCTGGCCTTTGGCCGGGTTCGGAACATTCCTTTCTTCGGCCTGCCGGGCAACCCGGTGTCGGCCATTGTCGGTTTTGAGCTTTTCGCGCGCCCGGCCATACTAAAACTGGGCGGCCATTCGCGGCTGGAGAAACCGACAGTGACGGTTTCACTGGCCGAACCGTTTTACTCCGACGGGCGCGAGAGTTACTTGCGGGCCACCGTCACCCGCGAAAATGGCGAGTACGTGGCCCGGAGCGCGGGCGGCCAGGGCTCGAACATCATCTCGGCCCTCACTCGCGCTAACGCTTTTGTGGTGCTGAATCAGGGCGTCACCGAAGCTCTGGCTGGTACTTGCCTGGATGCCTGGATGCTGGATTGGCCGGGGGAAATTTTTTAGAGCTATTACAAATGAAAACAACAGCAATTAACAAACAGGAAAGTGCCGGAACATCACTCGCCGCCTGGCAGCATCGAATCAGCATCGGCTTGGCCATCATTGGCTTGCTGGACTCGATCTATTTGAGCTGGATTAAGCTATCGGGAACCACGGCCCTGTGCGGCGGCGTTGGCGATTGCGAATCGGTCAACAACAGCATCTACTCAGAGATCAACGGGATCCCGATTGCATTTTTGGGCGCGGGCGCATATTTGCTCATCCTCGGTATTCTGCTGGTTGAGAGTCAGCTGGGCGCTAATGCTGACTGGCCGGTAATGAGCATGTTCGGCCTCAGCCTGATCGGCGTCCTGTATTCGATTTATTTGACTTATATCGAAATTGCCGTGCTTCGGGCGATTTGCCCCTACTGTGTGGTTTCGGCGATCGTCATCACCTTGCTCTTGGCGATCTCCATCGTTCGCCTGCGGCGCCGCCTGGTTTAACTCAACTTTTACTATTGGAGGGAGCTATGCCTCGTATACGATGCCATTATGAAGATTGTGTTTTTCTGGAAGAGAACTACTGCGGCGCGGCGGCAGTGGAGATTGATCCCGACTCGGGTTGCCTGACTTACTCGCAGGTAGATGAACCTGCCGCCGACGAAGGCGATGAATGGGAAGATGACACTCTCGAGGAAGAAGAAGAGGAAGAAGACCTTTACGAAGAAGAAGAGGAGGACGACTGGGATGACGAAGAGGAAGAAGAAGAGTATTAGCTGAATTCTCTCCCTCCCTGAATTCGTAAGCGTCTGACGCCGATCGGCTCGGCGCCCGAGTTCCCTTTGAAGCTGGGAGAGCCTTAATGCAAAACGACGACGCGGGTTGTAGCGGGCCTCGCGCCGTCGTTTGTGTTTGTTGGCAAGCGCCAAGACGGCAATTACTTGTTGGGCACGTGTTGCTGGCGGGTGCGCTCGAAGAGTTCTTCGAAATCGGGGCGCTCACCCTTGTTCTTCTTGCGCCGCCTGCTGGCGCCATCGCCGCGCCCGCTCTTCATCGCCTGACGCAGGGCCAGTTCCATAGTCGTCGACGGCTTCTCCTCGGGTTCGTCATCTTCCGGGGTAAAATCGTCCAGGGCCTTGAGGCTCAAGTCGATCCGGCGCTTCTGGCGGTCAACAGCGATCACTTTGGCTTCAACTTCCTGCGCCATCTTCACCACTTCGCTGGGGTCTTCCACGCGCCCGTTCATCATCTCGCGGACGTGAATGAAGGCCGACCGCTCGGCGCCAATGTCCACGAACGCGCCGAATTTCTCAAGTTTGTTAATTTTGCCCTTGACGATCAGCCCGACTTTGAGTTCGTCCCAGTCGAGTTTGAGGGGTTCGATCAGGGTCAGGTCGATCCGGCCCGTGCTGGCATCGGTCTTGCGCACCCAAACGGTGACCTCCTGACCGACGGCGACCACATCCTCGACCCGGTTGGTCTTCTCTTTTCGTAGTTGGGAAATGTGGAGCAGGCCGTCTTTTTCAGCGCCCACATCGACGAACGCGCCGAACAGTTCGATCTTTTTGATTTTGCCCTGTAGTTGAGCCTTGGGGCGCAGGTCAGCTACTTTGAAAGGGCCGGCGGTTACAACATCATCGCTCACAGGAAAACATCCTCCGATATTAAAAGGGGTGGTGACAAAAGGCAAGCCGCCTCAAAACCATGGCGGCTGGATAAGAGAACTTTAAAGGGCATTATACCCAGCGGCGGAAGGCCTGTCAAACAAAATCTGAGCGAAGTTTGTTGTAGCATAATTCCCGCGTTGCCTTCCGGTCACGATTGACTGAGATGCTGGCGCGAGGCGTTTATTCGTTGCGGGCCGGCGGAATGTGGGTGAGGCATTCGCTCAGGTATAATCGCTGAGAGATTCCTGTGGAGATTAACCGTTGCGGATTCTGATTACAGGCGCCACCGGCTTTGCCGGGAGCCATTTGGCCGATCAACTTCTCACTCAGGCAGACGTCGAAGTATGGGGTGCGTCAAATAGCCCGGACTGCCCTCCTTTTCTTGATCGGCGCGTCCGGCTTGCTCAAATCGATCTCTGTGACCCGACACGAGTCGGCGAGTTGTTGGCCAGCGTCAAGCCCGACCAGATTTACCACCTGGCCGGGCAGGCATTCGTTCCCCAGAGCTGGGCCGATCCGTGGGATACGCTGGAGAACAACATCCGCCCGCAACTCAACATCATCCATTCATGTTTGCATCTCAACTTGAACTTGGTGCGTATTTTGTCGATTTGCTCCAACGAAGAATATGGCCGCTTGAACCCGGACGAACTGCCGGCGCGCGAAGACACGCCCTTCCGCGCCGACAGCCCCTATGGCGTCAGCAAGATCGCGCAGGATTTTCTGGCCCAGGCCTACTACTTGAGTCATCGATTGCACATCATTCGCGTGCGCCCGTTTAACCATCTCGGCCCGCGCCAAAACACACGCTTTGTGGCCGCCGACTTCGCCAGCCAGATCGCCAGCATCGAACGCGGCTTGCGGCCTCCGATCCTGCGGGTAGGCAATCTTCGGGCCGAACGCGACTTCACCGACGTTCGCGACATTGTGCGCGGTTACATTGCGCTTTTGGAGAAGGGCCGGCCTGGCGAAGCGTACAACATCGCCTCGGGTGTGCCCCGGCCGGTGCGAGCAGTTCTCGATGGATTGCTGGCGTATTCCACTGCCCCGATCACAGTGGAAGTCGATCCGGCCAAACTGCGCCCGTCTGACACCCCGCGCCAGCAAGGTGACGCCACTAAAATGATGGCCGCCACGGGTTGGGCGCCGATCATTCCTTTTGAGCAATCTCTGAAAGACTTGCTCGATTATGAAAGAAAACGCCTCTCATGAAAACAGCATTAATCACCGGCATCACCGGGCAGGACGGCTCCTACCTGGCCGAATTTCTTCTGGCCCAGGGCTATCGAGTCGTGGGCATGGTGCGTCGCTCCTCCACCATCAACTTTGATCGTATCAAGCACATCCAGAATGATATTGAACTGGCTCAGGGTGACCTGCTCGATCAAATGTCCATCGTGGATATTTTGCGCGAGCACCAACCGCGCGAAGTTTACAACCTGGCCGCCCAATCCTTCGTGCCCACCTCGTGGAAGCAACCTGTCCTCACCGGCGAGTTCACTGCCCTGGGTGTGACCCGAATGCTGGAAGCCATTCGCAACACCGACCCGGCCATTCGCTTCTATCAGGCGTCTTCGTCCGAAATGTTTGGCAAAGTGGTGGAAGTGCCTCAGCGCGAAAGCACGCCGTTCTATCCGCGCTCGCCTTACGGCGTCGCCAAAGTCTACGGCCACTGGATCACCGTCAACTATCGTGAGAGTTACAATCTTTTTGCTTCCTCCGGCATTTTGTTCAACCATGAATCGCCCCGGCGTGGCCTGGAATTCGTCACCCACAAAGTCACGCACGCCGTGGCCAAGATCAAACTTGGCAAAACCAAAGAGCTTCGCTTGGGCAATCTGGAATCGCGGCGCGATTGGGGCTACGCCGGCGACTATGTGCAAGCCATGTGGCGCATGTTGCAACAGGACGAGCCGGATGACTTTGTCGTCGCTACCGGCGAGACCCACTCAGTTCAAGAGTTGTGCGAAGTGGCGTTTGGCCATGCCGGCCTCGACTGGCGTGACTTTGTGGCCCAGGACCCCAAATACTTCCGCCCCGCCGAAGTTGATCTTCTGGTTGGCGATCCGACGAAAGCGGGCAAGGTGCTGGGTTGGGAGCCAAGCGTCTCATTCAGGCAACTAGTCGAAATGATGGTGGACGAAGACCTCAAAGCAATTCAGGAAGGCCGGGAAGTTTAATGCCGCGACTGTTTGGCACCGATGGCGTCCGGGGCACGGTGGGCGAGTGGCCGCTCATCCCTGAATTTGCGCTGGCGCTGGGGCGGGCGGCTGGCGCAACCTTGGCCGCCGACTCTAAACAGCCCACCGTCGTCGTGGGCCGCGACACGCGCCAATCTGGCCCGATGTTACAAAGCGCCCTCGTCGCCGGTTTGCTCGCCAGCGGCGTGGATGTGCTTGACCTTGGCGTCATTACCACACCCGGCGTCTCGTGGCTCACCCACCGGCTGGGCGCGCGCGCCGGCGCCGTCATCTCAGCCTCCCACAACCCCGTCCAGCAAAACGGCATCAAGTTCTTCGGCCCGGAAGGCATGAAATTGCCCGAAGCCGCTGAAGAAGAAATTGAACGCATCGCCGATCCCCGGCCTGAAGACACCCTGCCCAATATCGTCCGCCCTCAGGCCAGGCCGGGCCGGACCTTGGATGGGCGCGGGATGCACGAGCTTTATCTTGAAGGTTTGTTGGCCGAACATCATGAAGTGCGGCTGGATCGTTTGACGCTGGTCGTGGATTGCGCCAATGGCGCCGCCTCCGAGTATGCCCCCGGACTCTTCGCCCGGGCCGGGGCGAACGTAGTTGCCATTCATGCTTCGCCCACCGGCCTCAACATCAACGTGGAGGCCGGTTCCGAAAATGTGCGCCAGTGGCCGGGCAAGATGAAGGACTTGATCCAGAGCTACCATGCTGACTTGGCTGTGGCTTTTGACGGCGATGCCGACCGGGTGATCTTCGTTGATCAAAACGGCGGCGTGGTGGACGGCGACCACATGCTGGGCATGTTGGCCCGCTACTTTGACGGGCGCAATCAATTGCTGGCTCGCTCGGTTGTGACCACCACCATGCGCAACGCCGGCTTGAAGAAATTTGTCGAGGCGGCCAGCTTGCGGATGTACGAAACGCCCGTTGGCGACAAATACGTAACCGAGAAGCTGATCGAGATTCGCCGCACTTCGCCGCCGGCAGGCGCCATCGGCCTCGGCGGCGAGCAGTCGGGCCACGTAATTTTGCTGGACGACGACCATGTCACCGGTGACGGAATGCGAACGGCGCTGTTCGTCATGCGCGCCTTCCTTGAGTCAGGCGCGGCCTCAATGGCTGAGTTTGCCGCCGGGATTGGCAAGACGCCGCAAGTGATCGCCTCGGCGGATGTCGGGCGCGGCCCACGCCTCGACAAGTTTGCCCTGGCCGAGATTGAGCAACAAACCCTGGCCGGCAACCCCGGCCTCACCCGCATCAACCTGCGCTACTCTGGCACCGAACCGAAGTTTCGGGCCATGCTCGAGTCCGACGGCCAGCAATCCGAAGAAGCGCTGGCCGGCATCGCCCTCAAGATTTGCCGTCGGGCGCAAATCGCCGCCGGGCTGGAGCGGGGCGAAGTTGAAATTCAAGATTGCAGTCGTGGTGGGTTGCTATCGCCAGAACTGAATTGAACCGCGAAGCCGCGAAGAACGCTAAGGAATCTAACAAGAAAACCTTTGCGTTCTTTGCGCCTTCGCGGTGAAATTGTTCATGAGAAAAATTAACCAGGTCATCATCATCGTCCTCGACAGTGTTGGTGTCGGCGATGCGCCGGACGCTGATGCGTATGGCGATGTTGGCTCGAACACTGTTGGCAACATTGCTCAAGCCATCGGCGGGCTGAGCGTGCCCAATCTGGCCGCGCTTGGCCTCGGCCATCTTGGCGACTTCCAAGGCATCCCGGCAGTTGAAAAGCCAATCGGCGCGTATGGCCGCCTCACCGAAGTGTCGGCGGGCAAGGACACGACGACCGGCCACTGGGAGTTGGGCGGAGTCTCTCTCAAGAGGCCGTTTCCCACCTTTCCCGGCGGCTTCCCCGAAGACTTTGTCAAACGCTACGAGGGGCGCATTGGCCGCCAGACTCTGGGCAACTATCCCGCATCCGGCACGGTCATCATCGAACAGCTTGGCGCAGAGCACGTTGCCACCGGCAAGCCCATCATTTACACCTCTGCCGACAGCGTGTTTCAGATTGCGGCCCATGAAGACGTAATCCCGATTGACGAGCTTTACGGCCTGTGCCGGATCGCCCGCGAGATGCTGGTGGACGATTTGGCGGTGGGGCGGGTGATTGCCCGGCCATTCGTCGGCCCGGCCGGTGCGTTCACCCGCACCGAGCGTCGCCGCGACTTTTCTCTCACGCCGCCCGCCGACACGATTCTGGACAAGGTGAAGGCGGCAGGGTTGATGTCGGCGGGGGTGGGCAAGATCGAGGATATTTTCGCTCACCGCGGTCTGACCGATGTCAACCACACTGGCAACAACGAGGCCGGGGTGTCGGCTACGATTGCGTTCATCAAGACGCGCCAACCCGGCCTAATCTTCACCAACCTGGTGGATTTTGACGCGCTGTACGGCCACCGTAACAATGTCGAAGGTTATGCTCAGGCCTTGCGCGAGTTTGACCGACGCCTCCCGGAAATCCTGGCCGCAATGGCCGATGATGACGTGCTGTTCATCACTGCCGATCATGGCAATGACCCAACCACCTCCTCGACCGACCACTCGCGTGAGCGCGTGCCGGTGCTGGCAGTGGGCAAGCGGGTGAGGCCGGTTGCCATCGGCACCCGCCGCTCGTTTGCCGACCTGGCCGCCACTGTCGCCAAACTGCTAAACGTGGAGCCGCCGAATGAGGGGACGGAGTTTGCCTCATTAATTTTGTAAGAGGCTGTTTGAAAACATGAAAACGCGCCGGGTTTTTGTGGGGCGAATTGGCAATTCGCCCTACGTGCTTCGCCCCTACTGCCAAAAACCTGACATATTTGATACAATTATCACAAGTGAAATTGGTTGACACCCACTGCCACCTTGACATGCCTGTCTTCGATGCGGATCGGGACAGGGTGATAGACCGCGCTCGTGAAGCCGGGGTGGGGCGGATCATGACTCCGGGTATTGACCTGGAGTCGAGCCGCCGGGCAGTGGCCTTGGCCGAGCAGTATCCCGAAGTGTACGCCGCCGTAGGGTTTCATCCCCATGAGGCGGCCAAGCTTGAAGCGGCTGAACTGAAGGAGCTGAAGGAACTGGCGGGACACCCGAAGGTGAAGGCCATTGGCGAGATTGGGTTGGACTACTATCGCAACCTCTCGCCGCAGGATGTTCAGCAAAGAGCTTTCCGGGCGCAACTTGAGTTGGCCGCCGAGTTGGGCTTGCCGGTGATCATTCACAACCGCGAGGCTTATGTTGAGGTGATAGCAATGCTGGCCGACTGGGTCCGGGAACGAGAGTCGGCCAGACCGTTTGGCGTTTTACATTCGTTCAGCGGAAACCCGACTCAAGTGGCGCCGCCTCTCCGGTTGAACTTTGTTCTAGGCCTCACCGGACCGATCACGTTTCCGAAGGCTGACGAAATGCGGGGCGTGGCGAAGGCGGCGCCTCTGTCGAAATTGCTGATTGAGACGGATGCGCCTTATCTCACTCCGGCGCCGTTTCGCGGGAAGCGCAACGAACCAGCTTATGTGCGCCACGTGGCAGAGAAGCTGGCCGAAGTGCGCGGTGAAAGTTTTGAAATGATAGCCAGGCAGACGGCCGCCAATGCGGCCCTGCTTTTTGAATGGAGTAATTCCGAGTGACAATGTTGACCAAGCCTTCCATCGCTGAACTTTTCTCGCCGGTCCGCGACGGGCTGATGGCGGCGGAAGAACGGATGCGCGATTATGTGCCGGATCAGCACGAAGCGTTGACCGCGGCCATTAATCACTTGCTGGCCTCGGGCGGCAAGCGGATTCGCCCGGCCACCTCTTTGCTCTCAGCTGGCATTTTCGGCGCGGACGCGGATGAGGCCGTCTCGGTGGCCGCGTCAATCGAAATGTTGCACACGGCCACCCTGGTGCACGACGACCTGATTGACGGCTCGCTCCTGCGGCGCGGCATTCCCACCTTGAACGCTAACTGGAATGCCGGCGCGACAGTGCTCACTGGCGACTATATCTTCGCCCGCGCCGCCGACCTGGCCGCCCAGGCTAACAGCGTGCGGGTGATGCGTATTTTTGCCCGGACGCTGATGATTTTGGTCAACGGCGAGATCGGCCAGATGTTCAAGAGCCGGGGCATTGCCAGCCGCGACGATTACTACCGCCGCATCTACGCCAAGACCGCCTCGGTGTTTGAGGCCGCCACCGAAGCCGGGGCGGTGGTGGGCCGGGCAACCGAGGACGAAATTACGGCGCTGGCAGTGTATGGCCGCGAAGTCGGCTCGGCCTTTCAGATTGTGGATGATATTCTGGACTTCGTAGGCGATGCGGCCCACATTGGCAAGCCAGTGGGCGGCGACCTGCGGCAGGGCCTGGTCACGCTTCCCACCCTCTACTTCATGGAAGAGCATCCCAATCACCCCGACCTCAAAGCCTTGCTCAACGGCCACATGGGCGACGCTCCCATCACCGCCCGCGTGGTTGAGGCCGTGCGGAACTCGAGCGCCATCCGCGCCTCGCTGAGCGAAGCCCGTGAGTTTGTGAGCCGGGGCGTGACCGCGCTCGACACGCTCCGCAACCCTGCCGGGCTGTACGTCGACTCCCTGCGCGGCGTTGCCGATTACGTGGTCAGCCGCGATCTTTAAGCCGAGGTGAGCCTCTCCAACATCGCGCGGGTGCGGTCGGCGTCCGGCCCGGCCTGCATAGCCTCGAACAGCGACAAGGCGCGTAAGAAGTAATCGCGCGCCGATTCACTCTGATTCTGCGAACTCCCCAACTCTCCAAGTTCAAACAGCGTGCGCCCGATTTGCCAGCGAGTGCCCAACTGCTCGAAGAGGCCGAGGGCTTCTTGCAAACGCGAAGCGGACTCGCCGGGTTGGCCGCCGAGGCGGTGGGCCACGCCCCAGGCGCGGTGGGCGATGGCCTGGTACAGCTTGTGATCGTAGCGTGCCGCCGCCTCTTCCGCCAGCGGCGCGTATTGCCTCAGACCGGCTTCGTCGTGTTGTTGCGCCGCTCCGTCAGCCAGCATGGCATATAGGTCGTGCTCGCCCACCCACGAGGCTGACTTATGAAGGGCTATTTCCAGATGCTGTCTCACGAGGGCGAACTCGCCCTCAGCCATGAGCGGCTGACACAGTCAGTAGTGATTATCACGCCCCCAATTTTCAGGCAAACCCGCCGAGGCCTTCATGAGCGCCAGTGACTGTTCGCGGAGCATGGCGGCTTGCTCGAAATTGCCGCGCCGGGCATGGACACTGGCGTTGAGGGCAACTTGAAAACAACCGGCCCACACCAGCCGGAACAAGTTGGGATACTGCTTTTCAAGCGCTCGCCACTTTTCCTCAATTTCGATCACCTGATCCCATCGATCCATCTGGTACAGGCAGTGAGACTGCACCCGGAGCGTTGTGAGTTGTTGATCAAGGTCCTGAATTTGGCCGGCGAGGCGTTCGGCCTCCAACAGATGCGGCATGGCCTGAACATATTCACCCACGTAAACCAGCGCCGCTCCGACTTGATAAAGAATATTGACGCGTTCGCGCCTGTTAGTGAATCGAGCATCCTCGCTGAGCGCCAGCCGCCGCAATTCGACCTGTACCTGCTCGCGGAACAGCCCGCGCGCGCCGTAGACATTGCCCAATGCGTTCAGCGCGTCTGACAATTCGACTGGCGCGCCCAGTTGTTCGGCCATATCCACCGCCGCCCGTGCGTAATGCTCGGCGGTGCCCCAATCTTGTGGTGAGCGGCTGAGCCAGGCCTCACGAGAGAGCGTGGTCAGCAAGAGTATCGTCTCCGCCTGTAGCGGCTGGCCTTCGACTAATCTCAATCCGGCTTCCGCGCTGGCCCGTGTCGCCGGCTCAAGGCGTTGAACGTCGGCCCAGCGGTGCAAGCGGGTTGCGGCTTGGACAATCTTGCGATGCAGACGAATGAGAGGCACGTGCGCCGTGTTGGCGTCAGCGGCAGTCCGCCACCCGTCAATTGCTTCCTGGTAGAGCGGTATGGCTTGCGGGCCTTCGCGAATAAAGCTGTGAATGTCGGCGATTTGCTCCAAAAGCTCGCGGCGCAGGCCGGGCTGTTCACTTGCTTCGACGAAATCGAGCGCGGCGCGCAAATGCTGGATCGCGGCATCGTAAGCGTGCAGGTTCTCGGCCCGGCGGGCCGCGCGGCGGGAATACTCGACTGCTTTTTCAGAGTCATCGGCGGCGGCGAAGTGGTGGGCGAGCGCCTCGTCGTCGTTCGGGCGAAGCGCCTCGATGGCTTTAGCCACGCGCTGGTGCAGTCGGCGGCGGCGGCGGCCACTCACGCTCTCGCGCAGGGTCGTCGGGATCAACGCGTGGACGAAGGCGTACACTTCCCCACTCTTACCTCTCAGTTCTTCGATGAGTTGCGCCCGCGCCGCAGTTTCTAAGGCGTCGATGAGCTTATCTTCATCCAAGCTTTGCCCTGAGCTTGTCGAAGGAGCTTGCCCTGAGCCTGTCGAAGGAGCTTGCCCTGAGCCTGTCGAAGGAGCTTGCCCTGAGCTTGTCGAAGGAGCTTGCCCTGAGCTTGTCGAAGGGTCGCTTGCGGCCAGCAGTGTCTCGAAGTCAAATTCGCGTCCGAGGATGGCCGCCAGCAGTAACGCCTCTTGCGCCGGGGCGGGCAGTTTGTTCACCCGCGACTGGATCGCAACCCGCACGCTCTGCGGTATTTCCATATCGGCCATATCCGGCGGGCGGTGCCAGCGGCCATCGGCGAAGTAAAGCTGGCCGCTTTCGATCAGCGCCTTGCACACTTCTTCGACGAAGAAGGGGTTGCCTTCGGTTTCGTGATAAATGCCTTCGAGAAATTCAGGCGTGGTTTCTTCGGCAAACATTGCCGTCAACAGGTCGCGCGTCTGCTCGCGGCTGAGGCGCGAGAGTTTCAGGCGGGCGGCCAGCCGCTCGCGGTTCAAATCGAGCAGAACTTCGTGGAGCGGGCGGGCTTCATCCAGTTCCACCTCGCGGTAGGTGGCGGTGATCATCGCGCGTCCTCGGCGCAGGCGGCGCGCGAGGTGGCGTAGTAAAAACAGTGTGCCACTATCCGCCCAATGGACATCGTCCACGAATAATAGCAAAGGAGAGAGGGTTGTTTGCGCGAGCCGGACGCATAATTCGATGACGCTCTCATATATGCGCTCCTGCTCGGATTGCGGGTCGAGCGGCGGGTTGAGGGGAATGTCGGGATAGCGGGCGCGCAGGCCCGGGGCCAGGGTGATCAGATCGGCCAGGACGAAATCGGGGAGGCCGAGTCGACTCCCGGCTGGATACTCCCAGCCGGGAGTATCCAGGGCCTGGCGGATGATTTGAGCGATGGGCGCGTAGGGCGCGCCACCTTCGGCGTAACACTCACCCACCAGCACGAGCGCCCCGGCGGCTTTAGCTTGTGTCATCAGTTCGCGCACCAAACGAGTCTTGCCTACGCCCGGCTCGCCGCTCACCAACAGCACTTGCCCCTCACCCGTGGCGGCCCTCTGCCAGAGCGCAACCGCCTCCGCCAGTTCCGCTTCGCGGCCCACCAACCGGCCACGCACGATGTGATCGAGCAGAGAGGAAACTTCCCCGCCGGTTGGCGGCGTCACCGGAGTTGAATTGAGGGGCGGGAAGTCAGCCGGTAGATCGCTGGCAATAACTTGAAAGAGATGTTCGGCCTGGGTAAGCCCCTTGAGACGGTGCTTGCCCAGATCGCGCAAACTGATTTCATCGGACATCTGCTCGACGACGGCGAGAGAGAGCAGGATTTGCCCGCCATGCCCGGCGGATGCCACGCGCGCCACCCTGTTGAGAGTGTGGCTTGTCGCGTAGTCTCCGCCACGCGCCTCAGCCGGTCCTATATGTAGACCCATTCGCACGCGCAGAGGGCCGGTTGCGCCCCAGGTTGTGGTCGCCAACCCGCGTTGGGCGGCTAACGCCGCCCTCACCGCTTGCATTGGGTTGACAAAGACCGCCTGAAACGCGTCGCCAATAATTTTAAACACCTGCCCGCCGTGCGATTCGATGGCCTCATGCAAGACTGCATCGTGCCGGGCGAGCGACTCTCGCATCCCGTCGGGATCGCGCTCCCACAGCGGCGTACTGCCTTCGATGTCGGTGAAGAGGAAGGTGATGTCGCCGCTGGGCAGTTGGGTTTGGGAGGCCGTCAGGGCTTGCAGTGCTTCGCGCGCCGAGGCCGGGCGATCTTCCGGTTGCTTGCTCAATAAATGCAGTATGAGCGATTCAAGAGCGGGCGGAATAGCCGGGTTGTGCGCGCGCGGCGGCTCAACCGGCGCGTGAAGGTGTTGTGAGATGATGACGAGCGGGTCGTCTCCGGTGAAGGGCAGGCGGCCAGTCGTCAACTCGTATAGCACCACGCCGAGGGCGTACAGGTCGGCGCGGCCATCCACCGGCTGGCCCAGGGCCTGCTCTGGCGCAAGGTAGAACACCGTGCCCACGAGCGCGCCCTCTTGTGTCAGGCGCGAGGCGCTTGGTGAGCGAGCCAGGCCGAAGTCCATCAGCTTGACGATCAACCGCTCGCCGGAACCGGCGACGACAATGTTCTCCGGCTTCACATCGCGGTGGACGATGCCCTGTTCGTGGGCGTGGTCAAGGGCGTCGCCCAGTTGGCGGGCCACGGCGATGATCTGTGGAATCGAGAGCGGGCCGACATCGCGCAGGCTCCTGCCGCCCACAAGTTGCATGACGATGAAGGGCGTGCCGCCTGCCCCGCCCGAAGGAGCGGGGTCAGCTTCGCCGGCGTCGTAGACAGAGACAATGTTCGGGTGGTCGAGTTTGGCGGCGGCCTGGGCTTCGCGCAAAAGGCGGGCGCGGCCTTCGGTGCCCAGGCCAGAATCACTCAACACCTTGACGGCCACTGCCCGGTCGAGCAGAGTATCGTGAGCGCGGTAGACGACGCCCATGCCGCCCCGGCCAAGTTCGGACTCGATGCGATAACGATTGAGGAGTGTGGTGTTGAGCATCACGCGGCCTTGTGTGTATTATAATCACGTCCTGTGTCTGTCAATACGCTAAAAATTGGCCTCGTCACCGGCGAATACCCGTCCATGCAAGGCGGCGTGGGCGACTTCTCGCGCGAACTGGCCCTCGCCCTGGCCGCCCTCGGCCACGACGTTCACGTCATTACATCTAAACTTCCCGAAGGTTTGGAACCTTCGGGAAGTTCGGTGACGATTCATTCTGTCATCGCCTCCTGGAATCTCCAATCTCTTATCTCCATTCGCCGCCTCGCCCGTTCCCTCTCGCTCGATCTGATCAACATTCAATATCAAGCCGCCGCTTACGGGATGACGCCGCCGATCCACTTTTTGCCGGCCGTGGCCGGACTGCCGTCCGTCGTCACTTTTCACGATCTTCGTGTCCCTTACCTCTTTCCAAAGGCGGGCCGTCTCCGCCGGGACGCCGTCAACACTCTCGCCCGTTCGGCCTCCGGCGTCATCGTCACCAACCCCGAAGACCAGCTGGCGCTTGAACGCGACCCGCGCATCAAGCATCTCGCCGAGATTCCCATCGGCAGTAACATCGTTCCGAAAATCCCAAATCTCAGGCACAGCCCGCCAAATGCACGCGAAATCCCAAAACCCCAAATCCCAGGCACAGCCCGCCAAATGCACGCGAAATCCCAATTGGCGGGCTATCGGCAGAAGTATGGTCTTGGGCCGGGTGAGGTCGTCGTCGGCTATTTTGGTTTTCTCAACGCCAGCAAGGGCGGCGAAACCTTGTTTCGGGCGCTGGCTCAATTACCTAATTACCAATTACTTTTAATTGGCGGGCGGGCCGGAACCAGCGACCCGACCAACGCCGCCTATGCCGCCCAGCTCGACTCGCTGGCGATTCAGCTTGGTATTTCCACCCGCGTCATTCGCACCGGCTACCTGCCGCCCGCCGAAACATCTGCCGCGTTGTTGGCTTGCGATGTGATGGCAATGCCCTACGTGGACGGCGCATCCTTCCGGCGTGGAACGTTCATGGCTTGCCTAGCCCACGGCCTGCCCACCATCACCACCCAGCCGGCCACGCCTCTGCCGCAATTGGTGGATGGTGACAACATCCGCCTCCTGCCACCCGAAGACCCAGCCGCCCTCGCCGCCGCCATCCGCGAGCTTGCCGCCGACTCTGCCCTCCGCGCCCGCCTAGCCACTGGCGCTCTTGCCCTCGCCGAGCAATTTACCTGGGACAAGATTGCGAAGAGGACGGTGGAGTTTTTTGCAGCAGTTCTCAATTTGGCTTCGTAGTAACGACTTCAGTCGTGGTTTGCGGCCAAAAAGCGACTGAAGTCGCAACTACCAGCGTCAATTGTTTTCATATTGAGAATTGCTGAGTTTTTTGAGAGAGTGACGAGGTGAAGAGGGTGCTCTTTTGCCTGGGGGAAGTGTTGGTTTAAGTGGGGCCTCTAATCCGCCCCTGGCCCGTTTGCTTGAAATTTGGCCTTTGTTCTGCCGGGATGTCCCCGGCAGAATCAGGCCCATCGTTGAGATCAAGGGATGGGGCGGATTAGAAACGCTTCCCCATCCGAAACTTTGCCCCCGCCTTGAACTACATCCACAAAAACGACAAACATTGCGCCATAAAACTGCGGATGCTATACTCTCGCCAATGGCTGGCAAATTCGCCCTCATCATCGGCAACAGCAAATACGACGACCCAACGCTGACCCAACTGCACGCGCCGGACGCCGACGTGGAGGTGTTGGCCGACGTGTTGGGCGACCCGGCCATTGGTGGCTTCAGCGTTCAAACGCTGGTCAACGAGTCGTCTCAGGCAGTATCACAGGAAATCGAATCATTCTTTACTGATCGCAAGACCGACGATCTGTTGCTCTTCTACTTTTCCAGCCACGGCGTCAAAGACGAGGGCGGCCAACTGTATTTCGCGGTTTCCAGCACCCGAACCAAACTCCTGCGCTCCACCGCCATCCCCGCCCAAGGAGGCTGAAGAAATGAAAAAAATGCTGTTTCGCTTAAGTTTAGTTGCCGTGGCAACAGCCATGTTGATCGCCGCTTGCGGCGGCGTGACGCCCGCCCCGCAACTCACCGCCACGCCCGCGCCGCCAACCAAAACCCACACCCTAACACCAACACAAACACCAACTGCCACGCTCACTCCAGCACCCACGCTGGGCATCGGCGCCACTCAAGTCTCGCCAACTGATAGCATGGTTCAGGTTTATGTGCCAGCCGGATCGTTTCAAATGGGCAGTGACTCCCGCGATGCTAGCGAGAAGCCTGTTCATACTGTAACCCTCAACGCTTTTTGGATTGACCAAACCGAAGTGACCAACAAGATGTACGCCTTGTGTGTTGAAGCCGGAAAATGTTCGCCGCCTTATTCGACGCAATCTAACACGCGCGATAGATACTATGGCAACGCGCAGTATGATAACTACCCTGTGATTTACGTTTCATGGAATGAGGCGAACGCTTACTGCGAATGGGCCGGGCGGCGTTTGCCCACCGAGGCCGAATGGGAAAAGGCGGCACGGGGGGCGGACGGGCGCACTTATCCCTGGGGCGACGCCGCGCCGGATTCGACCAGGTTGAACTTCAACAGCAACGTTGGCG
>CAYSIV010000119.1:0-10906 GCA_964431175.1 uncultured Anaerolineales bacterium
GTTCTCCGGTTTCAGGTCGCGGTGAATGATGCCGTGGGCATGGGCGTGTTCGAGCGCGGCGCAGACCTGACGGGCCACGGCCACGACCGCTTCAATCTCTCGTCGTCGTCCCGCTCCGAGTGTCTCGCCCTTCACCAACTCCATTACGATGCAGGGCTGGCCGTCAATCTCACCGACATCGTAGATTGAGACTACATTGGGATGGTTGAGTTTGGCGGCGGCTTGCGCTTCTCGCCGGAGTCGCTCCCGGCCCTCTGCGCCCAGACTCGAGTCGGTCAATACCTTGACCGCCACTTGCCGATCCAACACGGTGTCATGAGCGCGGTAGACGACGCCCATCCCGCCCCGGCCTATCTCCTCTTCAAGTTGATACCGGCTCTGAAACGGCGTTTCCGCCTGCTTATCCAGCCCAGCCGCAACAACTTCTCGCGCCTTCGTGGCAAGTTCCAACAGCCGGGCCACCCATTCTGGTTCTTGTTCAATGTGCAGGGCCGGGACAAATAGGGCGCTGAGGGTCGCCGCGTCGGGCACGCGCTGGTTCTGCTCCAGGCGGCTGATCTGCGTGTCGCTGTAGCCAACCGCGATGGACAGTTCGCGTTGGGTAAACCCCGCCCGGCGGCGCAAGTATTTGAGCAAGTCACCGAAGGTGGCAAATTGTTCCGGTGAGACAGCAGAGGTGCGACTCAAGGTGGCCCCTTCCTGTGTAGGATGTGCTCAAGAATCAGACTTGCGATGAGTATAGCGCAAATGGAGACAACTTGGGGAATTTTTCGCAAGAAATGGCAAGTTTCGCAAGGGGTCGGGTGATAAGGTACTGACCAGAAAACCAACTCAGGAGGCTATCATGAACCACCCGATGATGTTACAGAAACTTGCCCGTATCAAACAGGAGGAATTCTTGAAAGAAGCGGAAGCGCGCAGGCTCTCCAAGAGCGCTGAGGCCTATCCGCCCCGGCCCGCCAAACGAACGCGAACGCTGGCGGCAACCGCGGCCGCCGTGGCGGTTGTGCTGGGATGGTTGATCGTCTTTGTGAGATGAGGAAAGTGGCGGCTTCGGCAAGGGAGGGAGGCGAGTTTAGCCTCCCATCGCCTGCAACAGCATCGGCGTCACCCGCGCCAGAAAATCGTGGAATGGTTCGAGGGCCAGCCCGTAAAGCGGCCAGACGAGGGCGAAGTTCCAGCGGATGAGGCCGTGCAAACTGCCGCCGGGCGAATTCGTGTAATCCCAGGGTTTGTGGCCGGTCAACTTCCAGATCAGCCAGCCGCCCGCATATTCAATGGCCCAAAGGCCGATGAGGTAGGCCGCCGCCCGAATTAGAAAGAACTGCGGGCGCAGAAAGTCGTGGAGCGGCTCGTATAGAAAGGCGATACTGCCGTACATGGGGAAGTACCAAATGGACGTGTGGCCCATCAAGAGCCAGTCGCGTGCTCGGCCTGCCAGCCGGGGGCCAAGCGCCGTAAACACGATCTCGCCACACCAGCCGAGGCAACCGTAGAGGAGGAAGCGGAAAAGAATGGGAGACACGGGAAACTGTTGTATCAACCAGGAGGTCGTTTTCGCAGTTCCAGCAACGCTTCAAGTTCGGGTATTACAAGCAAATCTTTCTGCCGCCCGGCCGCGCGTTTGGCGTCTATTAAAGCCTCGAGCGACAAGACGCGCACACGATAGTCGAACATTTCGGCCTCTTCAGCATGGCGCGCCACTTGAGAAAACTCTCCAAAGGGAGAAACTTCACCGAGCAAATCTAACGCGCCAATATCGGTGTCGAGTGTGAAGTTTAGTCCGGCTAATACTGTTGGAGGATCGAGTCGGAAAGGGAGGCCCGCCGGCGCACCGCGCAGCTTGGGGTGAATGGTTGCCAGCGTCCGGCAAATTTTTTCCACGTTCGCGGGCGCGCGGTCGTAACACACATCCACATCGTAGGTCACAAAAGCCGAGCCATGCACTGTCGCCGCCAGTCCGCCGATCACGACATAGTCGGCGTTGGACTCTGCAAAGAGGGCGATGAGACGTTGAAAGTTCGTTGTGCTCACGTTGACCGCTCCTGCCGGGAGCGCCACGCCTTGACTTCCGCCTGCAACGCAACAACAGAGTCAAGCATTGCCTGGCCTCGCAACACGCGCTCCGTCGGCGTCAACCGCAAATTCTCAATCAACAACGTAACGTCTATGCCAAATTCAATTGCTCGCTCGACGGCGGAAAGCGAAGGAGAATCTTCCGGCGGCGCTTCGGGCGGTTTCGGAGTATCACTCGTCATCTTCGTCCTCACCGCCAATAATCTTCGCCCGCCTTCCGATCGGGTCGTCATCCTTCTCGATCAACACCTCGCGCGTCTTGCCGCCAGTCTGCTCGCGGCCCACAATGCCCATCTCCTTGAGTTCGTCCATCAGCCGCGCCGCGCGCGGGTAACCGATCCGCATCTTGCGCTGGAGCAGGCTGGCCGAGGCCGTGCCGTATTGTTTGACGATGGCAATGGCCTGCTCGATCTGCGAGTCCTTGTCTTCAGTAACAGCTTCGCGGGCTAACATAGCATCCCAGGGCGCGCCTCCAACCGTCGGCGGCTTCGCCGTCTCTCTTCCCTCTTCTCTCTTCTTTTCTTCCGGCTCGTCCTCTTCAATCTCCTGCTCTTTCCAGAACGTCACCACCTTCTCCACCTCGCGGTCACTCACAAAACAACCCTGCAAGCGAGTCGGCGCGGCGGCTTCGGGCGAAAGGAACAGCATGTCGCCTTTGCCCAATAGCGACTCGGCGCCGGGCGTGTCGAGAATGACGCGGCTGTCCACGCCGGAGGCAACGGCAAACGAAATACGGGCCGGGAAGTTGGCCTTGATCAGGCCGGTGACAATGTCGGTGCTGGGGCGCTGAGTGGCGACCACCAGGTGCACGCCGGTCGCTCGCGCCATTTGCGCCAGCCGCACCAGCGTTTTTTCAGTTTCATCGGGCGCCAGTAACATCAGGTCAGCCAACTCATCAATCATAATAACAATGTGCGGCAAGCGTTCGCCGTCACGCTTGACTTTGCGATTGTAGGCGGCGAGGTCGCGAGCCTCCGCGCCCTCCAGTAGTTTGTAGCGGCGATCCATTTCGCGCGCGGCCCAGCGCAACGTGCCCACGATTCGATCCAGTTCCACCTCCACTTTGCCGAAAAGATGCGGCAGGCCGTTGAAGCGCACCAACTCCACCATCTTGGGGTCGATCATCACCAGCCGCAAATCCTCAGGGGTGTTGTTGACGATCAGGCAGGTGATGATGGACGTGATGCACACCGACTTGCCGGAGCCGGTGGTGCCGGCGATGAGCAAGTGAGGCATCTTCGACAAATCGGCGGCCAGGGCCGAGCCGGACACATCGCGCCCCAGGGCAACTGCCAACGGCGAATTGATCCTCACAAACTCTTCGGATTGCATCACTCCGCGCAAACCGACGTTGGTGGTTTTGCGGTTGGGCACTTCAATGCCAACGTAAGAGTGGCCGGGCACGGGCGCTTCAATACGGATCGGACTGACCGAGAGCGCCAGCGACAGATCGTTGGCCAGCGCCGAAATTTGCGCCACGCGCACTTTGTATTTGCGTTCCTCGCCGCGCTCGTGGTAGCCCGGCTCCACCGCAAACTGGGTGACCGACGGGCCGGTCTTGAAGGCGATCACTTTGGCCGGAACGCCAAAGTCGGCCAGAGTCTTTTCGATGATGGCCGCGTTGCGGTTGATGTCCACTTCCGACACTTTACCCGGGCCGCCGTCTTCGAGCATCTCCAGGCCGGGCAGGCGCGCGTCACGCTTTTTGGTTTTCGTCGGCTTTGTCTCTTTGGGCTGTTCCACCGTGAAACGTTTGGGGTATTTGATCTTCTCGCGCGGACGGTCAAGGATTAATGGAATCGATTTGGGCGTAGTGACGGTCACCACCGTCCGCGGCTGATCATCAAAGTATTCTTCACCGTTGAGGCGGGCTTGCAATCTAATCAGCCATTGCAAAATTCGACCCGGAGTTAATCCGGCGGCATAGGCGGCGCAGGCCAAAAAGATAAAGCCGAGGACCAGGCCAGCCGGCCCGGACAGCGCCTCGGCGAACACCAGGCCGAGCGACCAGCCAACAATGCCGCCGCCGTTTCCAAGTGAAGCCGCCGCCAGCGGTGTTCTAGTGACCAACTGTAACAGCCCCAACCCGCAAACGAACGCTACTTCGCCGGCAATCACCCGCCACCAGTTGATGAGGACCGGCCTGCCGAAATTATGAGCCAGCATGGCAACAGCAATGCCCGCCGCCGAGAGCGGAGCGACGATGGCCCCCCACCCCAGCCAGCTCGTCAGCGCATCCGAGAGCCAAACGACGGCCCACCCGCGCGTCAGGTTGAAAAGCCCCAGGCAGGCAATGAAGGCCAGCGCCAGCAGAAGCACCGCAACGATATCTGAGCCATGGCGGGCAATGCCTTGCGCCAGCCGGGCTAGGGCCAGCCAGAGCTTCTGCCAGCGCGAGAGTGTGGGCAGGGGCAACTGCTCTGGCGGGGTTTCTTGAGCGAATTTCTTGGAAGATGTTTTCTTAGCCATAGTAAAAAGCCGCCAAACTCGTTGGCGGCTGATATTGTACATTTTGTGAGGGCAAAAGCCAAACTATCCCGCCACCGGGTAATCGGCCGCGCTCTCAGCGGTGGCTTCTCGTTCCATCTCCGAAATGGCTTGAGCGACTTGCTCAATGGCTACGCGCTGTTTACGGTACAGATCGGCCTCGCTTACAGCTAGTCTGAGGGCCACCTCACGCACGCGCTTGCCCTGCATAAACTTTAGTTCCAGGATATTGTAAATAATCCATTCGGCGGTGAACTTGCGCTGGCCTTCGGGTTTGAGGCGTTCGATGGCATCGTGCAGGACGGCGCGCAGAGCATTGACCGCGTTGCCATCGTGTTCGTGCAAGGCGCGCTCCACAACCCTCAAGCGCAAGAGCGGGCTATTGGAGAGCTTGGGCCCCCCCCAATATTGGGTGAGGGCCTCGCGCACATGTTGCGCCAAATTGGAGTTGCTGGCTGGGTCGGATTGAAGCACCTGGGCCGAAGAATACCGAGCCGCGGCCCGCAAACGTTGCAGGCGATCCACTTGCGGCAAGAGCGAATCCAACGCTGAAAACACTTGTTCTTGCAAACGGCGATCTTCGAGGGCCAAGGCGGCGCGCTCGGCCAGGGCTTGCAGGGTCTTCACTTCGTCGGGCGTCAGGTCGGGCTGAGGGGCGCGAGCGCGCAGAGCCAGCAGGCCAAGAATCTCATTCGGTTCAGCCAATCCCTCATCATCGCTTTGGGCGTGAAGCGGCAGAACCCAGTATTGACCCCATACAAACAGATTGCCGTATTGCAAAGCCGCCGCCGACCCATTCTTCATCACGGCCCGGGTCAAGTCGCCGCTGTTCGCCGGCGGTTCGTCCGGCCCCACCTTCGCTTCCACGCGCGCCCCGCCGGCATTGACGACGGCCACAAACGCCGACTGCACCCGCAAAAGATCGCACACGGCAGCCACCACCGACTCCAAAAACTGGCGCGTATCGCTGGCGGTGAGCAACCGTTCTTCCAGCATTTGCAAGCGCTGAACATCGGCCCGGTCGGCGCCGCCGCCGTAGAACAACCAGCGTTCGAGCGGAATGCGAACCAGGGTGATGACGAATTGAAATAGCAACAGGGTGCTGATCACCACCAGCGGCACAGCCTGAGACTGCTCCAGTCCCAACAGGCGCTCGGCCCGGCTGGTGATCACCATCATTGCCAGGGCCATGGAAGCCACAAACGGCCCGCGCAACAACCATTGGAAGAGGCGGCTTTTGATGACTCGATCCGGCTGGGCGGTGCCGAAGAAGGCAACTGTGTAAGACATCGCCGTGAGCATCGCCCCAACCGTCAGGTTGCCAGCCACTGAAAACAGCCAGAAGATAAAGGGGTGAAGAATCGCCGTCGAGCCGCCGACCAACAACAAATAGGGGAAGACGCTCAAGGGGAGCGCCAGCGAGGCGAACATCAGGTAGTTCATCCGGCGGCGGGTGGTAGCGGTGAGGCATCGCTGGTAGGCGCGATACAAATTAGCCCAGGCCACCGCTGAGCCAACAACAAAGAAGGCGGTGAAGAGCAGAAAGAGCGGCCCCGGTAAAAGCTGTTGAGCGCGGCCTTCGATAGTCGGTTCGGCCACCACCCAATCGGTGAATACGGCGAGCGCCACCCAAACTGCCGCCAGCAGATACGACAGGCGCACGGCCACCCGGCGCCGCCCGCGCGAGGGCAAGCCAGTGGTTGCCAGCAGAGCGTCTGAAAAGTGAAAGTAGGTCGGCGGCAGGAAGACGATGCCCAGCCACTGGAGTCTCAGCCAGGGTTCGGCGGCGGCGGCGGAGGTATTGATCGAGGCCACCACGTCGCCCAGAAACACAATTGAAACCGCCACCAGTATGACGCTGTACGAGCGCGCCACCCGATCGTGCAGATTGAAGGTGAGGCTGTAAAGCAAAAGCGAAAACGCCGTCACCACAATCACCGCTGTCAGAATTTGATTGAGGGAGGCGAGGAGGTTGGCGAGGAGAAGCAATAAGCCAGAGAGCGACATCGAGTGATGATGAAGCGGCAAACGACAAACGTGAAGGAAGCCTTACGTTGGCACAGCCCCCTGCGGGTGTCGTTTGCCGTTTTACTTCAAAGACATACCAAAGAAAAGGGCAATATCCTGATTGGCGAAGTAACGGTCGTTGTAGCCGCAGAAGACGAAGCCGTGTTTTTGACAAAAGGAGATGGCAGGGTAGTTTTTGGACTGAGCTTCGACGAAAAGGCGTCCTAGTTTGGCTTTGCGCGCCCAGTGGACGGCAGAGGTCATGAGCACTGTGCCCAGCCCTTGCCGCCGCATCTTGCGTTCGACGGCAAACTCAGACACCCAGCCAGTGCCATTCACGGCGCCCTCGGCCACGGTGAGGTAGCCATGCGGTTCGCCGCGCGATTCGGCCACGATGAACAGCCGCCGCGCCTGCCATTCGGCAGCCAGCGTCTCCACATCACGCGGGTAAGCCACCCGCACCGAGCGCGGCAGGCGTACTTGCCGGAAGGTGACGTTGATCTGATTGTCTTCGTCGCGGTGATCCATTTGCCACACGTAGTCGGTGCTGTAGCTGTGATCAAAAGTGGCAATGGCAGTCAGGTCGCCAGCAGTGCCGGGGCGGACGGTGATGGGGAATCGTTCGGAAGACATAGGTAGGGCGACAGAGGGCGGTAGACGAAGGATGAAGGAACCCTCATTCGTCGTTCGTCTTTCGCCATTCGTTTAACAACTCACCTTACGCAACGTCACACCCGCGAAGGCGGGTGTCCAGCCTTGCCACTCCTGGATTCCCGCCTACGCGGGAATGACACCAGAGCGGTTTGCGTAAGAATGAGTTAACAGTATACCTTGACTCTAAGTAGTGCTGGAATCACGGGGTAGGCGTGGGCGGGAGCGGCTCCTGAATAATGATCGGGATGGTGCAAGGTTCTGGGCTTTGACCAGCGGCGTCAATCACCACCAGGCGCAAGGCGTAACTGCCCGGTCCCTGCAGGCGCGTATCCCACTTTCCCAGCAAGCCATCCACGACAGGCAGGGTTCGCGTATCATCCGCTGGATCGGGTTGGGAGGTGATGATCGGCAACCAATTCTCGCCCAGCGTCGAGATCTCCACTTTGTAGAAAGCGAAGTTTTCAATATTCGCCGTGCCGCTTACTTCAACTTCGCCTGCAAGAATAGCGCCAGGGATCGGGCTGTTAATAGTGGCGTCCGGATTCAGGCAACCGGAGCCAGCCGCGGGGACGGGTGTGCGAGTGGCTAGCGGCGAGTCAGTGACTTCCGGGGTTGACGATTCGAGGCCGGGAAGGAAGAAGAAGGGGGTGGACGTGGGAGGCGGCGTGTCGGTGGGAAAGGGCGAGGTGGGCGTGGGTGGGACTCCGAAGAGTTGGGTGAGATTGGGCGCAATAAAAACGTTTAGCAGTAAGATGGCGGCCATCAGCGTCAGAGCGATAAATACAAAGGCCACTGCCCGGCTGCGGGAATTGATCAGGGCTTCTCGTTCAACGCCAAAATACGTGAACTGCAACCGTCGCTGTGCCCGCCACCACAACCACAATTGCCATGCTCCCGCCAAAATTAGCGCCAGATATATCCATCGTTGATAGCGGGCGATCCAGAGAATCGCGTCGGCCATTCAAATTAACCTGCTGAACTTCTTTATGCAATGCCCCTCAAAATCTCACCGCCAAGACGCAACCCCACAAAGAGAAGCGGGGCGGGCGAACGCGAAGTTTTCTTCATTGCCTTGGCGTCCTTTGCGCCTTCGCGGTCCAGAGTCTTTACAACTGCCCAACGTCTATGCGGCCTCAAGTCTTCGGAAGGTTTTTCAACACCCCGCGCAGAACTGCCGTCAAGCGGGGCGCGACCAGGCGGCCTGTTTCCAGCACCTCCTCATGTGTCGTTTCTTTATCGCCGCCGAGGTTGACCATGTTGCTGATAGTGGAGACACCCAGCACCTTCATGCCGCCGTGCCGGGCCACTGTCACCTCAGGCACGGTGGACATGCCCACCGCGTCGACGCCGACGAGTTGAAGGAAGCGCAGGTCGGCGGGCGTCTCAAACGACGGGCCGGCCAGGCAGACGTAGACTCCCTGTTGCAATTTGAGCCCGGCCTCCTCGGCGGCGCGCAAAGCAATTGCCCGCAATTCAGGATCATAGGCGTCTTTCATATCGAGGAAGCGCCGGCCGAGCGAGTCGTCGTTGGGGCCGCGCAGTGGGCTGAACCCGGCCATGCCGATGAAGTTGAGATGGTCGGTGATGAGCATGAGGTCGCCGGCGCTAAACTTCTGGTTGATGCCGCCCGCGGCGTTGGTGACGATGAGGGTCCGGACGCCAAGAGCGCGCATGGCTCGCACCGGAAAAGTGACGGTCGCCATCGAGTGCCCTTCATAAAAGTGTACCCGTCCCTGTTGCGCCAGCACGGTCTGCCCCTCCATCTTGCCAATGACGAGCCGGCCGCTGTGGCCGGGCACGGTGGAGTGCGGCCAGTGTGGGATGTCGGCGCTGGGGATGACATCGGCTTCTTCAACAGAGTCGGCTAACCCGCCGAGGCCGGAGCCGAGGACGAGACCCACCTCCGGTTTGTGCCGCGTCCGCTGGCGAATAAAGTCTGCCGCCTGATCGAAATGGGCGCGGGTGTAAGTCTCAGTCATTCGTTTTCTCCGTTTGCGCGTAAATAAGGGTGGTGGATAAGTTCGCGTGGCCGAGCAGTTCTTGCAGGCGATGCATGTTCTCGCCTGTGCCCAGCAAATGTTTGGCGAACGAGTGCCGCAAAGTGTGAGGAGTCACGCCAGCAGAAATTCCGGCGGCGTTGGCATGAGCTTTGATGATCAGCCACAGGCCCTGCCGGGTAAGCTTTTGTCCGCGGTGGTTGAGGAAGAGCGCCGGGTCGTTTGGCTCTTTGACCAGGCCGGGCCGCGAACGCAGCAGGTATTCTTTGAGCGCGACGAGCGCCGTTTCGTTGCGAATAGGAATAGTGCGCTGTTTGTCCTTGCCGCGACAGATGATGTTGCCCTTGTCGAGATCAAGGTCGCCGACTTCAAGAGTGACGATCTCGGTGACGCGCATGCCGGTGGCGTAGAGTATTTCAAGCAGAGCGCGATCGCGCAAAGCTTTGGGGCCGTTGATTTGCGCCGGCGCGGCCAGCAGGCGATCCACTTCTTCACGCGTGAGGCTGCGCGGGACGCGCTTCTCGATTCGGGGGGATTCGAGGCCGCGCGTCGGGTCGGAGGCGATGACACCCTGTGAGATGAGAAAGTGGAAGAACGATTTGACTGCCGCCACTTTTCGGGCAATGGTGGCCGAGGCGTATCCCCGCCCCTGCAGGTCGGTCAGGTAATCTTTTAGGAGTTCCGGCGTGCAATCACGCGGCGTCAACACCGGGCCAGTCGGGCGCGCCCGCAAAAATTCGACGAACTGAGTCAGGTCGTTGAGGTAGGCGGCGATGGTGTTGTCCGAGTAGCCCTTTCCGGCGGCCAATGTCTCCAAAAAGCGATTGAGGTTTTGATCCATTCAGTGTCCTCCTTCCAACTCATTCAATAGATCACATAACAAGATTATAGTCTTGAGTTTCCATAATGCAACTGGAGGAAATCCCAAAATCCCAACTTCCAAAAACCCAACTTGGGCTTTTGGGATTTGGGTTTTTGGGCTTTTGGAATTTGGGCTTTGGAATTTGATTTCAGCCTTTGGACTATAATCGCACCATGCCGGACGCTTCCAATCCTGCTTCAGGTGACAGCTTCATCGGCAACAACGCTTTCAAGGTCGGCGTGAATTACGGCACGGCGAGTCGCTACCAGGCCGCAGGCGACATCATCGTCAATCAATATTTCACCGCGGCAGAGGCGGCCGCCCATCCCAAAGCCCGTGATCGACTCCGGGTGTTGATCGTCGCGCCCGATCCGCTGGGTAGTCCGCTCTCGCCGTTGAGCATCGCCGCCGAGTGGGCGGCCTTTGCCAACCTGGTGCGGCGCTTCGAGCATCCAGCCGCCATCATCCGCCTCAACCCGCCCACCTTCAAAAACCTGCAGGCCGCCGCCGCCGACAGCGCTCATCCGTTTGACGCCATCCACTTCATCGCGCACGGCGACGGAAAGAATCTGGCGCTGGAGTCGCTCGACGGCGGACTCGACCTGAGGCCTTACGATCAAGTGGCCGAGTGTTTGGCGCGAAGTCAGGCGAAGATCATCATCTTCAACGTGTGCAAGTCTTTGCCGCTGGCTGAAGAAACCTCCCGAAGGTTGGCCCACTCCACTTCGTTCCGGGGTGCTTTGCAAACCTTCGGGAGGTTGACCACGTTGATCGCCGCCGAGGGCGACGTGCCGGACGGCGGCGCGGTGGAATTTGCCGACGG
>CAYSIV010000119.1:10916-16221 GCA_964431175.1 uncultured Anaerolineales bacterium
CGTTTCTCGACAGCATCTCGAATTACCAAAAGGCGGTGGAAGTCGCCGACGGCTTGTACGCCGGGTTGTTCGGTCGGCAGACTGTGGCCGAAGCGTTGAAGATGGGCGAGCGGGCGATGGGCAGCGACGGCGTTTACGTTTGTCGGGGCGAGGCCGAGGGCCGCCCACTGCGCGAAATCATCGCCAACGTTGGCCCCATTCTCTTCCCCGGTCACCCGCCTCACAGCAATTGGCTCCCCGGCTTTAGCCCCGGCGGCTTCGTGGGCCGCGTCGAAGAATTGCGCGAAGACTTCCATCGCTTCCTGCGCCCCGGTGGTGACAAGGCCGCGTTCTTCGTCACCGGCATTGGCGGCATTGGCAAGACGGCGCTGGCGATGGCGGCGGCGCATCGTTACGGCTGGATATTTCCGGCGGGTATTGTGATCGCTTCGGCCAAAGACGCGCGCGGCTTCGGCGTGTCGAACGTGATTGAGGCGATTGACTTCACGCTTGGCACGGAAGCAAGTCGGAGCAAAGATCCAATGGCGGCGGCTCTGGCCGTGCTCAACGACGGCCCGCACCTGCTCATCCTTGATAATCTCGAAACGGTCGAGTCGCCCGAAGCGCGGCGCGATTTGGCGCGGTTTGTGGCCTGCATCGAAGCCGAGGCCGGGTCGCGAGCGTTACTCACCATGCGCCCGCGCGCCCTGCCCGAATTCGCCGACGAGGTGCGATTCAGCGAACTGCGCGTGGGGCCGCTGGCGCGCGCCGACGCGATTCGTGTGCTGGAAGACCGGGCCCAGCCCGAGGGCTGCAAGCGCCTGAAAGGCCACGAAGCCGAAGTGGCTGAGGCCGCCTTTTTTCACCCGGCGTTGTTGGTCTTTGCCGCCGGGCGCCTGCGCCTGGCGCCGCTCAAGACCGTGCTGAGTTGGCTGAGAGAACTGCGCGGGGACTCGCTCGATACCGAAATCCCGGCCCGGCTTGGGGCGATGGTGGGTGATGTTGAAAAGATAGCGCCCGGCGCGGCGCGTTTGCTTTGTACGCTGGCGGTGTTCAGCGGCAGGGCGACGGAGGAGGCGATTGAGGCTGTGCACGAGGCCCCCACCCCAGCCCCGCTTACGCGCCGCGACGAAGAACACGTCGCAGGGGAGGGAGCGGACTCCCCTCCGCTGTCCCGCATTGTTGGCGGAACGGGGGAGGGGCCGGGGGTGGGGGCGGCCCTCCTCGAACTCGTCAAAGGCAACCTGGCCGAACTGGACGCGCGTGACCGCTACAGCACCGGCCCGCTGGTGGCCCAGTGGGCGCGAACGCACGGCCCTTACACACTCGACGAGTGGCGGGCAACAGAACAGCGCCACGCCGAACACTTCCTTGAATGGGCGCGAAAGTACAAAAGCGGCCAGGAAGACAAGTGGCGCGAGTACGATGTTGAATGGGAGAACATTGCCGCTGGAGCCAAATGGGCTTTTGCCCGAACTGCGCCAGACTTTGCAAAGTTGATTTGCTATTATGCTGACGCGCTCACCCGTGTTATCTACCTCCGCAAGCTGGCTGAGGGGAAAGACTGGCTGTTGGCCGGGTTGGAGGCCGCCCGTGCCAGCGGCGACCGAAAGCGTGAAGGATTGTTCTGCAACGAGCTTGGGCTTTGGCATGATGCTCGTGGCGACTACGCCGCCGCGCTGGAGTGGTATGGAAAGTCGGTTGCCATCAAGGAAGAACTTGGCGACCGGGCCGAGCTGGCCGCAACCTACAACAACATCGCCAACATTCACTACGCTCATGGCGACTACGCCGCCGCGCTGGAGTGGTATCAGAAAGACCTCGCCATCAACGAAGAACTTGGCGACC
The DNA here is from genome assembly GCA_964431175.1 of uncultured Anaerolineales bacterium. Taxonomy (GTDB): domain Bacteria; phylum Chloroflexota; class Anaerolineae; order Anaerolineales; family VGOW01; genus VGOW01. The sequence goes on from CAYSIV010000119.1 coordinate 12,744, forward strand.
GGGCCGGGCTGGCTACCACCTACAACAACATCGGCCTAATTCACTACGTCGTAGCGACTTCCCCACCGCGCTGGAGTGGTACGGGAAGTCGGTTGCCATCGACGAAGAACTTGGCAACCGGGCAATGCTGGCCACCACCTACAACAACATCGCGGGCATTCACTATGCTCGTAACGACTACGCCGCTGCCCTTGAATGGTTTCAGAAATCCGTCACCATCAAGGAAGAACTTGGCGACCGGGCCGGGCTGGCGGTCACCTACAACAATATCGCTAACATTCACTGCGTTCGTGGCGACTACCCCGCCGCGCTGGAGTGGTACAACAAGTCCGTGGTTCTCTGCGAAGAAGTGGGCGACCGTCATCAGTCAGGCGTGACCTTACACAACATGGGCTACGTTGCCCTCGCCCAAAACGACCTGCCCCGCGCGCTCGAACTCTTCACGCGCTCGCGGGATATTTACGCTGAGATTGGGCTGGAGAAGGAGGTGGCGCGGGAGGAGGCGATGATGGAGGAGGTGAAGGGGCGGAGGGAAGAGCACGGATTTTCGGAATGAACGGATTCGATCCGCCTATTCTGTGAATCCGTGCTCTTGTTCATACTCTCGCCCAAAACGACTTGCCCCGCGCGCTCGAACTCTTCACGCGCTCGCGGGATATTTACGCTGAGATTGGGCTGGAGAAGGAGGTGGCGCGGGAGGAGGCGATGATGGAGGAGGTGAAGGGGCGGAGGGAAGAGCACGGATTTTCGGAATGAACGGATTCGATCCGCCTATTCTGTGAATCCGTGCTCTTGTTCATACTCTCGCCCAAAACGACTTGCCCCGCGCGCTCGACCTCTTCACCCGTTCGCGAGACATTTACGCCGCGATTGGGTTGGATAAGGAGGTGGCGGAGGAAGAGGAGAGGATGGAGGAGGTGAAGAGGCGGATGGGAGAGCACGGATCTTCACGCGAAGCGTGAGCGGATTTGATCCGCTTATTCTGTGAATCCGTGCTCTTGCTCATGTTCTCGCCCAAACGCTTCGCGAACGAATTCGTTCCTTCCCTCAATTCGTTGTAGTGGTTGGGGCGGCTTCCCAAGAATGGCGAGGCAACTTAGGGTCAAAGGTCGTCGACGAAAGTTTTTTTCCTGTGCTTCAAAGACACTCGATGTCTCTATCCAGTGATACAATTCGCGCAATGTTTAGCAACCAGAGCGCCTTCCTGCTTCACAATCCCCGCCAGCTCAACTACGGCCTCGCCGTCACTGATGTGGATAACGACGGCGCGTTTGAATTGGTCATCGCCGGGTTCGGTTACCCCAACCTGGTGCTCAAGTGGAACGGCGCTGGCTTCATCAACATCGCCACCGAGACGCTGGCCGACCCCAGCCGGCAAGCCATTGGCGTGGCCGCCGCCGACATTGACGACGATGGCCGGGAAGAGATTTACATCCTCAACACCGACACCTTTGGCGGGCAGAAGCGGCTCGCCGACCGGCTGTTTGTGTTCAGTGACGACGACTGGCTCGATCTGTTTTCGGTGCGCGGCAATCAGGCCGCTATCAACCTCACCGCCGGCCGCTCGGTAGCGGCGGTGGATCGCTACGGCAACGGGCGCTACGGATTCTTCGTCGCCAACTACGGCGGCCCGATGCGGCTCTACGAGCTGAATGAAGACGGCGAGATCGCCGACGTGGCCCACCAGGCCGGGCTGAACCTGATCACCGGCGGGCGCAGTTTGGTTGCTCTGCCGCTCGTGTCGGAGCACATGGATATTTTTGCCGGCAACGAGCAAGGCCAGAACTTTTTGTTCGTCAATCGCGGCAACGGAAAATTCGAAGAGGCGGCCAGGGCCTATGGCCTTGATGATCCGCTTGAGCACGCGCGGGGCGTGGCCGTGCTGGACGCCGATGGCGACGGTCGTTTCGATCTGGCTTGTGGCAACTGGGAAGGCCCGCACCGGCTGTTTGCCCAAACAGCAAACGGCCACTTTCGCGATATAGCCCCGCCAGCCCTGGCCGAACCTTCGCGGGTGCGCACCGTCCTCGCCGCCGATTTTGACAACGACGGCTATGAAGAAATTTTCTTCAACAACATTGACGACTCGAATCGGCTGTTTGGGTTTCGAGATGATAAATGGGTGAAGTTGAGGATCGGCGATGCGCTGGAGCCGGAGGGGCTGGGAACCGGCGCGGCGGTGGGCGACTTTGATGGCGATGGCCACCTGGAGTTGATCGTCGCCCACGGCGAGTCGGCCCCCCAGCCGTTGACGTTGTACCACACCCCCAAGAACGGTCATCACTGGTTACGCATCCTGCCGCTCACCGCCCAGGGCGCCCCGGCGCGTGGGGCTGTCGTCACCGTGATCGCCGGCGGCCGGATCCAGCGCCGCGCGATTGATGCCGGCAGTGGCTACCTTTGCCAGATGGAGCCAGTGGCCCATTTTGGTTTGGGCAGCACTTCGACTATTGAACAGATCGAAGTTCGTTGGCTCGACGGCAAATGCCTGACCCTCAATGCTCCGCAAGCCGATCAACTCATTCGCGTGCCACATCCCAGCCAGTCGGACATCAATGCGGAGCCCAGGGACAAGCACGGCTTCAGCTTCTAACGGCCAGTGGCACTCGATCACCCTCATCGCCGCTTCAACCCGCTCACCTACGAATGGGCTTCCACCAGGCCCCAACCGACGGCAAACCGCATCCGGAGTGGCGCCTGCACTCACTATCCATTACAAAACCGATAGAACGAACAGGATTGTCACGGATTAGATCCAACGCCGTGTGTCTGGTGTCTGCAATCGGCGGTTTCACCTTTTCCGTATTGCCAAAGCCGCTTCAATGGTCTAACATACGCCGCAGAAAGGATGCGCCCCATGGACTCCACCGCCCTCGCCGCCGCCGCCACCGCCCTGCTTGCCCCTTACATCGCCAAAGCCGGAGAGAAGCTCGCCGAGAAAGTTGGCGAGAAACTGCCTGACCAAATTGGCAAGCTGTGGACGGCGATTGCCGGCAAGTTCAAAGGCAAGCCTGCCGCCGAAGAAGCGGCTAAAGATTTGGCCGCCAAACCCGATGATGAAGACAATCAGGCCGCCTTCCGCAAAGAGTTGAAGAAACTGCTGGCCGACGACGACGATTTTGTGAACGAGCTGGCGAAACTTTTCAACACCGCCAAAGCCGCTTACGAAAAGTCGGGCGACACGTTTATTGGCGATAACGCCTTCAAGGTCGGCGAGAACTATGGCACGATTGTTTATGGCAGTGGCAATCAGGTGGGCAACACCACCAACGTTCGCAAAGGCGGCATAGATAACAGCGGCTCGATCACCGTCGGCAGTGGCGATGTGACTGGCGGAGACAAGACTTCGGGCTAGGTATTTCAACGTAGAGCGCCCGCAAAGCACTACAACGAATTCAAGGATATAACGAATTTGTCCTTCACCTTGAATTCGTTCCTTCCCCAAATTCGTTGTAGTGTGGCGCTGGCCTGGGGTTAA
>CAYSIV010000120.1:0-9498 GCA_964431175.1 uncultured Anaerolineales bacterium
TGCCTTGAGGGTGATTGGTGTAGGCGGCAAAGGCCAGCTCCTGAATCGTCTTGGCCCGATCCGGCGAGCCTTTGACATAGAACTTGCCGCGCTCCCACACCAAATCTTCCTCGGCGGCCTCGAGCAGGTGGGCGGCGATCTTCTTGGCCTTCTCGCGTATCTTGCGCGCGGCCATGGCCCCGGCGGCGCCGGCGGTCGGTGTAGATCGGCTGCCATACGTCCCCAGGCCATACGGCGCGGTGTCGGTGTCGCCTTCCTCTACTTTGATGTCGCCCGCCGGAATACCAAGTTCTTCGGCGATGATCTGGGCGTACGTCGTCTCGTGGCCTTGTCCCTGCGACTTGGTGCCGAAACGGGCAGTGGCCTTGCCGGTGGGATGAACTCTGATCTCGCACGAGTCGAACATCTTGATGCCGATGATGTCGAACTGATGCGACGGGCCAGCGCCGACGACTTCGGTGAACGACGAGATGCCGATGCCCATGAGTTCGCCGCGGGCGCGCTTCTCGGCCTGCTCCTTCCGCAAGTCGGCATAGCCAATCATATCCATCGCTTTTTGCAGGGCGGCGTGGTAGTTGCCGCTGTCGTACTCCCAACCCAGCGCCGACATATACGGAAATTGTTCCGGTTTGATGAAGTTCTTCATGCGGAACGCGGCCGGGTCTTCACCGCGCTCGTGGGCCAGAATGTCGACCATGCGCTCGATGGCGTGCACGGCTTCGGTGACGCGGAACGAACAGCGGTAGGCAACGCCGCCCGGAGGCTTATTGGTGTAGACGCCGTCCACTTCCATGAACGCCTTTTGGAAGTCGTACGATCCGGTGGCGATATGCATGAGACCCGCCGGGAATTTACTGGGCGAGGCCTGGGCATCAGAGTAGCCGTGATCGGCGATGGTCGTCATTCGCATCGCCGTGATGTGGCCGTCTTTGTCCGAAGCCAGTTCGGCGGCGATGTGATAGTCGCGGGCAAACGAGTCGGCTTGCAGGTTTTCGGAGCGATCTTCGATCCACTTGATCGGATGGCCGAGCAGGACCGAAGCCGCCACGGCCAGCACGTAGCCAGGGTAAACCGGAACCTTGCCGCCAAAGCCGCCGCCGAGGTCGGGCGAGACCACCCGAATGTTCTCTTCGGACAAGCCGACGTGACCGGCGACCAAAGCCAACACCGTGCGAACGACATGGGGGGCCTGAGAGGTCATGTACAGAGTCAGGTGCTTGTTAACACCGTCCCAGTCGGCCAGACAGCCGCACGTTTCCATGGAAGCAACATGGATACGCGGGATGTAGATTTGTTCTTTGACCACCGTCGCGGCGTTGGCAAAGGCTTGCTCGGTGCCCGGCTTGTCGCCCACTTCCCAGTGCCAGATGTGGTTGTTCTCTTTGTCGTCGCGGACTTTGGTTGCGCCCGGTTCCAACGCCTTGTGCGGGTTCACGACAACGGGCAGAGGGTCGTAATCCACTTCCACGGCGGCCACGCCGTCGGCGGCGGCATAGCGGTTGGCGGCGATCACCGCCACCACTTCCTGCGCCTGATACTTCACCGTGTCAATGGGCAGAACCATTTGTTTATCGCCGGCCAGAGTCGGCATCCAGTGGAGGTTGTACTTTTCTAAATCCTTGCCAGTGATGAAGCCCAGCACGCCCGGAATCTTGGCCGCCTTTTCGGTGTTGATGCTTTTGATTTTGGCATGGGCGTACGGGCTGCGCACGATGTCGAGCCACAACATGCCGGGCAGGGTGAAGTCGTCGATGTAATTGCCTTTGCCTTGAAGGAAACGCGCATCCTCCTTGCGTTTCATCGAAGAACCGAGACCATGTACTTCAGCCATGTTAGCCTCCCTCAGCTTTCATCTTCTGCGCCGCGTATTGCACGGCCTTCACGATGTTGTTATAGCCCGTGCACCGACACAGGTTGCCGGAGATGCCCCAGCGAATTTCATCCTCGGTGGGGTTCGGATTCTTCTTCAACAGGGCGACAGACGACAACATCATTCCGGGGGTGCAGAAGCCGCATTGCAAACCGTGTTCTAAGTGAAAGCCTTCCTGAATTGGATGCAGGGCGCCGTTTTGGGCCAGACCTTCCACGGTCATTATTTCGCCGCCATCGGCTTGCACGGCCAGCACAGTGCAACTCTTGACGTTGCGGCCATTGAGCAGAACCGTGCACGCGCCACACGACGACGAGTCGCAACCGATGTGGGTGCCGGTCAGGCTCAAATTTTCGCGAATGAAGTGAACGAGTAGAAGCCGCGACTCAACATCGGCTTCGTGAGTTTGTCCATTGATGGTGACTTTTAGGTGATGGGTGCTCATGATTAGCCTCCCTTCGCCCGCGCCACAGCCTGGCGCAATGCGCGAACGGTGAGTGTTTTGACCAGCGATCGTTTGTAGTCTTCCGAGCCGCGCGGGTCGGCGCTGGGGTCGGCGGCGGCGGCGGCCAGGGTGGCGGCGGCGCGAATGTTGTCGTCGGTGGGCGCTTTGCCGCGCAGGGCGGCCTCGGCGGCAGTGGCCTTGATCGGTACCAGGCCGACGTTGGTGAGGCCGATGCCGACGTATGAGCAGTTGCCACCCGCGTCGAGTGACATCTGGACAGCCACAGCGGCGGTGGCGTAGTCGCCGACCTTGCGCTCAATTTTGAGATAGCACCCGCCAGTGCGCGGCTTGCTGGCCGGGATTTGGATCTCGGTCAGCACTTCGTCGTGGCCCAGCGCCGTCTCGAACGTGCCTTTGAAGAAATCAGTAATGGGGATGGTGCGGGTTCCCTTCGGGCCGGCGGCTACCACCTGGGCGCCGTAGGCCAGCATGGTGGCCGGGTGATCGTTGGCCGGGTCGGCGTGGGCCAAATTGCCGCCTACTGTGGCCAGGTTGCGCACCACCGGGTCGGCGATCGTCCTGGCCGTGTCGGCCAGCAAGGGGTACTTCTTATGGATCAACTCGGACTCGTCGAGTTCCGACTCGCGGGTCATCGCCCCGATCTTCAGCCAGCCGCCATCTTCGCGGATATAGCTCAGGCCTTCGAGACGATTGATGTCAATAAGCAACGCAGGCGACGCAAGCCGATACCGCATCATGGGTATCAGGCTATGGCCGCCTGCTAGAATTTTGGCCTCCGGGTTCTGCCCCAACAAAGTGATGGCTTCGCTCAGAGTCTTTGGAACTGCGTAATCAAAGGTAGGTGGGATCATATTCCTCTCTCCGGGGTGTTACACAGTAGAGTTGTGAGTGGGTGGGAAGACGTTGAGAATCGAGTCAGTAACACCTCTTTCTTTGCAGGGGTAAACTTAGTTTTTAGATTGATGGTGAAATAACAACGGGATAGGGGAAGTCCAAATCAGATCAAAAGACCTAATCAGTCCGATTTCCTGGCGACAGTATAATGCAATCGGGAATGATTGTATAGATGAAATAAATGAATAATTGATTAGGATAGACAGGTATGTTGACGCTATCTGACACTTGGAGGACGACTTACCCGACGGCCTCTCAGGGCCTGCTGGTGATGAGCGCTGTGGCCAACGCGGAGCGCCATGCCGGCCTGGAGCAGAGCAAGGCCGAACTGGAGGAAGAACTGCGCGCCCGCTTTGCCGGTTACGACAAAGCCGGGCTGGCCGCCTTGCCGTCCGTCCAGCCTTACGTGGCCTATTACGCCAAATTCAAAAAGACCTATCACGTCCTCCTGCAACTTGAGTCAGTGGCCCTCAAAGGCAAAACCCTGCCGCGAGCGGCGGCGCTGGTCGAGGCCATGTTCATGGCCGAACTCAAGGACCAACTGCTGACAGCCGGACACGACCTGGAGTCCATTCGCCAGCCGCTCCGGCTCGACGTGGCCAAAGGAGACGAGCGTTACATCATGCTCAACGGCAAGGAAGACAAGCTCAAGCCGGGCGACATTTACATGGCCGACGCCGAAGGGGTAACTTCCAGTATCCTTTATGGCCCCGACCAGCGCACCCGCCTCACGCCTCAAACCCGCAAGGCTCTCTTCACCACCTACGCCCCGCCGGGCATCCCGGCTCTGGCAGTGCAACAGCATCTGGAGGAAATCCAGGCAACTGTCCGGTTAATCGCACCGGAAGCGCGCACCGAATTATTGACGGTGTACAGTTCAGCCAGTGGCGGCTCCGCCGGTTGACATCGGCCTGGCAGAAACGACCGCTCGCTTACTATGTCTCTATTTTTGGGCGGCGGCCTCAATTGCCTCTAAAATGGCTATCATCAACGCGATTGCGAAACGAAAGGATGACGGCCATGCCGACCCTGTCAAACTACAAACACTTCGACGGACGACACTGGGAGACTGGGACGGTTCAGAATTATTTCGCCTACTTCGGGGTGAAAGCGCCGCACACCGGCCAGCCTTACACTGAAGCCATGCTGATGGGCGTCAGCGGCGGCGTGCTGATGGGCTACTTCTCGTTTACCTACGCGGGCCACGACCCGCACGTTGCCATCCTGACGCGCAACACCTTCAACCCGTTCGATACTTTGCTGGTGCGACTCGGCGTCATTCAACACCTGCGGCAGACGATGGACGCCAGGAAAAGCTTGAAGAATCTCTTGGACGCGCTGGAAGAAGGCTCGCCGGCCATTGTATGGGCCGACGCCTTCAGCCTGCCGTACAATTGCCTCCCCGTCAAAGCCGATTGGTGGGCGATGTTTCCCATCCTCGTCTACGGCTATGACGAAGACGCCGACGCGGTTTACATCGCCGACCGCTCTGCCCAACCTTTCACGATTACTACGGGCGAACTGGCCACCGCGCGGGGGCGCGTGAAGAAGGACAAATATCGCCTGCTCACCCTCGACTCACCTGACCCCGACAAACTGCCCGTCGCCGTGCAACAGGGCATTTGGGATTGCCTCAAGCGATACACCGAAGCGCCAGTCAAGAATGCCAGGGCCAATTTCGGGTTGGCCGCCTTCCAGCGTTGGGCCGCCGTGTTGACCAAACCGAAGGACAAACAAAGCTGGGCAAAAGTGTTCCCGCCGGGCGCGAAGATGTATGCCGGCCTGACGTCGGCCTTTTACCGATTCGGGCTGGGGGCTGTTGGCGCACAAGGCGACCGCGAGTTGTACGCCGACTTTTTGGATGAAGCGAGTGCTGTGTTGAGTCGGCCTGATTTGAAAGAATCCGCCGAACTGTTTCGGGCTTGCGCCAAAGGCTGGAGCGGCTTGGGACTCGCCCTTCTGCCCAACCGTGTTCCGCCCTTCAAAGAAACGCGCGAATTGTTGATGCGCCGCCGTAAGCTCTTCGTCGCGAAAGGCGGCCAGGCCCGGGTCGAGATCAAGCACATCAACACTCGCCTGGAATCGATTCGCGCCGAAATGGAACAGTCATTCCCGCTCACGTCCGGCGAGACCGCCGCCCTGCGCGAGCAGATTGCGGAGGGTGTGCTGAAGGTGGGCGAACAAGAAAAGGCCGCTTACGAGTCATTGCAAGCGGCGATGGCTGACAAGCAGGGCCGCGTGAAGAAATGAGCGCCGCGGCTGGCTAAGTTGCGCCCAGTCCGGCTTTCAACGCCATCAACATCAACTTGGCCCGATCCGTCGCCTGCACTTTTAGTAATACGTTCGAAACGTTGTTGCTCACCGTTTTGGGACTTAGATTCAAGGTGGAGGCAATCTCGGCGTTGGTCTGGCCCTGCGCAATGAGTTCTAGAATCTCGCGCTCGCGGGCGGTGAGTTCGTCGAAGGCGTTCGTAGGGAGGTCGGGTTCGGGCGCGTTGAGATAACCCAGCACCCGCCCGGCGATGCCGGGGCTGAAGATCGCGCCGCCGTCTGCCACGGTGCGGATGGCGCGCAGAAGTTCATCCTGCTCGGTGTTCTTGAGGAGATAGCCGCGCGCCCCGGCGCGGATGGCGGGAAAGACCGAGGTGTCATCTTCAAAGACGGTAACGACCAGGATGCCGATGTGGGGGCTGAGGCGGTGAATGCGGCGGGTGGCTTCGATGCCGTTAACGCCCGGCATCCGTAAGTCCATCAGTATCACATCGGGCTGGAGGGAGGCTGCCAACTCGATGGCTTCCTCTCCGTTGCGGGCTTCACCTGCAATTTCAAGCCCCTCTTGCGCGGCGAGCAAAGTCCGCAAGCCACTGCGGGTGATGGTTTGGTCGTCGGCAATGAGGAGACGGAGGGAGTCCATCGGTTGAGCCGTTGGCAACGGATTTTATAGCGAATGTAACGGATGAGGCGGGTTGTACCGGGTGTGTCCATCCGTTACATATGTTATCCCATCCGTTGCCAGTGATGATTTGGTCGTCGGCGAGGAGGAGGCGGAGGGTGTCCATTTTTTGGATTCGTGTCACATGGATCAATCACATTATGCTAAAATCGGTTCGAGGCGTCTATGACAACTGATACCCGAAAAAGAACGCATCTCACTTACCGGCAAATCCTTGAATCCATTCAGGTCTTGTCCCCAGCCGATCAGCGCCGATTGCGCCTGGAATTGTCCAGACTGAATAGTGTATACATCATTGAACCGCTTGGCACGCCAGCCGCAATACGTCGTAGCAAACGCCTCGCGGCCCAGATTCGTAAAAAAGTAAGCGCTGCTATGAACGGCTCACTTGACGAGACGATGATCCTCTTACGAGGGCGTTCGTGGTCTTAATTGACACCGATGTTTTGTTGCTGGCATTTGCTTTCCAGCAGGATGATCGGCAACCCAAGAATAAATCTTTTCTTGAACGTGTCCAGACGGCAGAGCCTGGCATCACTGTTTTTAACTTGCTTGAGTTCTTGGGGCAAATGTCTTTTAACCTCTCCCCTACTGAACTCGACAAGTGGCAAAGTTGGCTGGTAGAGTCCTTTCGGCTCAATGTGATCTGGCCCGTTGACCCTAAAGATGAGCAGGCGACGCTAGTTTTCAAGTCCGACATATTTGATCGTTCTTTTGCCAAAATGCGCGCCTACCGCATGTCCTTCATGGACGCGTTGATTTTGGATTTGGCGGAGCGTACACCAAACGTCGCGCACTTTGTGACCTGGAACGCACGCCACTTCAAAAACAAAACTACCCTCAACGTCTTGACGCCTGAAGAATACGTAAACCAAGCGCGCTAACCTCCCAATTTGGGTTCTAGTCCAAATGCGGTGGGCAAGGCAAGCGCACGCTTACTTGCGCTCCGCCGTGCGGATTTGACTCAATATAGCACGTTCCACCCACCTCAGCGGCGCGGGCTTGCATCGAGAGCAGGCCCAAACCGTTGGTGAGGTCGGGAGGCAGGCCGCGTCCGTGATCCGTTACGTCCAACTCAAGCATAGGTGGATGGCTCTCCATCAGCGCGAGGCGAATGTGGCACGATTTTGCCCCAGCGTGTTTCTCCACATTGGTCAGGGCTTCGAGGGCGATGTAATAGGCGGCAGTCTCAATGGCCGTGGGCAGAGGCGGCAGTGAGTCCGGCGCGTCAACCCGAATGGCAAAATTGCTTTGCACCTGCGCCCGTTCTCGCAATGCGCCCACCAAGCCGAGCAGTTCCAGTTCGGGCGGGTGCAGTTGGTGAGCCAGCCCGCGCACTTGAGTGATGGCAATGTTCAATTGCTGAGTGACTTCGGCTAACATGACTCGCGCCGCCGTTGGATCACGTTCCAGTAAATTCGTCGCCAACTCGGCTTTGCGTGCCAACCCCGCCAATTGATGCCCGACCCCATCGTGGAGGTCACTACCCAAACGTCGGCGGGCCTCTTCGCGCTCGGCTACAATTCGCAAGCGGGCGTGTTCAAGGTCAGTGGTGAGACGAAAGGCGTGAGCGGCGACTCCGATGGGACGGGCGAGGTCGGCCAACAGCCGTTGATCAGCCGTGTTGAGGGTCTCGCCCACGCGCGCGGCAACAATCAGCTCACCGACCAACTCGCCCAGATAGTTTAACGGAAACCGTATTACTGGAACGGGCGCGGTTCCATGCGCGACCACAAATTGAAGACCGCTGACGCTGTTCTGTTTCAACACAATCGCGACGTAAGGCAGTTTGAGCGTTTGGGCTACCGCTTCAACCGTCGTTGCCAACATGGCCGATGACTCACCCGCCGCTTCGAGCCGTTGCCCCAACCGGGAGAGGGCGCGGTAGGGATCGTCGCGGTCACCGTACATGAGGCGGTTGACGCCGCGTTGCAGGCGTTCACGCAAAGGATTGAAGGCGATGGCGACTAAGCCAGTGGCGATGAGCGATAGCACGATATTGCCTTCCACCCGCAACAATGCACCAACCGCGCCGACCACCAGCGTATAGGCGCCAACCACAAATGCGGTGAGCACACCGTAGACGAGCGTGCGGTTGATGACCAGGTCAATATCGAAGAGATTGTCGCGCAGGATGGCAATACCCATCGCAACCGGAACAGCGCAGGCGAAGAAGCTGTGACTGGCCACGACAAAATAGTCCAGTCCAGTCAACGGGCGGTCACGGGGGAAGGTCCAGCCGAGCAGCGAGATTACGGCAAAGCCGCCCAGGAAGACGGCAAAGCCAAAGACTGCCCAGCGCATCTGCCGGCGCTCGCGCGAGGTGCCCACGCGCCGATACCGGTAAATCTGAAAGGTGAGAAAGAACAACAGCACCGAGCCTGGGAACCAGAGGGGCAGGTGGTCGAAGGGCGGCACCGGCAGAATCCAGTTGGACAGCAACAGGGCCCACCAGACCAGCGCGAGCCAGCCGCTCCGGCGGGGGACAAAGCGACCGTTGGGGAACAAGCAGAAGAGTAGTGCCAGGCCGCCATAGATCAGGAGCAGAGCAAGCGTGACCGCCGCTGCCAGCGGTGGGAAGGCCGCCGTGGCAATGCGGAGACCGCCGGTGTTGCCGCTGGCAAGGAAGATAAATGCCGTCAGGAGCGCCACAGGCTGAGTCGGCCTTTGCCAGATCAGCAGGAGTGCTACGGCCCAGAAGACACCGCGCACGAGTAAATCTTGCACAGTGCGGAAGGCTGCGAAGAAGGCCAATGTCCGCTCCGAGGAGAGCACTCCCCGCAGGTTGCCGGGCATTAACCCGGCACAAAAAACGGTAGATTCCGGGCAGAGCTGCAACAGGGCACGGTACTGAAGCAAGATGCCAAATAGCACCACGCCCATCAGCAGTAGCGCGAAACCGAGGGCCACCGCGCGCGCTATGTGGATCCACCTCGAGGGCGCGGCTTCGGTTGGTGCGGACGACACACCCGGGGCGCTTAGGTCTGTGGTGAGGTTTGGGGCTTCAGACATCTTAGCAGAATCATAAGGTGTTACGGTCGCCGTTGCAAGCCAATCTAAGTTTAGGCGACTGTCGGGGCCGTCGCATTGACCGCTGTCGGGCTGGTCACGACGGAATAACCCAATAACATCCACGACAGAGCCACCAAGCTCACATTCACTCCGCCGACAATGCCGATGGCCGCGCCGATGGCCATCCCGATGAAGGGCATCACGGCTGGCAAAAATGGCACCACTTTCTTCCATCCCTTCCACACCTGGGCAAGGATTGTCAAGACGCCGACCAACAGCATCCCCACGACCAGTCCGAGCAAC
>CAYSIV010000120.1:9508-16197 GCA_964431175.1 uncultured Anaerolineales bacterium
AAGATAAAAGGGCTGAACTGAACCGCGGGATTCAATGCCCCCTGGACATTGCCCGCCAGCGCGGATAGAAATGCCGCGACCGGCAGGTAGGAGAGAGCTCTGGCCAGGCGGTGGCTGCCGGTGACCCGAGCGGCCAGCATTCCCAAGATGCCACAGATTCCGCCCACTGCCCATAGGCTGGATAGGACGACACTCAGCAGGTCGGTCACCGGCCCACTCGCAACGAAGAATCTCAGTCCGTTAATTAGGTAGGCCGCGCCGCCGATGATGCAGAGCGCGCCGAGTACCCGAGTATTCATATTCATAGTTTTGTCTCCTTTTGGATGAAGATGATGGAGACAGGATAGCACCCCGGCCCTCAGGCACAAAGGGCCGCCTTCCCGACTTGGGGCCGGAAGAAGTCTCGAAGGAAATTGGGAAGAGGAAGCAGGAAGGAAACGACGTGAGATACGGATGCCGAGAGTTATCAGGCCCAGGTCTCCAACCGGAACTCGTCGGCGAATGGATTGACGAAGCGCACACCTTCAATGACCGAACCGTTGTCGAAGTCTTCGCTGAATATCAGCGGGATTTGGTTGAGCCGGGCGGAGGCCCACAGTTGGGCATCATAATATGAAAGGCTGCGATCACGCGCGCCTCGCGCCGCCTCGAGAACGATCATCGGAGTCAGGTCAAACACAGGGAAGGCCTGCGCCAGGCTTTCCAGTTGCGCCGCCGCTTCGGCGGTGGTTAAGGGCGGCTGTAGCTTGCGGGTGGCGGCGCTGAAGAATTCCGCCAGGCATTGCACGCTTAAGCGGCCGCTCCCAACCGCCTCAAGCCGCTCTAACAAGTCTATAGCCCGCTGTTGCTTTTCTTCGCTGTTGGGGTCAACCGCGTAGACTAGAATGTTCGTGTCAATCAGGGCCAGGGCCATCGAGTTGCCTCACCGGTTGGCACGGTCATATCTATTCAAGCGTTCTTCGTACAAGTCGTCCCGCTTCCACGCGCGGCGCGTGCCACCAGTGGCCCGGCGTGATCGCGCGAATTTGAGGAAGTCCTGCAAGGCCGCCGTATCGCCGGGCAATAGTTTTATTGCCCCGGCTTCCGCTTCGCGTTCAATCGCCTGCCGGATCACCTCGGCCTCGCTCAATCCCCGCAACCGGGCAAGCCGTTTGAGGGCAACTTGTTGCCGCCTCTGAATATAGATTTGTTTGCGAATCATCTGGGTCATGGTGGCCTGCCTTACCTACAATATACATCATTTTATACACAAGAGCAAATACCGGCCTATAGCTATTTCTCTGCCTCATATTGTCCCACCATCGCCTTCAACTCCTCCCGCAAATCCGCTCGCCACGCTTCCGGCGCCACCAATTCCGCCCCCGGCCCCAGCCAGCGCATTAACTCAAACACGAATTCGCGATTGCTCTCGCCAAATATCATCAGGGCGTCGCCGCCGGGCAGGGCTTCGTAGCAGGCGTGGCCGTAATACCAATCGCCTTTCAGGCGCTCGGCCTGTGCGGGCGTCAGTCGAATCTTCACCGGCGATTCGTCGGCCCAGCGTGACATTGCTTTGCTCAGCCACTTACGACCCAATAACGTCTCCACATCAAACCCCGAATCCGAATCTGACAACGATTTGTCAGGCTTAATTGCCAGCACCCGATCCGCCCGCCACAAGCGCGGTTCATCGTCCCGACCGGCCTTCGGCCCGATCAAATACCAGCGGTCACGATCCCACAATAGACCCCGAGGGATCACGAGGGTCGTCGAGGCTTCGGGGCCGTAAGGCGAGCGATAGCGCAAAGCCACGCCGCGCTTTTCCAGGAGCGATTGCAGGAAGATGGTGAGGACCGAATCCTCGGTAGTGGTGCGCAACTCAGTTGCCAGTTCCTGCTCTTCGCGCTCGGGATGCAGAAACATATCGGTCGGCGTGCTCTCAAAGCCAATGATCTGTTGGGCTTTGGCCAGCACCTCTTGCAGATGATCCGGCACGGCGGCCAGCAATTTGTGTTCGGCAATTTCAAGCTCGGCGGCGAAAGGCTTGGCCCGCAGGCGGCGGAGTGAGGTGAGGCCGAGGAGGAGCGAGACGGCTTCCCCGACCGAAAACATCACCGGCGGCAAAAAGTAGCCGTCGAGGAGGCGGAAACCCCCGGCCCGGCCCATCTCGGCGTAGACCGGAATCCCCAGTTCGCTCAACGTCTCAATGTCGCGGTAGATCGTCCGCTGAGAAACTTCAAACTGTTTTGCCAGTTCGGCGGCAGAGACGGTTTTGCGACTGCGAAGCAACAGCAAAATCCCCAGCGCCCGGTCAAGTCGATTCATGGCCATGCTCACATTCTATGAAGAAAGTATGACACCTAGTTGACAAGTATAGTCGAGTAGAATAACTATATCTCGCTTTCAGGAGTAGCCTATGATCAAGAATGAAGACTTCACAAAACCGTTGAACCTCTTGCTGGCCGAAACGTTCGGCATGTCGGAGGCCCCTGGAGGATTTTTCCTGGATTCGGGCCGAGACGGTTTGTTTGGCACGATCGACACGATTGGCGCCGAGACGGCCTCCATCGCCCTCAAGCCGGAGAACGCGACAATTGCCTCCCATTGCGCCCACATCCTCTTCCTTCTTCGCCTGTTCGAGGCGTATGAGCAGGGGCAGAAGCCGGAGCCGGATTGGCAGGAAAGCTGGCGAACGCGGGTGGTGGATAAAGCCGCGTGGCAGACGCTCCGGGCTGAACTGCAAACCGGCTATGAGACCGCCCGGGCGCGGTTGCAGGCCCGTGACACGTGGGATGAGCCGCCGCTTGCGGCCACGATGACGCTGTTAGTGCATTGTGCGTACCATATCGGCGAAATACGGCAATTGCTGACCTCCATCACCCCATGACTATGACTCACCCATTCGTCGCCCAACTTCGTTTCACTCGCAGTGAGTTTAAGCGTGCGTTCGAAGGCCTTACCGATGCCGAAGCACGCCGGCGATTCCTGCCGCTGAACTGCATCAGCTGGAACATCGGCCACCTGGCCTGGCAGGAACAGCGCTATTGGTTGCAACGATTGCAAGGCCAGATACTCCTGCCAGAACTCAACACGCTCTTTTGCTATGGTTGTGAGGCGGTTACGCCGCCGCTGGCCGAAATGTGGGCGGCCTGGAACACCATCACCACCGCCGCCGACCCGTTTCTGGATGCGCTGACCACCGACGATTTATCTCTGCCGCGCACCTTCGCCGTGGAGGGTGGGTCTTTCACCACCAGCGTCGGGAATCTGATCCAACGCGTGGTTTATCACTACTGGTATCACACTGGCGAGAACATGGCCATCCGCCAAAACCTGGGCCACACGGACCTGCCTGACTTCGTGGGTGATATTGACACTGAAGCGCCGTATGAGCCCCATTAGCTCATGCTCGCCAATTACCGTCTCATCTTTCAAGGGCGCTCGTTTCGCCTCTTCTGGCTCGGCTTCACCTTCTCGGTGCTGGGCGACTCGCTGACCCGCATCGCCCTGACGTGGTATGTCTACGAACAAACCAAATCCGCCACAGCGCTGGGCTGGCTGGCGTTCTGGTACACCGGGCCGGTAGTAATCGGCGGACTCGCCGCCGGGTGGTTGTTGGATCGATTCGACCGCCGGGCGGTGATGATGATTGACAATGTGATCCGCGGAATCGCCGTGGCTGCCATTCCCATCTTGCACGCCCTGGGCCTCCTGGCCGTGTGGCACGTCTATGTGGTGGCCGGGGTCTACGGCCTGCTGATGATGATCGCCCTTGCCGGAAGCCCGTCTCTCATCCCCTCGCTCGTAGAACGCGACTCATTGGATACCGCCAACGCCCTGGAGACTCTGAGTTGGACGCTGGGCGTCGTCGTCGGCCCGGCCCTGGCCGGACTGCTCATCGCCCTCATCGGCGCTCCCAACGTCATCATCGTGGACGCCGTTTCGTACTTCGCCTTCGCCCTTGCCCTGTGGCAAATCCGAGTCGAGCGCAGTGAACCGGCCCGAACCGCGAAAGAACGATACGGCCTCGGCCACGCCATTCGACTCCTGCTCACCAATAAAGTGCTGTTCTCGACCACCTTCATGTTCATGGCCTTCAACATCGGCGGCGGCGGGTTCATCTCGGTCTGGTTGCCGATCCTGGCCGACCAGCATCTTGGCGGCGGATCAGAGTTGTATGGCACGTTGTGGAGCGTGTGGGCGGCGGGCGAAGTGGTGAGCGCCTTGTGGGTGGGTGGCCGCCGCTTTGCCTGGCCGCTGGGCGCGTTGATTTGTGTGGCGCAAATGCTTTCGGGTCTTGCCCTCTTGTTCCTGCTATTCAGCAGTAATGTCTGGTGGGTTGGGGTGGGGCTGACTCTGCTCGGCGCGTTCAGCGCCCCACTCACGATTTGGGCGCAAACGTTGCGAATGCAAGTCATTCCTGAAGAGTTGCGGGGGCGCACGTTTGCCCTGCTCCGCACGCTGATGCAGAGCGGCAACCCGATTGGCGGCGCGATTGCGGGGGCCTTGTTCCCAGTGATAGGAATGACGGCAATGATTGGGCTGACTGCCCTCGTCGTCGGCCTCCCCGGCCTCATCGGCTATCAAGTCAGACTCCTGCGTACCGAGGGAGTCGTCCCTGTCAATGACCGCGCCTGAAACCGAAAGCTGGCAAACGATCGCAGAATTCAACTACGCCCACTTTTTAGCCCCGCCTCCAGCGCCATCAGCGTCAGTAGCGTTGCCGAAAATCTGCCGCATGGCGCTCAATCAACTCCACTGCGCGGGCCACGCCTTTCTCTGCGCGGATTTTTTCGCCCAACGCGGCGGCGCGAGCGCGCATTGCGGAATCGTTCACGGCAGTAAGAATCGCTTCGGCCAGTTTTTCAGCGGTCAGTTTTTTTATTGGCGCGGTGCGCGGGCCAACACCTAACTTCACCACTTGTTCGGCCCAAGCGTGTTGGTCACCCGCAAACGGGATAATAATGCTAGGCACCCCCGCACGCAGACCCGCGCCCGTGGTGCCAGCCCCGCCATGATGCACCGCCGCCGCCATGCGCGGGAACAACCACTCATGCGGCACATCGTCAACGTAAAACACATTGGATGAGGCCGCGAGGCGTGTGACGCCGCCCCAGCCCGTCAACAGCACTCCCCGTTGCCCGGTCAATTCGAGCGCGCGCAGAGCGATAAGGGTTTGACGTTCCGGGTCTTCATGATTCATACTGCCAAAGCCCACATACACGGGCGGCGGGCCGCTTTCCAAAAAGCGCAACAGGTCAGCGGCAGGGCGCCAATCGGAGGGCGCATCTAAAAACCAGTAGCCGGTGATGTGGTGATAGTCTTTCCATTCGGGCGGCTTGGGCAATACGTTGGGGCTGTACCCGTATAACCAGGGCGTGCCAAAACTACGGCAGGCGTCGTGCATCTCGGCGAACGAGCGCCACGGGGGCAAGCCCAGGCGGGCGGTGCGCCACTGGTTGAGCGGCCCGCCCAAGCCGAACCACATGACGCGGTGCATGAGCGCGTACGTCAGGCGGTTGTAGCTGCCGCCCAGCGAAAAGCGCAATGGGCCTAAGAAAAACGAAGGGAAAGCACGGGTGGGCGTAAACGGCATCACCACCGCCAACGCCACCGGGATACCGCGCTGGTTGGCGATTTCCACGCCGCCATGCCCGGTGCCGGTCTGCACCACAAAGTCCGTATCCTGGGCCGCCTGCCAAAAATCATCCAGGTCTTCCATCATGCCAGCGCTCATTTCCTTGCGGATCAAACGCATTGCGTGCAACATATTGCCGCTCTTGAAGATGGCCTGGACCTCGGGCTTTTGCATAAACTCCTGCATGTCAAAACGCACCGGGTGCGCGTTCACACCGTACGATTGAATCCACTCAGCAAAGTTGTGCGAGGCGGCCAGCGTGACATGATGCCCGGCTTGTTGCAAGCCGACGGCCAGCGCCAAGTACGGTTGGGTGTCGCCACGTGAGCCGAATGCGTGGATGAGGATTTTCATAGCCCCAGCCCCGCCTCCCGCGCCCGCATAATCGCCTGCACCCGGTCGGCTACTTGCAATTTGTCGAAAATGTTCGAGACGTGATTACGCACGGTCTTTTCGCTCAGCGAGAGGCGCTGGGCAATATCGGCATTGCCGAGGTGCTGGGCAATCAGGCCCAGGATTTCGCGCTCGCGCTCGGTGAGTTCGGGAAAGAGTTCCGAGAGCGGTGGGGGGCGGATGCCCGCGAAGTAACGCGCCATGCGCTGGGCGATGGCCGCGCCGAAGATTACCTCGCCACTGCTCACAGCGCGAATGGCGCGCAATATCTCAGCCTTGAGCGCGCCCTTGAGCAAATAACCGCGCGCCCCGGCCCGCATGGCGGCAAACACCGAGTCGTCATCGTCAAACATGGTGAGCATGAGGATGCCGATATGCGGGCTGGTGCGAAGAATGCGTCGCGTCGCTTCGATGCCATTAAGGTCGTTCCCATCCGGGTCCGGCATATTGATGTCCATCAGGATCACATCCGGTTGGAGGTCGGCGGCAAGTTGAACGACCTCCGCGCCGGTGGTGGCTTCGCCCACCAGCACCAGGTCTTCCACCGATTGGAAGAGCGCGCGCAGGCCGATACGGATGTTGCGTTCGTCGTCGGCGATGAGGAGGGTGGTTTTGTCCATGGGGTCGGAGGCGTTATTCGTTATTGGTTATTGGTAATTGGTAATTTCGCCGTCACGCG
>CAYSIV010000121.1:0-16131 GCA_964431175.1 uncultured Anaerolineales bacterium
TCTGTGTGCTCTGTGGTGAGAATGTGAGCGACCCCACCAAATACCAAAGAGCCGAAAAAGCTTATTTGCGCTAAGATTACGTCGGCGCGCGGTAAAAAGGATTGTACAGGAGAAGCCCATGACTCGCCTCAGCATCATCATTCCCAGCCTCAACGAAGCCAACTCCCTGCCGGCTCTGCTCGACGCCCTCGCCGCCCAAACGCGCAGGCCCGACGAGATCATTGTCGCCGATGCCGGGTCGAAGGACGGCACGCAAGACCTGGCCCGGGCCAAAGGGGCAACCGTCGTGCGCGGGGGGCGGCCCGGCCCTGGCCGCAACGCCGGGGCGCGCGCCGCCACCGGCGATCTCTTATTCTTTCTCGACGCCGACGTTCTGCCCCGGCCCAACTTCATTGGCCGGGCGCTGGCCGAATTCAGGCGCGAAGGCTACGCCGTCGCCACCTGCCTCATGGACCCGCTCGACGAGGACGCCAGCGCTTCTGACCACCTCATCGCCGAAGCCGCCAACCTCTACCTGCAAGTCGTCGAGCCATTCTCGCCGCACGCGCCCGGCTTCTGCATTCTGGTGAAGCGTGAAGTGCATGACGCTATCGGCGGCTTTGACGAAAAAGTGAAGCTGGCCGAAGACCACGACTACGTCCAGCGCGCCGCCAAACAGGGCGAGTTCGGCGTGCTCACCGGCGCCCACATCCCGGTTTCGATGCGCCGTTTGGAGAAAGAGGGGCTGACCAAGCTGGCCTTCAAGTATCTGTGGTGCGAAATGCACGCCCTGGCCGGAAAGCCGATCTACTCGACGCCGTTCGAATACGAGTTTGGCGCACACGGGCAAGCGCCGGCCACCGCCCATCGCATGATCGACATCAGCCAACTGCGCGAACAGCTGGGGCGCTTTGAGAATCCGCTCAACCGCCTCAGCGCCGCCAACCTGCGCAAGCTCGACAAGCTGATGAGCCGCGAGTGGATAGGCGCGGCCCGCCGCCGCTTTCACCTCCCGCTCGACCCGCCCGACCTGGATCACCTCCAGCGCTACCTTCTGCGCCGCCTGCCCTTGATTCGCAAGACGGGCCGCCCTCTGGGCGCCACCCTCTCCAAACTGCAAACCCGGCCCATCCAAGAGAGCGTCCGCCTGCTCGACCTCAACTGGCTTCGCTCTCGCCTCTCAACCCGCTCGCCTGAAGAAGATGAAGTTTAACCACTGAGAGACCGTCTTAAAACTGCTCTTCAACCGCGTCCTCGCGGTTGGGCTTGGAGCGGCTTTTAAGACACTCTCTGAGAACACAGAGCACACAGAGATTTTTGGGCTCTTCCGGCTTTAACGGGAAAGCGCCCCTGTCATTCTGAGCGAAGCGAAGAATCTCGGCGCAACCAGCCAGAGGCCCTTCGCTTCGCTCAGGGTGACACCCATAAATCCCGTCAAAAACGAGAGAGACGATTTTTGGAAGGACTCCGTGCTCTCTGTGTGCTCTGTGGTGAAAGTGGAAGATGCTTGCCACAACACTTTCGCTGTTAGCCCCCCTCCCTGGCCCGGCGCAAGTGCTGGATGGCGAGTGGCGGATTGCCACGGCGCACGAGGGCGGGGGGATCGAACAAGGCTACGCCGACCCCGGTTTCGCCGACTTGGGATGGGAAACCGTGCGCCTGCCCCACCTGCGCCACTCCACTGCCGAGCAGGATACGCTGTGGTATCGCTGCCACTTCGCCCTCACCCCCGGCCCCCGCTTGCGCGCCGTCGCAGAACAGCACCGCGACAGGAGAGGGGAGAGAATCGTTCTGCGCTTCGGCGGCGCATTCTACCGCGCCCGCGTCTGGCTCAATGGCGTTGAACTGGGTTTGCACGAAGGTTACTTTCAGCCGTTTGGCTTCGACATCACCGACTCGCTAAGGCCGGGCGACAACGTGCTGGCCGTGCGTTGCCGCTTCCCCATTGAAGCCGGAGAGTTCAGACGCAAAACCGCCGTTGCCGGAATTTTCGCCGACTGGGACTGTAAACCTTACCCGTCGGCCTTTTATCCAAACCTGCCGCCGCCCGCCGAATGGACGGTTCCCATCGGCCTCTGGCAACCCGTCAGCCTGCACGCCACCGGCCCGGTGCTGATCGAGTCCCTCAACATCTTTCCAACGGTGATCAATCCTGATTGGCAAAGCGGGCGCGCCGAGGCGGCCACCCTGAAAGTTGTGGCCGCCGCGCGAAACCTCACTGCCGACTCGCAAAGCGCCGAACTGGCGTTGAACATCGCGCCGCACAATTTCGTAGAGCGAGATGCCACGCCAACCGCGCTCTACACCCAGGAGCTAAATCTGGCTGGCAGTGAACACCAGACTCTTGAATTCAATCTGTCTCTACCCAGCCCCCGCCTCTGGTTCCCCTGGACTCACGGCGAGCCACACCTCTATCAAGCGCAACTCACACTTGCCAATTACCAATTACCAATTACGGTTCTCCCCGTTTTGGCGGGAACACGCTCGGCGCGGATTGCCAAATCCGCGCCCCTGCCGCCGGATTTGGCAATCCGACGGGAGCAGGTTTTCAATAATCCTGTTAGAGCCGGTAGACCCCCAATTACCAAACCTTTCGGCATCCGCGACATCCAGGCTAACATCGAACCAGGCCGCTGGGAGTGGCATCTCAACGGGCGGCGAATCTTTCCCAAAGGCAGTAACTACATCTCCGATTTTTATCTCAACCGCGTCACCTCTGACAGCCTGGAGCGTGATATAGAACTGGCCCGACAGGCGAATCTTGATCTTTTGCGTGTTCACGCCCACATTGCCCCGCCGGACTTTTACCGCCTGTGCGACGAGTTGGGCGTGATGGTCATGTGCGACTTCCCTCTCATCTGGACCTACGCCTTCGACCTGCCGCCGGAAGAAGAGGCAACCTTTCGCGCCAGCGTGCAGACGCAAGTGGAAGACATGGTGCGCCTGCTCGGCTCGCACCCGGCCATCAGCCTTTGGTCAATGCACAACGAACCGCCGTGGACGCCCGATGGCAGTTTCCTCGGCGGCGATATTCACCGGGCCGGGACGAATCGGCAAATGGATGAAGACTCGGCCGCGCGCGCCCGCGAGTTGGACTCCACCCGGCCTGCCATCACCGCCTCGGGCGAATATGATCAACACCTGTATCACGGCTGGTATACCGGCTCCTGGCAAGACAACCGCGCTCTGCGCCCCGTCTTCCCAACAGAGTTTGGGGTGCAGGCTCTGCCCAATCTCAATTCGCCGTTCTGGGCCACCGCCAACACAAACTGGCCGGTGGACTCCGACGATCCAAGCTGGGCGCACGCCGGCTACCAGTCGGTATTCTGGGCCGGCCCCGGGGTGGGCGCGCCAGCGCAGTTCGTAACCCTCGCCGATTACGTCGCCGCCAGTCAGGCCTATCAAGCCTTCTTCATTCGATATGTGATTGACCAGTGGCGGCGGCAGAAATTTGATCCTGTTGGCGGCTACATCCATTTCCTCTTCACCGACGGCTGGCCGGCCATTACCTGGTCGGTGTTGGACTACTATCGCTTGCCGAAAGCGGGCTATCAGGCGCTGGCCGAGGCCTCGCGCCCGGTGGGCCTTTGCCTCGACCTTGAACCCGGCTTCACCGTGGAAGGCGGTTTCCATCTGGCTTACCCGGTTGGGGCGACTCTGGCCGCCGCCCTCTATCTGGTCAACGACGATTACCGGCTTGGAGGCCAGGTGGCGGTGACATCGTGGATCGAGCGGCGCGACCGGCGGCGATTCAACTGGATCAGACAACTTCTTTCGCGCCGCGTCACCACAAGCCTGCCGCGCGCCGACGAAGGATCGAAGTTGGCGGAGTCGTTAGCGTTGCCGCTGAAGCGAGCCGGTGAGTATACGTTGCGGGCGCAAGTAAAGCAGGGCCGCACGGTGCTGGCTGAAAACCATCTCGACTTTCGGGTGGGCGCGGCCCGGCGCGAGCACAAAGCGCCGCGCCGCGTGCCGGGTTTGCTATTGAACAAGGTGTATCAAAGCAGCAGCTTGCGCCATGCCGAAGACGGCTTTACCTTCAGCCTGCGCAACCCGGCCATGCCGATGGTTTTACAGGGCTTGAGCGAACTGCGGGTTGACGGACAGTTGATTGACCCGGCCCGGGTCGAGCTTGTGTCTGGCGGCCAGTCGCGGCGCGCTTCCACCATCAGTTCGCAAGCGCCGTTTGAGATTCCATCGAACGGGCACTTCACCATTTTGGTGCGCGGCCACAGCCTCGCGTCCGGCGCGCACGAATTAGAATTGACAGCGCATTTCCTCGGCCTGGGCGACATCTCGGCCCGGATCAAGGACAAATTGGTGTGATACGTCACCCGCGCCCAAACCGTGTGGGCCTGGACGGACCCGGCCACTAGTAGTCAGCCAATGCTAAATTGATGGGTGTCTGATCCGCCGCAGTTCGCGAAGCGTGCGGCGCGGGCGGCACGCTTCGCGAACTGCCACCCATCAAAACAGGCTTGGCGGACTACTAGCCGCCCTGCGCCAACTCCAGACGACTGGTTGTTGGATTTTGCGGAGCAGATGGTGGTGCGCGTGGAAGATGTGCTGTGGGAGATCATGGAAGATTGGGTCAAAGCCAATAGCCCGCTTTGGCGATAGAATTATGGGCGACTGGAGTTTGCATGACCACCATTGTTCGAGTAGAAAACCTGAGTAAAGACTATATCGAAGGCGAACAGACGCGGACGATTTTACACGGGGCAACCGCCTCTTTTGCAGAAGGCGAATTCATCGCCATCCGGGGCCGGAGCGGAAGCGGCAAGAGCACCTTGCTCAACCTGCTGGCCGGGATTGACACGCCGACGAGCGGAGAAATCTATGTGAGTGTGGCGGCGATGGGGCAGACGAAAGCTTCCGTCGTTCGTCATTCGTCCTTCGGCCAACAAAATGAAGTGTGTGTCACCCATCTCTCCTCGCACGACCGCACCCTCTTCCGCCGTGACAACATCGGCTTCGTCTTTCAGTTCTTCAACCTCATCCCGACTCTCACCGTGCTGGAGAACGTGCTACTGCCTGCCGAACTGGCTGGAGCAAACCTGGGCAACGGCGCGACCCAGCGCGCGCTGGACCTGTTGGGCCGGGTGGGCCTGGCCGACCGCCGCGCCGTCTTCCCCGACAAACTCTCCGGCGGCGAACAACAACGCGTAGCCCTCGCCCGCGCCCTGGTGCAAAACCCGCGCCTGGTTCTAGCCGACGAACCGACCGGCAATCTGGATGACGCCACCGGCAAAACCGTAATGGCTCTCTTGAGCGAGATGACTCATCAGGCGGGCAAGACGTTGATCATGGTCACCCATAGCCGCAAAATCGCGGCCCTGGCAGATAGGGTGTTGACGATTGAGAACGGGCAGATTGTGGAAGAAGTGAAACAGGCAGATAAGTAGGCCAACACTTCGCGCCCTTCGCGTCTTCGCAGTTCAACCCCTCTATGCTCACCAACACCCTCCTCAAAACCGGCCTCCGCGACCTCCTCCGCCGCCCACTGCAAACCGGGCTGATGATTCTCGGCGTGGCGCTGGGCGTGGCCGTTGTCATTGCGATTGACCTGGCCAATACCAGCGCGGGCCGCGCCTTCACTCTCAGCACCGAGGCGGTGGTCGGCAAGGCCACCCATCAAATTATCGGCGGGCCAGATGGCTTGCCCGACGACCTTTACCGGCAAGTGCGCGTCGAGTGGGGCTTCCGCCTGAGCGCGCCTGTTGTTGAAGGCGTGAGCATTGCGCCCGACCTCGACGCCCAACCGCTCCGCATCCTCGGCCTCGATCCGATTGCCGACGCGCCGTTCCGTACCTATTTGCCCAACTCTGGTAGTTCGACGCCCATCAGCTTTGCTCGCTTTTACACCGAGCCGAACACGGCCCTCGTCGGCGCCGGGCTGGCCGAGCGCTACGGCCTCAAACTCGACGACACAATTCGATTGCAGGTGAACGACCGCCTGGAGACGGTGACCATCGTCGGCATTTTGACTCCGGGCGACGAGAGCAACCGCCGCGCCCTCGACGGCCTGCTGATCATGGACGTGGCCGCCGCGCAAGAGTTGTTGGGCCTGGCGAAACCTCCCGAAGGTTTGGAACCTTCGGGAGGTTCTGTTGGAGGGCGTCTGACTCGAATCGATCTCATCCTCACCGGGGCCGAAGTGGAACGATTACAATCGTTACTACCAACCGGTGCCCGCCTGGCTCCGGCCACCGAGCAAGCCGATACGGTGGCCCAACTCACCTCGGCCTTCCAACTCAACCTCACCGCCCTCAGCCTGCTGGCCCTCATCGTCGGCATGTTCCTCATCTACAACACCATGATGTTCAGCGTCGTGCAACGCCGGACGGTGTTTGGCATCATGCGTTCGCTCGGAGTCACCGGCGGGCAGTTGTTCGCTCTCATCCTCGCCGAAGCCGCCGCAGCTTCTGCCATCGGCGCGGCGCTCGGCCTGGGCCTGGGCTGGCTGTTGGGGCAGGGCGCGGTGCGGCTCGTCACCCAAACCATCAACGACCTCTACTACGCCCTCTCGGTGCGCGACGCGCCGCTGACTCTCTTCACGACGATCAAAGGCCTCGGGCTTGGAATCGGGGCCGGGGTGCTGGCGGCGGCGGCCCCGGCGGCGGAGGCCGCCGGCGTCGAACCCGTCACCGCTATGCGCTCCAGCACCCTCGAAGATCGAGTCCGCAAGTGGTTGCCACTCGTTGGCCTGGTCGGCGTCGTCATCGCCGGGGTTGGCACGGCCGCCTTGCTCGGCGGCGGCGCGTCGCTTATCTTCAGTTTCGGTGGATTGTTTGCGATTGTGATCGGCCTGGCACTGGTCGTGCCGATGGCGACGATTCTGCTGATGGGACTGGCGACGACTCTCCTGTCGCCCGTCGTTGGGATGTTGGGCCGCCTCGCCGCCCGTACCGTGGTCAAAGCCATCAGCCGCACCAGTGTGGCCATTGCCGCCCTCATGGTGGCCGTGTCGGTGACGATTGGGGTAAGCGTGATGATTGCCAGTTTTCGGGCGACGGTGACCAACTGGCTCGATCTGACTCTGCGCGCTGACGTTTACATCTCTGCCCCAACCGCCGGGCGCACTGGCGCAACGCTTTCGCCCGATCTGGCAAAGCGCGTGGCCGCCGTGCCGGGCGTGAAGGAAGTAGAAACGATTCGAGTGGTGTCAGTGGACAGCGAGTTTGGGCCGGTCAATTTAGCCGTGTCGGATTCGAGTCGGGGGCGCAATGCCAGCCTCTACCGTTTTGCCGATGGCAATCCGGCGCAAATTTGGGCCGAAGTCGTGGCTGGAGCGGTCATTGTCAGTGAACCGTTTGCTTACCATCATCACATTCCACCTCATGGCGGCGCTGTCACCCTCAAAACCGACAATGGCGACCACACCTTCCGCGTGGTCGGCATCTACTACGATTACGCCTCTGATCAGGGCACGGTCCTGATGGGCAAGGATACTTATCACGCCTGGTGGAATGACCGAAGCATCACCTCGGTGGCGGCCTTTGTTGCCGACGGCCAGGATCCGAATAAGGTGGCCGACGACCTGCGCGCCGCGTTGAGCGGCACAACCCTGCAAGTACAAGTCAATCGCGCCTTGCGTGACCAGGCGCTGGTGATTTTTGATCGCACCTTTGCCATCACCAACGCTCTGCGAATACTGGCCGTCATCGTCGCCTTCATCGGCGTGCTCAGCGCGCTCATGGCTCTGCAAATCGAGCGCACCCGCGAACTTTCGACGATGCAGGCTGTCGGATTGACCCAGCCACAGTTGTGGCGGCTCACCTTGATGGAAACCGGCCTAATGGGCGCGACGGCCGGCGTGCTGTCTCTGCCCGTTGGCTTTGTGTTGTCGCTGGTGCTGATCTATGTCATCAACCTGCGTTCCTTCGGTTGGACGATCCAGATGACGCTCGACCCGTGGGTATTTGCCCAGGCCGTTGCCGTCAGTGTAGCCGCCGCCCTGCTGGCGGCGGTTTACCCGTTGATCCGGCTGCAGAAAATGCCGGTGGCGGTGGGGTTGAGGCAGGAATGAAATGAACAATGAAGAATGAGACAATGAACAATTGAAAAAGATCATCCGTTTCAACCTGTTCAATCCGTTTTCAAAAAACACTTATGTCGAAAAAAATCTTTGTTGTCTTCTTGTTCCTTTCCCTTGCCGTCGGCGGCTTTTGGCTTGCCACTCAGCGCCCCAACCAGGCCAATACTTCGACCATTGCTTTTGCTGGCGGCGACGATACCTCCGGCTTTGCCCGCGCCTTCGAGCCGCGCGACTTTCAGTTCCCGCTCGATCACGGCCCGCACTTCGAGTACCAGACCGAGTGGTGGTATTACACCGGCAACCTGACCGGTGAGAACGGCGATCATTATGGCTATCAACTCACTTTCTTCCGGCGCGGCCTCACCCCTGGCGTCTCAGCGCGCGGCTCAGAGTTCGGCACAAACCAGATTTACTTCGCCCATTTCGCCCTCACCAACGCCGCCGGAAACAAGCACACCTTTGTCGAACGGTTCAGCCGAGGCGCGGCCGGGCTGGCGGGTGGGGCAGGCGAGCCGTTCCGGGTGTGGCTGGAGGATTGGAGCGCGCAGGCGCTCGACGAGGTGGGGGATGTGATTCGCTTGCAGGCTCACGACGAGGCCATGACCATTGACCTGACTCTGCAAGCCGCCAAGCCGATTGTGGCTCACGGCGATGGAGGGCTGAGTCCCAAAAGCGACGAGCCGGGCAACGCTTCCTACTATCTCAGTTTCACTCGGCTGGCGACGACCGGGCAGGTGACGGCGGACGGACAAACTGCGAAGGTAAGCGGCGAAAGTTGGTTCGACCACGAATGGAGCACCAGCGCCCTCGGCCCGCATGGCCTGGGCTGGGACTGGTTCAGCTTGCAATTGAGCGACGGGCGCGAGTTGATGTTCTTTCAGGTGCGGCGCGATGATGGCGGCATTGAGCCGGTGTCGGGCGGAACGGTGATCGAGAAGGACGGCAAGACACGCCATCTCTCGGCGGATGAGATCAAGCTTGCGGTCAAGGGCACGTGGGCCAGCCCGGATACGAAAGCCGAGTATCCAGCACGATGGCAGATTTCCATCCCGTCGGCCCAGATCGAGTTGACGATTGAACCGTGGGTGGCCGCCCAGGAGATGAGAGTCAGTTTTACTTACTGGGAGGGGGCAGTCAAATTGAGCGGTTTGAGCAACGGGGCCGCCGTCACCGGGAATGGCTACGTTGAACTGACCGGATACAAAAGGAGTATGCAGGGCGTCTTTTGAAAAGTGCTTTTTTGAAATGCAACTGTAATCGTTCCCTGTTTGCTTCGCTCACTTCATCCGGCTATACTGTCTAACAGGAGGCATACTGCCTCCCAAAAGCAGGAGGCAGTATGCCAAGCATTACGTATCAAAACGAGAAGGCGGTTGAAGCTGATTCGGCTGCTACCATTCTTCAAGCTTCACTGCAAAACGGCATTCCACACACCCACGTGTGTGGCGGCAACGCCCGTTGCTCTACCTGCCGGGTGTTGATCATGAGCGGCCTTGAATTCTGTTGCCCTCGCAATGAGAAAGAGCAGAAGATGGCCGACCGGCGTCACTTTAGTCCGGCAGTGCGCCTGGCCTGCCAGACCACCCTCAGCGGCGATGTGGCTCTGCGCCGCCTGGTGCTCGACAACGAGGATGAGGAGCTTGTTGATCAGGAGGTGATGGGAACGGCGCCGCGCAGTGTGGGCGAAGAAAAACAGGTCGCCATCCTGTTCTCCGACATTCGCGGGTTCACCGCGTTCTCCGAAGCTCACCTGCCTTACGACGTGATTCATGTCCTCAACCGCTATTTCAACCGTGTCGGCTCAATCATCAACCGCCATGGCGGGCAAATAGACAATTTCATGGGCGACGGCATCATGGCCTTGTTTGGCCTGGATGAGATGCCCGGCGCCACTCTGCGCGCCGTGCAGGCCGGGGTGGAGATGCTGACGGCTGTCGAAGCCATGCAACCTTATTTTGAAGCCCAATTCAAGACAAATTTCCGGATCGGCGTTGGCGTTCACTTTGGCGAAGTGGTGCTGGGGGTGGTGGGGGTGGGGGAACGGCGGCGGCTGACGGCTATTGGCGACGCCGTCAACCTGGCCAGCCGGATCGAAAGCGCCAACAAGGAGGCCGGAACAGAGTTTCTGGTCTCGGAAGATGCTTACCAGCAGGTCAAAGATTACGTCCGAATTGGCAAGCACTTTGAACTTCCCATCAAAGGCAAGACCGGAGAGTATTCCCTTCATGAGGTGTTGCAGGTGAATTAAAGGAATTGCGTCGTATTCATCTCCCCGCTATAATTCCCCTTACTCATGACGAACTTTAGCACTCAGTCCCTACGCGTTTCAGGTGATTTTGACGCCAATCTCAAAGCTGGCGTCAAGCTGAGAGACCGGTATTTGATCGCAGGAGTGCTGGGCGTGGGCGGCATGGGCGCCGTGTATAAGGCCCGCGACTTGAACTTCACCGGCGTTAACAAAATGGTGGCCGTCAAAGAGATGATTAACCTTGCGCCCGACCCGACCTTGCGGGCAATGATCATCAAAAACTTTGAGCGTGAAGGCAACCTCCTGGCCACGCTCAGCCACCCGGCCATCCCCAAAATCTCCGATCTCTTCAACCAGGAAGACCATTCTTACCTGGTGATGGAGTACATTGAGGGGAAGGACCTGGAAGCGGTTTTGAATGACACGCCCGGCTTCTTGCCCGAAACC
This sequence comes from uncultured Anaerolineales bacterium, assembly GCA_964431175.1. GTDB lineage: Bacteria > Chloroflexota > Anaerolineae > Anaerolineales > VGOW01 > VGOW01. The sequence continues at coordinate 10,713 of CAYSIV010000121.1, forward strand.
AAGATCGTCGAGTGGGCCATTCAGTTGTGTGACGTCCTCACTTACCTGCACTCGCACGAGCCGGAGCCAATTGTCTTCCGCGACATGAAACCCTCGAACGTCATGCTTGATCAGTTGAACAATATTCGGCTGATCGACTTTGGCATTGCCAAAGGATTCCAGGCCGGGCAGAAGGGGACGATGATCGGCACCGAAGGCTACTCGCCGCCGGAGCAGTATCGGGGCGAGGCCGGCCCGGCTGGCGACTTGTATGCGCTGGGCGCAACGATGCACCACTTGCTCACCAAACGCGACCCGCGGGCCGAGCCGCCATTCTCATTTGCCGAACGCCCGATCCTAAAAATCAACCCGGCCGTCTCACTGGCGTTTGAGGCCATCATCAACAAATCCCTGGCCTACAACCCGAATGACCGTTTCCCGTCGGCGGCGGTGATGAAAGAGGTGCTGATTGCGCTTCAACGCGGCGCGCCGGTTGTTGCTCTGACTACACCTGCCACCTCGGGCGGTGGAGTCACTTCTGCTCTGCCGGGCATTGCCACTTCTCCATCAGGTGCGACATCTGCGTTATCCATCCCGACCGGCCAGGAGACTGGCCTGTTATTGCCCACCTTCGGCATGGGTATTACGCCGCTCTGGGTGTTCAAATGCGAAGATGAAATTCGCAGTCAGCCTTTGCCAGTTGGCAAGTTGGTGTACGTGAGTGTTTACGACAATAACCTCTATGCGCTGTCGCGCGAAGGCGGCAAATTTGTCTGGAAGTACGCCTCCGAGGGCGGCTTTGCCGCTTCGCCCATCCACGACAACGGCAACATCTATATTGGTTCGGAAGACGGCAAACTTTACGCCCTGACTGGCGAGACCGGGCGGCCGCTATGGAGTTATCAAACAGGCGAGGCAGTGCGTTGCACCGCCCGCGCCGCTCAGGGCCACATCTTTGTGGGTTCGGATGATCGGCACCTGCACGCCATCAACATGCAGGGTGGCCGGAAGGCGTGGACGTACGAAACCCCGGCCCCCGTCCGCTCCCGCCCTTATGTTTTGGATAAGGAAGCGCGGGTGTTCTTCGGTTGCGAAGTGGGCGAGTTCTATTGCCTCGACTTCAGCGGTTCGCTCAAATGGCGGCATCGCAGTAAACGCGCCATCACCTCCTCGCCGAATTTTGTGGATGGGTTGATTATTGTGGGCAGTGCCGACTATAACGTTTATGCCCTGGAGGCAAGCTCTGGCTGGACGGTGTGGAAACAGCGCACCCAGAAACCAGTTGTCTCCTCTCCGGCAGTGACTGAGAAGGCGGCCTATATCGGCTCGGCTGACAACAGCCTGTACGCATTTGACATTCGCCAGGGCAAAGTGTTGTGGAAATTTGAAACAGGCGATCAGATTGCCTCCAGCCCGGCGGTTTACAAGAACGCCATCTATTTTGGCTCGGTAGATGGGTACGTGTATTGTGTTGAAATGAAAGATGGTAAACTGCGTTGGAAGTTCAAAACAGAGGGCGCAGTCATATCGTCGCCCAGCGTGGTTGACGACGTGGTATATATCGGCTCGACGGATCACAACCTTTACGCGCTATCGGCTTGAACAAACGCAGGCCGAACACTTTGGGATACTTGGACCTCCATGATGAATTTTATTAGGCAGTTGTTTCAGAAGAAGACCGAACCAGAACCGGGGGGGGTGACAACACCCCTGACGCCTGAGTCTGCGCCTACCTTTTCCGCCGAGACCCAGCAGGCGGCCACTGCGCCTCTTCACATACCCGCTCTGGCGGCAAGCGATTCGCCTCTGCGGGTGGCCCACGCTCAGAGTGTGGGTCGAGTGCGCGATCACAACGAAGACGTGTTGCTCACCCTCACCAGCACCTTCGACGGCGACGAGAAAATCCCCTCGTTCGGTTTATATATTGTCGCCGACGGAATGGGCGGCCACAGCTTGGGTGAACGAGCCAGCGCCGTCGCCGCCCGCAGTGTCGCCCGCGAAGTGACCAAGCGGGTGTATCTTTCCATTTTGAGTGATGGCGGCGATAACGAAGAGCGCGCGCCCTTGCAGGAAGTTCTGCTCGACGCCCTGACCCACGCCAACCTTGCCGTGCGCGAAGCGGTGGGTGAAGGCGGCACCACCGGCACGGTAGCCCTGGTGTTCAACGATCAAGTCATCATCGGCCACGTCGGCGATAGCCGAGCCTATATCGTCAACTCGAACGGACTGGAACAACTGACCCGCGACCACTCACTGGTGCAGCGCTTGCAGGAATTGGGCCAACTGACGCCGGCGGAAGCCGCCGTGCACCCTCAACGCAACGTGCTGTACCGCGCCATTGGTCAGGGTGACGGTCTGGAAGTGGATGTGTACACGCAGCGCTTGTCTCCGAATAGTAAAATTCTGCTATGCTCCGATGGCCTGTGGGGGCTGGTGGACGATGATGAGATTCTGGAAGTGGTGCGAATTGCGCCCACCCTGCAGGCCGCCTGCGATAAACTAGTGGAAATGGCGAATGATGCCGGCGGGCACGATAACATCACCGCCGTCCTCGTCGAATACAGCCCGTAAGCAATCGCCCGATACTCATAAAGGCGCTATCATGCCATCGCCATTGCCCGATCTCTACGCCAGCCTGAGCGTAACCCGCTCTGCTACCCAGGAAGATATCCGGCAAGCATTTCGGCAAGCCGCCCGCCGCTTTCACCCTGATACCAACCCTGACCCGTCGGCCTCCGAAGAATTCAAAATCATCTCGCATGCCTACGACGTCCTCAACGACCTACAGCACCGGACGGAGTACAACACTCTGTTCAACGCTGGCGGGATGCCGCTGTTTGTCCCGCAACTGATTCCCAGCCGCAACGCCCTAAACCGCCTCGACGAGCCGCAGGTGATCTATTTTCTGATAGACATTCGCGCTACGTTATGGTCGGACCTGCCGGAGCCGCCGCTCAATGTCTGCCTGGTCATCGATCGCTCCAACTCGATGCAGGGGACTCGACTTGAGCAGGTCAAATCTGCCGCCCGGCAAATCATCGAAGGCCTCAACCCCGAAGACATGTTTTCGATAGTGGCTTTTAGCGACCGGGCTGAGGTCATCGTGCCGGCCCAATCGATGACGAACAAGGCCGCCACTCTGAATAAAGTCAGCTCCATCAATGCCAGCGGCGGCACCGAAATTCTGCAAGGCCTGCTCACCGGCCTGCTCGAAATCCAGCGCAACCTGAATCCCAAATCAGTCAATCATTTGATTCTGCTGACCGATGGCCGGACTTACGGCGACGAAGACAATTGTATGTTGTTGGCGACTCTGGCTGAGAGTGACGGTGTCACCGTCAGCGGGTTGGGAATCGGGGATGAGTGGAACGACGCGTTTCTGGATCAACTTGCCGGCGCCACCGGCGGCGAGTCGCGTTATATTAGTTCACCAATGGTGGTGACGCGATTGCTCACCGAACACGTGCGCGGCATGGGCGGCACGCTGGCTCAGCGGCTTCGCTTACAGGTGACCTGCGACCCCGGCGTTGCTCTGCGGTCGGCGTTCAAGGTATCCCCTCAGGCCCAGCCGGTGCCGATGGATTTGCAACCCCTGCGGATCGGCAGTTTGCGCCGCGATGAGCCGGTGTCGATCCTGCTGGAGTTCCTCGTTCGCACCGGCGACGGCGGCCTGCAGAATTTGGCCCGGTTGACGGTGATTGGCGACGTGCTGAGCTTGGGCCGCCTTGACGAAAGCTACATGCTGGACTTACAGTTGAAGTTGAGCGACTCGCCGGAAATAACTTCGCCGCCCCTTGCAATTGTGAACGCACTGGATAAACTTACCTTATACCGACTGCAGGAGAAGGCCTGGGCCGCTGTGGACGAGGGGGATGTCTTGAAAGCGACTACCCGGCTGGAGACGCTGGCCACCCGCCTGATCTCGGATGGCGAAGGCGAGTTGGCGAAGGTGGCTCTGGCTGAAGCCTATCGTCTGGGGCAGACCCGGCAAATTTCTGCCGAGGCCCGAAAACGAATCAAGTATGGAACGCGGGCCCTCATCGCTCCGCCTAAAGCAAAAACGTGATTATCTGTTCCAGTTGCAAACACGCTGAATATCCTGGCACCCTGTTTTGTAGTGAGTGTGGGTCAAGACTGTGGGAAAGCTCGGAGGATGAGACGGCTCACCTCACCGGCGACTTACAGGAGACCACCCAGAAACTGCGCGCCGAACTGCTCCCCGGCCACACCGCGCCGATGTCCGGCCACGTGGCCATCCATATTCACGGCTCCACCGATCGGCTCCAGCTTGCCGGAAAGTCAGAGTATCTCCTCGGGCGCTCTGATCCCAAAAACGAAGCTGTGCCGGACGTGGACCTGGGCCCGTACAACGGCCAGCAAATGGGCGTCTCCCGCCGCCATGCCAGCTTGCTGTACAACGACTTCGGCCTGAGCATCGTTGACCTGGGTAGCACCAACGGAACGCTGGTCAATGGCCGCCTGCTGGCCTCCGGAAAAATGCAAATGCTCAAGGACGGCGACGAAGTCAAGCTCGGCAAGCTGGCCTTTAATGTATACTTCAGCTCGGAAAACAAAAAATAACATCCTGTCAGGAGTTTGTCCATGGCCATCACCGTATTGTTGCATATCAACAACGAAGACGCAATCCTTTGCGAAATTGACCAGCTTCCCGCGCCCGGCGACACCATCATCGTTGGCAAAAGCCCTCGCCGCCGTGATGGCAAGGACTTGCCTAACCTGACCGCCAACGTCATCACCGTTATCTGGCCGATGGCCCGCATGAACTTCATTGAAGTTATGCCGACCGATGAGGAAGAGAAGGTCATCTCGTTCGTGCGCGAGTAGCGTTAAGTGACAATGCCTGGACCTCGCGAGTCTCACCGTATCCTCGTCGTCGATGACGAGCCGCGGATGATCCGTTTCATCCGCATGAACCTGGAACTGGAAGGGTACGTCGTCTCTGAGGCGGGCGACGGGGTGCGCGCCCTGCAACAGGTGCGGGACACCTTGCCCGACCTGATCATCCTCGACGTGATGATGCCCGAATTGGACGGCTTCGAGACGTTGCGCGCCCTGCGCGAGTTCTCCAGTGTGCCGGTGCTCATGCTCACCGCCCGGGGCGAAGAAGACGACCGGGTGCGCGGCCTGGAGCTGGGGGCTGACGACTATGTGACCAAGCCCTTCAGTCCGCGCGAGCTTGTCAGCCGAGTCAAAGCCGTTTTGCGCCGCACCGAGGCCCCGGCTCCCTTGCAAAAGGCGGCCACCGAGGTGGACGACCACTTGCAAATTAATTTTGATCGCCGCGAAGTGTTCGTCGAAGGCAAGCTGGTCAAATTGCGTCCCACCGAATTCCGTTTGCTGTATCATCTGGTGAGCAATGCCGGTTGGGTGGTGCCGCACGATCAACTGTTGGCGAAAGTGTGGGGCTATGAGTATCGTG
>CAYSIV010000122.1:0-16097 GCA_964431175.1 uncultured Anaerolineales bacterium
GATATGCGCGGCTGGGATGTGCTCGACAAGCTGGCGGCGGACGGCAACAAGCTGGAAGGGGTACCGGTGGTGATGCTCACCTCCCACGCCGAATTGACTCATCGCGTCATCGCCCGCTTTCAGGGCGTCACGGCTTACCTGCTCAAACCGTTTATGCCTTCGGACTTGCGCGATCAAGTTCGGGAGATACTTGGTTTGACGACATGAACCGATCCATGTTGCTGAAAAACGGAGGTGGTTATGGCCGAAAATCCGCAATCAACCCAAGAGCCTTCGCCTGAACCTGCCGAGGGCGAAGTCAACCCCGAACCTGTTCAGCAGGGTGGCGTTTCGGTTGGCGATAGCGGTCAGGTAACAGTAGGCGGTGATGTTGCCGGACGGGACAAGAATGTTGCCGGGGAAAACATCATTCAAGCCTCATCGGGGTCAGTCGTCATCGTCTTCGCTGGCCAGGCCCTTCGCTTGCTCAAGTTAACTCGTAGAGCCGTTTTCATGATCGGCCTATTTGTCTTATCGGGCATTGGCATTGTGTCCCTGTCGAGACTCTTTGCCTCGCCGATCATCACCACATCTACTTCACCCGCCCTGAGCAATACGCCGCCCTCCACAATCTCGCCTGCCGAGGCGACTCTGCCACTAATCGTCCCTACCCTGGCTCCATACCCGTCAGTCGCACTCATCGTTTCATTTTCTCCTGCCTGCCCTGGCAACTTCAGCGCCAAGTTTCGGCAATCCCTGTTAACCGCACAGGTAACAGCCACCGAGCAACCAGGGGGTTCGAATACTGGCGCGATCATGCTCAAGGTTGAGTGTTCAAGCGGCCAGGCAACATATCACTTCGATTTGCCGTACACGGAAACAGCGCCAGAAGCAAAGACGGCGGAACCGATATCTTTTGCCCTGACCTGGGATCAAAGCTCGCTGGATATGCCGACGAAAGTGCTGGCCGCGGCGCTGGCCTATCAAAATCACAAGCCCGAACAAGCCGCCCCGTTGCTTTCTGCAATTGAATGGGATCTGGTCAATCCGGTGGAGAAAGCCAGCCTCGAGTTTCTGCTCGGCAATGCTTGGCTCAAGCATCGCGACTTGTTTGCCGAAGATGCTCTAAAGTGGTACGCGGCGGCCCTGAAGGATATGGATGGCATTGATGGCGATCAATTGTTGATCGCCAAACTGCATAACAACCTGGGGCGAGTCTATGTTGAGCAGGCAAAACAGGAGACAGACGCAGAAAAACAGAAGCGCCTTTATGCGGATGCATTGAATGCGTTTTCCGATGCTGTCAGTTATGTTGACGCTCTCAATATCCAGCCCGTATATATCTGGCCGCTGCTGAACCGCAGTGAAGTGTTTATGGAGAGTAACGATTTGAGCAAGGCTCGCGATGATTGCGATCTGGCTATCAAACAGAGGGGCGATTTTGCGCCCGCCTACGTTTGCCGGGCTTGGGTGCTCCATCGCCAATCTTCTGTGGAAGATATGTTGAAGGATGCTTTGCAGGCAATTGAGATTGACTCAACCTATGCCCCAGCTCATTATCTGGCTGGAGTTGGGTATTGTGTGCAAGGCAATGCCGATGAGGCCATTCGACAGTTTACGACGATGCTGGAACTGTCGCAAGATGTGGAACTGCGCGACAATGCAGGCCAATGGCTTGACAGTTGCCAGAAGTAACTGCCAACACAGGATAGCCGCTCTGCCCGGATGCATCTGCTCACGCCAGATGATAGTGGGTCGAATCGGGGTGATCGGTGTAAAGCTTGACAAGCAGTTTTTGCGGGCCGCCCGCTTCCTCCTCGGTCGAGAACCCATATTCCAGCAGACGGTCGGCGATCTCGTCTGGGGCGGCCTTCGGGTTTTCTGCCTCCAATTCCTTCTTCCGCTTCTGAAACCGGTTGGCCTCCGGCAATTTTGTTTCACTCAACCTCAGCGCGCTTTCGACAAAGAATGCTGAAGTCTGATCGGCAACCCACTTTTTAATTTCGGCCAATCGTTGCTGGCGCCGGCTGTTGTCGAGAGTTCCGTCCGAAATCACTTCCTTCCAGGTATACCAGGCGACTGGCATTGCCATTGCCGGACTGAGGGTCGTTGTGAGCGCATCTCCTTTAGCCAGCGCCATGGCAATTCTTATGACCTCGGCGTGAGTGTCGGCGCTGTAATAACTGACCCTGCCATCGAAAACCGTTTCTGCCAGTGCGCCAACAATCGCTGGAATGAGCGTCGCACAGTCCCTCATAACCGACTCGCCGATGGGCTGATTAAGCCAATAGTCGAAAGTTCCATCCGGCGATAGTTTCATGCACCGCTTCTGCCATGTTTGTTTGACTTGATCAACTTCTCTCTGGCCGCTTGCGTTGTTGAATGTCTTGTCAGCGCGTTTCTCCAGCGCCTGCAGCGCTTCGGCTTGAATCAGCGGGCGCAGAAGTGATGGCGGATGATCGTGATCGTTGACGGCCATGGTCTGAGCGTTAACGCGAAGGCCCAACCAGATCATGAGCGAGTGCACATAGGCCGGGCCGAGGATCAACGCGCCAAATAGGTCGGCGAACAGTTCCTCTTTCCACTCGTGCCATAATGCCAGTTGGTGAACTGCCGAGGCATTGTTCTGTTGCTGATCCTGTGCCCATTTAGAGATGCTCTGGAGCAAGACTCTATCCAACTCGTTATTCAACTCGCCGCGGGAACCGCCAAAATGATAGTGCCCGATTTCATGCGCGATCCCGAGCCAGAACCAAGGGGCTTCTTGATAAGAGAGCGGAACAGCGATGTTGGGTACATCGGAATAGACAAACCGGGTGATCCGGTAGGTGTCTTCGAAGAGAGTCAGGCAGGGCTTCTTGAAAGTTGCAGGCTTGACACTGCTGATTTTGACGCAGTCATTGGCAATGGTATCCGCAATGTTGAGCGAGTCCAACAGATGATCCGATTGTCGTTGCTCCAACAACGAACGGAGGGTGAGCCACTCGTGCTGAATGTTCTCAATCGCTTTTTGCCGCTTGCTAATGTCCGGGTTGTCATAATAAAAGTTGAGATAATCAGTACTGAATTGAGTAAACTTGCTCAGAATTTCAGCCAGCGGCTGGAGTTTTTTGTCTTTGCCGAGTGCCCGGTTAACCTGATCGCGCGCATCAGCGATCTCTTGGCGTAAAACTTGGTCCTGATCATTCAAGCTGGATTTGATGGCTCGGTCGATCCAATCATCGGAAGACGCAATCGGTGTTGCCATTGGAAACCTCCATCAATGTTTAGACTCAGCAGATCACGAATTGGCGTCGTAGCGTCGGGCCTTGTGCCCGTTTTCGCGCCGAATCCGGCGCGCACAAGGGGCTACTATACGGCTTTCACGATCTATTGAGACTTGCCAGATTGGTATTATGCGTGAGATTATAGACCTTGTTGGATATGCAGGCAACTTTACTATGAGCCGGAAATTATCCATTGCCCTTCTCCACTATTCGGCCCCGCCCGTCGTCGGCGGCGTCGAAAGCGTGCTGGCTCACCACGCGCGGCTCATGGCCGACGCCGGGCGCCGGGTGCGGGTGCTGGCCGCGCGCGGCGAACAACAGGATGACCGTATTCCGTTGATTCTGATTCCCCTGATCGACTCGCGCCATCCTGAGGTGCTGGCCGTCAAAGCCGGCCTGGATGCGGGGCGCGCCCCGCCACGGTTTAGCCGCCTTGTCGAAGAGATTGCCTCCCTTCTCCGACCCGCCCTGGCCGATGTGGAAGTGCTTATTGCCCACAACGTCTGCTCGCTCAACAAAAACCTGGCCCTCACCGCGGCCCTGCACAAACTTCATCACACCGCCGGTTTTCCCAAACTCATTCTCTGGCACCACGACCTGGCCTGGACGACACCACGGTATCGCTCCGAACTGCACGACGGCTACCCCTGGGAGCTGCTGCGAACCGACTGGGGCGCGACTCACGTGACCATCTCCGAGTTTCGCCGCCGCGAGCTGGCCGACTTGCTTCACATTCCAACCGCTTCCATCTCCGTCGTTCCCAACGGAGTCGAAACGAAGCACCTGCTCAAACTTGAGCCGCAGACTCAAGAGCTGTTTGAGAAGCTGAAGCTGGCCGAAGCCGAACCGCTCCTGCTTCTGCCCGTCCGCCTCACGCCGCGCAAGAACATCGAACTGGCTTTGCGCGCCCTGGCCGCATTGCGCCGCGACATGCCGCAGGCCGCCCTCCTCATCACCGGGCCAGAGGGGCCGCACAACCCGGCCAACGCCGACTACAAACGCAAACTCCTGGCTTTGCGGGACGAGCTTGGCCTGAACGGAGCGGCGCACTTCGCCGCCGAGCATACGGCTGCCCTGAGCGGAGCCGAAGGGTTGCCCGACGCGGTGGTGGCCGACTTTTTTAGAGTGGCCGATGCCTTGTTCCTGCCCAGCCGCGAAGAAGGGTTCGGCATTCCCCTCATCGAGGCGGCCATCACCCGCTTGCCCGTATTCTGCGCCGACATCCCGCCTCTGCGCGATCTTGGCGGCGATGAGGTAACGTACTTTTCGCCGGATGCCGGGCCGGCAACCGTGGCCGGGGCCATCGCCGCCCGCCTGCGATCCGACCCGGTTCATCGTTTTGCCGTGCGCGCCCGCCGGCAGTTTACGTGGGAGCGCGTATACCGCGACTACATCGCGCCCTTGTTGACAGAAGGTGATCCGTGAATAAACGCCGCTTTGCGCCGATCCGCACTACCCTCGTGCCAATTCTATACGGGTGCGACTACGAAACAGCCCTGGCCGCCGCCCGCGCTCTCGCCCTCGACGTGGTGCTGGTGGGCCTGGTTCACATCCCGGCCGAGGAGCCGCTGAGCGCCGGTTCGACGAAGGCGCGGCAGGTGCGCAAATTGCTTCGCGAATTGGCCGATGGCAAACAGGTGCGAAGCAAATCGGCAGTCCTGGTCTCGCACGGGCCATGGGCAGATTTATTAGAAGTCATTGAGTCTGAAAAGCCGGACTTGTTGTTGCTGGAGTGGCAATGCCATTTTGACTCGTTGGGGATCACCGTCGCCGAAGCGTTGACGCGCCCGCCATGTGATGTGGCGCTGGTGCGCGGCCCCTTTCCAAAAGAGTTGAATCGGGTATTGCTGTCGGTGCGCGGCGGGCCGCACGCCGAATTGGCATTGCGGGTGGGGTTGAGCCTGCGCCCTCATCAGCTCACCTCTCTTCACTTGACTCTGCCCGACCAGGCCGCCACTGATGCGCCGTTTCGGGGGCTGGAGCAAGTGCTGAAGCGCCTGCCCGAAGTGAAAACCGAGTCGGCCATTACAGCCGACCCGGCCGGGGCGATTGTAGAACGGGCCGGGGAGTTTGACCTGGTGGTGATGGGGGCGACGGCTCAACCGTTGGTCAGCAATGCCACCCTGGGCCAGGTGGCCGACCGGGTTCTGCAAGAGTCGCCGGCGGCGGTGATGGCGGTGAAGACCCGCCGCCCGATGCCGGCCAACGCGGCGGATGAAACTGCCGGGGCCCAGGCCATCTCGATTCTGGTGGACAAGTGGTTTGCCGAGAACACCTTTCACGCCGACGAGTTTGCCGATCTCGAGCATCTGGTGGCGCTTAAAGAACAACAGGGCTTGACGGTCAGCCTGGCCCTGCCCGCCTTGAACGAAGAAGAAACGGTGGGCAAAGTGATCCGAACCGTGAAGCGGGCGTTGATGGATGCCTCGCCATTGCTGGACGAGATCGTGTTGATCGACTCGGACTCGACTGACCGCACCCGCGAGATTGCCGACTCGCTCGGCCTGCCAGTTTACATTCATCAACAGCTTTTGCCCGAACTCGGCCGGCGGCGCGGCAAGGGCGAGGGGTTGTGGAAAAGTTTGCTGGTGACGAAAGGCGACATCATTGCCTGGATTGACACCGACATCGTCAACATCCATCCGCGTTTTGTGTATGGCACCATCGGGCCGCTGTTACTTAACCCGCATGTTCAATTCGTCAAAGGATTCTATCGCCGCCCGTTGAAGGTGGGGGACAAGACTCAGGCCGGGGGCGGGGGGCGGGTGACCGAGTTGACAGCCCGGCCTTTGCTCAACTTGTTTTATCCAGAGTTATCGGGCGTGATCCAGCCGCTCTCCGGCGAGTACGCCGGCCGCCGATCGGCTTTGGAGCAGTTCTCGTTCTTCTCCGGTTACGGGGTGGAGACCGGGCTGTTGATTGACATGTTTGAGAAGTACGGGCTGGAGGCCATTGCCCAAGTGGACTTGCTGGAGCGGGTGCATCATAATCAGCCGCTGGAGGCGTTGAGTAAAATGTCGTTTGCCATTTTGCAGGCCGTCATTCGCAAGCTGGAGCGGCGCTACAATCGGGCAATTCTGGAGGACGTGAATAAGTCCATGAAGTTGATCCGGTATCAGGCCGGCGGCTACTTGTTGGACGTGGAAGAAATTGTGGAGCGCGACCGCCCGCCGATGATTGAAGTTCCGGAGTACACAGCGCAGAGAGGAAAGACTCATTGATGATTGCAACTCTGTTTGCTTCACCCGAATTCGCCGCCGTGTTTCGCATCGCCCTGATCGTGCTCCTGGCCTTGGCCGCCCGCTGGGGGCTGAGGCTGGCCATGGGGCAGATCACTGCCCGGCTGGAGAAAACGGTTGGCGACCCGGAACGGCTGGCGCGGCTCAAGACCTTTCTCCTGGCGGGTCGGGGGTTGGCGTATGCTCTGATCATGATCATCGCCACCTTGATGATCCTGGGCGTGCTGGGAATCGACATCGGCCCGTTGCTGGCCGGGGCGGGGTTGGTGGGGTTGGCGCTGTCTCTGGGCGCGCAGACGCTCATCAAGGATTACATCGGCGGTTTGTTGATTCTGTTTGAGAGCCAGTTCGCTGTGGGCGATGTGATCAAAGTGGGCGAGTTGTCGGGCGAAGTGGAGCGCATCACCCTCCGGGCCACGTACTTGCGTGACGTGGAAGGCCGCCGGCACGTGATCTCCAACGGCGACATTCGCGCCGTGTCCAATCTCACGGCCGAGTGGTCGCGGGCGGTGGTGGAGTTAAATGTGGACTATGACGCCGACATGCAAAAGGTGAGCCGGGCGCTGGAGGCCGCTTCGGCGCGGGCCCAGGCCGACGAAACCATCAAAGGCGATCTGCTTGAACCGCCGCAGGCGTTGGGCTGGATCGGTTTCAAGGACTGGGCGGTGCAGGTGCGCCTCACGGCCAAGACCGCTCCCGGCAAACAGTGGAAGGTGATGATGGCTCTGCGCCAATATGCGCTGGAAGCATTGCAAGCCGAGGGTGTGCGGGTGGCGCTTCCAGCTCAGAATATTCACATAACATCCAGGAGAGACAATGAAAATTCGTGACTGCAAAACTCAATGTCACCCTGCTGGAGCCGACCGGTTTCTTTCAATATCTGGCCGTGTGGGCCAGGCGGCTCTCGCGCGGACACCCGGCGATGATTGAAGTGCCGGAGTATCTGGCCCGAATACAGAATCCGTGAGCATGACTCAATTGTGGCTGATCCGGCACGAGCAGACTGATTGGACTCGCACAGAAAGGATGAGCGTATGATTTTACCGTTGCTGGCGGCGCTGGCCCTGGTGATCACAACAGCCAAGCTGGGAGGGTGGGCCTCCAGTCGCCTGGGCCAGCCGATAGTGCTAGGCGAATTGCTGGCCGGGTTGCTGTTAGGGCCTTCGGTGCTCAATATCTTTGGGCTGGAATATTTTCATCAGGCGCACGTAGTAGAAGCCTTGCACGAATTTGGCGAATTGGGCGTGATCTTTCTGATGTTTGCTGCCGGGTTGGAAATTCATCTTTCCGATTTCGTCAAAGCTGGCAAGCCCGCCGTGCTGGCCGGTATACTGGGGGTTGTTGTTCCTGTAGTGCTGGGCGCACTTAGCGTCCTCCCTTTTGGTTATACTCTTGATCGCGCCGTCTTCCTGGGTATCGTAATGGCGGCAACGTCCGTAAGTATCTCGGCCCAGACGCTCATGGAAATGGGTCAATTGCGCAGCCGCGAAGGACTGACCCTGCTGGGCGCGGCGGTGGTGGACGATGTGTTAGCCATTGCTGTGCTGTCAGCCTTTGTGGCCCTGACTTTGGGCGGCGGCGGCAGTATGTTGGGACTGTTGTGGATTTTTGGGCGAATGATTCTATTTCTGGGTGGCGCATTTGTGATTGGCTCGTGGTTGTTGCCGCGCGCTGCCCGCTGGGTCGAAGCGAGACGCCTGCCCGTTAGCGAACCGGTTATTTCACTAGTAGTGGTCAGCATTCTGCTATTCGCGTGGGCATCGGAGTTTGTCGGCGGTGTCGCCGCGATTACCGGCGCATTCATTGCCGGAGTTGCGCTTTCAACCAGCCCGCTCAAAGAAAAAATTGCACGCGGGATCCATTCGTTGGCATATGCATTTTTCGTCCCCGTATTTCTAGTAAGCATCGGCTTGACAGCCAATGCGCGCTCGCTTTCCGTCAACGACCTGGGTTTGACGGTTGCGATCAGCTTAGTTGCCATCCTCTCGAAAATCGGCGGGGCGGGCATAGGCGCTAAACTAGGCGGCATGACTTGGCAGGAGGCTTTGCGCGTTGGGGTCGGCATGGCCTCGCGGGGCGAGGTTGGCCTGATTGTGGCGAGTGTAGGCGTGGGCGCCGGCATTGTCGGATCGGCGGATTTCACCGCTATCGTTTTGATGGTGCTAGCCACCACCTTAGCCACGCCACCGCTATTGCGGTTGGCGTTTAACAAACGTGAAAAGGAGGCCACAAATGTCTGAACTCATCGTGTTGGTATTGGATGACGGTAGCAAAGTTGATGAAGTGCTGAAGGCCTGGTTGGTGGCTGGTGTGCCGGGTGTAACCTTGCTGGACAGCGCTGGGTTGGGCCACGAATTTGGCAAGCAGGGTGTGCGCAGTGATCTGCCGCTCATGCCCTCGTTGGAGAGTTTATTGCGCGCGCGGGAGGAGCCAAGCCGCACCCTGTTTGCCGTTGTGCCCGACGACCTCGATGTGGATGCACTTGTCGTCGCCACAGAGAAAATCACTGGTACGCTCAATGATCCCGATACGGGGATTCTGTTCGTCATCCCAGTGCGGAAGGCATGGGGGCTGCATCGGCGGCGGAAGTAGAGGCTATGGAGCAATTCCTGCAAGCTGAAACGCTAATCATCGAACTCCTGCTGGTGGCCTCGATCGTCGCCATTGCTGTGCGGCGCCTGCGAATCCCGTACACTGTCGCCTTAGTCGTCGTCGGGTTGTTGATCTCGTTTCAACAGCCGCTTGACATCGAGGTGACGCCGGCCCTGTTCCTGGCGCTGTTTGTGCCGCCGCTTGTCTTTGAGGCCGCCTTTCACATCAACTTTGCCGAACTGCGGCGCAACCTGCCAGTGATTTTGTTGCTGGCCGTGCCCGGCGTCATTGTCACCATGTTTGTCGTCGGCGGGCTGTTAGCCTGGCTCACTCCCTTGAGTCTCTCGCTGACCCTCGTTTTCGGCTCGCTGATTGCCGCAACTGATCCGGTAGCGGTTGTGGCGCTATTTCGGGCCGTCGGCGTGCCTAAGCGACTGGCGGTATTGATCGAAGGCGAAAGCTTGTTCAATGACGGCACAGCAATTGTAGTTTTCAATCTGATGCTGGTGGCGGCGGTGACCGGCCAATTTAACCTGGCCGAAGGCATCGCCGATTTTTTTCGAGTCGCAGTGGGAGGCGCTGTCGTCGGTCTGGCGCTGGGCTGGCTAATCTCGCAGATCATCGCCCGTGTTGACGACTACCTGATCGAAACGACGCTGACAACGGTGCTGGCCTTTGGCGCCTATTTGGTGGCCGAGCGACTTCACTTCAGCGGGGTGTTGGCGGTGGTGGCTGCCGGGTTGGTGAATGGCAATATCGGCCCGCAGGGCATGAGCCCGACGACGCGCATCGTCCTGTTTAATTTTTGGGAGTATTTGGCTTTTTTGGCAAACTCGATGGTGTTTTTGCTCATTGGACTGCAGGTGAGTATCCCGGCTCTGGCCGCGGCCTGGCGACCTATCCTGTGGGCGATTCTGGCCGTGT
Organism: uncultured Anaerolineales bacterium; assembly: GCA_964431175.1. GTDB lineage: Bacteria > Chloroflexota > Anaerolineae > Anaerolineales > VGOW01 > VGOW01. The sequence continues at coordinate 10,001 of CAYSIV010000122.1, forward strand.
TGATAGCGCGGGCCATTGTTGTCTATGGCTTGAGTTGGGTGTCTAATCGCCTGATCAAACTAGGCCCGCATCGGCCGAGTGATACCCTGCCGCCCAGCTGGCAACATGTTCTGGGCTGGGGCGGCCTGCGCGGCGCAATCAGCCTGGCCTTGGCCCTCACCCTGCCGCTCAGTCTTGGCCCGGATCGGCAACTATTGCAAACCATGACCTTTGGGGTGGTGTTATTTACGCTGTTGGTGCCAGGGGTGACGATGGGCGGGTTGGTGCGCTGGCTAAAAATTGTTGTTCGTGGCGAAGGGCAAGTGGAGTATGAGATCCGCCATGCGCGTCTGACCGCCATGCGGGCGGCTGAGACGCACCTGAATCGTCTGCACCACGAAGGCCTGCTCTCAACCCACGCCTGGGAGAAGCTCCAGCCTGATCTGGCCCGCCAGGTCAGCAACATGGCCCAGGCGGTGCGCGAAGTGTTGCGCGCCGATCCGTTATTGGAAGCTGAAGAACTGGACACTGCCCAGCGTGAAATGTTCCGCGCTCAACGAAGCGCCTTGTCAGGCTTGCGCCGCGATGGGGTGATCTCCGATGAAGTGTTTGAGACGTTGACAGCCGAGGTGGATGCGGCGTTGACCGGAACCGTCAGCCCCTATTTGACAGATGCGGACGAGACGGAAACTGAAAGCAAAGACTGATTCTGGATTTGGCAGAAGCCTCAATGGAAAAGCTATTCAACCCCATGGCCGAATTTCACTCACCTTTTCTTGAATCGCTCAAAAATCGCATCAATCTCAGGCAGATTCCGTTCAGTGACCGCGGCTCGCGGCTGATGGTATTTCAGATCGATCATCATCTTTCAGTGCGGCTGGCTGAACGCTGGTTCAAGCGCGAAGGCCAGCTCTCGGCGTACCGCAATCGCCCGCCAATTGTGGATGAGTGCTGTTTCACCGACGGTGACGGCAACCCCCTTGATTTTGAATTGACGACTTATCCTCACCGCATCGATTGTCAGACCGCCATTGGCGCATTCTCTGTTTGTTTTGTAGACACCGAGACTCTGCTCATCACCCTGCCGCCTGTTGTTTGCGGCCTGACCTGCCGCGCCAATCTGGATCGCGCCCAAATTGATCGGCGCGGCGGCATTTTGCGCCTCACTGGCGACATCCGCCGCAACATTGCCTACACCACCAACGCCCGGTTGCTAAAGAATGAAACAACTTCAAGCGAAGAGGGCCAGTTGATCCGTATGGCCTTCGACGCTTCGCCCGGCAGGCGGGCGTTGTTGCTCAACATCACGCCGCGTCTCGGCTTCAACCGTTGGATACCTGAGCCGGCGGTTGCCCTGGAGTCGGCGGCCCGGCGCTGGCACGAGTGGTTTGCCGCCGCGCCCGAAGTAGCCGAACCGTACCGCGCCCAATACTATTACGCCTGGTGGATCATGCGCTCCGGGCTAATCTCCACCCGCTTCTATACCACCCGCGAAGCGATGACGCCATCCAAGATGCATTACGTGGGGGTGTGGCAGTGGGACGCCTATTTTCATGCCCTGGCTTACCGCCACCTTGACCTCAAGCTGGCCAAGGATCAGATTCGCATTGTGCTCGATCACCAACGCGAGGATGGCATGATCCCGGACGCGGTTCACGACGAGGGCACGGTGACGCGGTTAACGTTCCCGGTGGAAGCTGACGTGACCAAACCACCTCTCGTGGCCTGGGCGGCGTGGAAGCTGTTTGAAGCCGACGCTGATCGAGAGTTTCTGGACGAGATTTACGAACCGATTGTGCGCTGGAACAACTGGTGGTTTGAGAAGAACGACGTGGATGGCAACGGTTTGTGCGAGTATCAACACCCGTATTCGTCGGGACTGGACGACAGCCCGTTGTGGGACGAGGGTGTGCCGGTGGAAGCGCCGGACTTGAATACCTACCTGTGTTTGCAACAAGAGGCGCTGGCAAAAATGGCGGCAGTGATCGGCGAGACGGCGGATGCCGAGATGTGGGCCGAACGAACTGAGGCGTTGGCTCAACGGATGATTCGTTCAATGTGGGATGAGAAGGCCGGATTGTTCTGGGCCGCTCTCCCGGCGAAGCAACCCCGGACGCTGGTGCGCGTCCGCACGCCGTTCAATTTGTTTCCACTCATCACTGGACGGATGCCGCCGGAGATCGCCGCCCGGCTGGTGGCCCATCTCACCGACGAGAAGCAGTTCTGGCCGCGTTACCCGGTGCCGACGGTTGCGCTTGACGATCCGAAATTTGATCCGTTACAAATGTGGCGCGGGCCAACGTGGGTGAATGTGAACTACTTGCTGATTGAGGGTCTACAGCGGGCGGGTTACGTTGATCTCGCTCGTGAACTTCGCCGCCGCACGCTGGCGATGATGATGAGTGAAGACGATATTTACGAGTATTACCACCCGCAAACCGGCGAGGCTCCACCCAAAGCCGCTTCCATCTTCGGTTGGTCATCGGCGTTGTTTATTGAGATGGCGATTGCCGAGAGCAAATTTGCTGAGGGCGTGGGAGATTAAATGGACCTTATCGGAAATAAGCTCATAATCGGAAATAAGCTCATAGCCCGCGTCCTCGCGGTTGGGGAGCGTCATGAGCGGAGAGCAAATTTGGCGAAGACTTGAGAGATTAATTATCTCCCGGCTCGTCGGCCATACGCACCAGTTTGGGTGTGAACTTGCCGACGATCTCCACCAGATCAGCTTGGGCGGCGATGATCGCCTCGATGGGCTTGTAAGCCTGCGGCGATTCGTCCAGGCCGCCGCCAAGCAGGGTAATGCCCCGCTCGCGCAGGTAAGTATCGCGCGCGGTTTTGGTGATCGAATGAATGGCCGCCTTGCGGCTCATCTGCCGCCCCGCGCCGTGCGAGGCCGAACTTAAAGAGTCGGCTACCCCTTTGCCCCGCACCAGGTATCCAGCATCTCCCATTGAACCCGGAATCACTCCCAGCACACCCGGCCCGGCCGGGGTTGCGCCCTTACGATGCACGATCACTTCGCGGCCAGAGCCGAAGGCCCCCTGTGGGTCGAACAATTTTTGACGCCAGGCAAAATTATGGTGGTTCTCCACCACCGCAAACTCTTTCAGTCCGACAGCGGCGGCGACACGATGATGAATGATGTAGTGGTTGGCCGAAGCGAATTTCCCGGCCAACTCCATCGAGAGCCAATATTCCTGCCCTGCCTCCGAGTCGAGTGCCAGCCACGACAGGTGGCGGGCGCTCTTGTCGAGCGTTGGATGTTTCTCCATTGCCAGCTTCGAGTAGAAGTCGGCGATCTTGAAGCCAACAGATCGCGAGCCGCTGTGCGAGAGCAGGGCCAGGTATTCGCCCGCCTTCACTCCTAACTCTGGCGCGTCTTGCTTGAGCGAGAACGCCCCCCACTCCACGAAGTGGTTGCCCGTGCCGCTGGTGCCCAATTGTCTGTGAGCATTGTCTTGCAGTGACCTCAAGAGCCGGGTCGCGCTCCAGGCCGGGTCGTCGAGCACGGCGTGTTCGGCGCGGCGGCTTCCCTTCCATTCTGCGCCCATGCCGAACTGAGTCTGCTCCAGCAATGACTTCTCGAACTGACCGGGCTTCTGGCCGATGAGGTGGGGTGAGATGTCGTAGATCGAGAGCCGCATTTGGCAGGCAATATCCACCCCAACGGCATATGGGATGACGGCCTGCTCGGTGGCGAGGACGCCGCCGATGGGCAAACCGTAGCCCACGTGGGCATCCGGCATCAACGCCCCGGCGGCGGTGATTGGCAAGCGCATGGCCCAGTCCATCTGACGCAAGGCTTCGCCGTCAATGTGTTCCTGGCCCCACACCCGATATTGAAGCGGCAGTGAACGCAGGGTATCGTCCTGCTGTGGAGTATCGCGTCCCGTCAGCCGCAAACATTCGCGGGCCAGGTCGGCCAGGAGCGGATCGGCCAAAAAGTTGCCGGGGTTCTGGCGGACGGAGTCGAGGCGGGCCAGAATCAAGTCTCGGTCGAAACCGCCGGCTTCCAGTCCTTCGGCGGCGGCTTTGGCCAGGCCGATGATTTTGCCGTCGGGCCAGCCGTTGAGTTTGAGTATACGACGTGAGAAGCGAACAGCACAGCCGAAATTCAAATATGCGATAATTTCCGCTCACAAAACTTTCAGTGGAGGATCAGTCTCGCATGTCCATTCGTCCGGTGAGCATCGTTGGCATAGGCCAGGTTGAAGTTGTTAAAGCAAGCTCGCACAGCTTGCGCGAGTTGGGCGCGCTCGCCGCTCGCAAAGCAATGGAGGATGCCGGAGTGGAGCGGGTGGATGCCCTGTTCGCCGGAAATATGTTGAGTGATGAGCTCCAGGGCCAAAAACATGTGGCGGCCTTGATTGCTGATCAAGCAGGACTGTACGGCATTGAAGCGTTGGAAGTGAAAGCCGCCACTGCCACCGGGGCCGCCGCCTTGCGCATGGCTTACTTTGCGGTGGCGAGCGGCGAAGCCGGTTTAGCCATCGCTGTGGGAGTGGAGAAGATGAGCGAGGGCGTAGCGACACCGGCGCTGGCCAAAGCCCTCGACGCCGAAAAAGAATTGCCGGGCGGCGCGACCCTCATCAGCCGCAACGCCGAGTTGATGCGGATGTATCTTGACCGCTACAAAGCGCCGGAAGATGCCTTTGCCAATTTCTCCGTCAACGCCCATCGCAACGCCCGCACCAACCCCAATGCCCTCTTTCGTGACAAGCGCATCACAGCGCGTGAGGTGATGGCCTCACGCCTTATCAGCCCGCCGATCCGACTGCTCGACTGCGCCCCTATTTGCGACGGAGCGGCGGCGGTGGTATTGGCCCCTCAAGCTGAGGCGCGGGCCTACTCGGATCACCCGGTTCATATCCTGGCCTCCAGCGTGGCCACCGACCGCTTTCGCGTTCTGGATCGCCGGGATCCCTTGTGGCTTGAGGCGGCTTACAACTCGGCCCAGGCGGCGTTCCGGCGGGCCAACATCAATCGTAACGACATCGACTTGTTTGAAGCCCACGACGCGTTTAGCATCATGACCTGCTTGCTGTTGGAAGCGACGGGCTATGCCAAACAAGGGCAGGGGTGGCGGCTGGCCGCCGAGGATCAGATTAAGTTGCGCGGGCGGATTCCCATCGCTACGATGGGCGGCCTCAAGGCGCGCGGCCATCCTATCGGCGCAACCGCCCTCTACCAAACCTGCGAGATTGTATTACAACTCACAGGCCGGGCCGGAAAAAATCAAGTGCCAGATGCCCAAATCGCCATGCTTCAAAGCGTGGGGGGAGCCGCCACCACCGTGCTCACCCACTTGTTTGGAGCGTAACAATAGTTGCCGGTAAAACAAATCAGGCCTGCCCCGTCATTCCCGCGTGTTTTTAGCGGGAATCCAGTCGCCTGAGCGATATTAATGGCTCATTGTCAATTTGGATGCCCGATAAAGGCACTCGGGCATGACAAGTGAACTGGCGTTCCCTTGACTGGCTGAGCAGTTACTTAGGACTTACACAATTGAAGGGTGTCATTCCGAGCGAAGCGATGGATCTCGGCTTTATCGAGTTTAGCATGATCAATTGCGGAGAGAGCATCCCCAGAACTTGTCCTGAGCTTGTCGAAGGATGCGGCTCTCACGGCGTAACCCGGCATTCAGGGATGCCTGCCTCCTCGGTTGCACGGCAAAGTCGGGAGAGCCGGAATCTCTAGGCCAACCGGAGGGATTCGTTGCGGCAAAAAAATGCCGCTCGGAATGACATTTCAGGGAAACTGTGTAATTCCTGCTATGTTTCAACCCGGCGCTTCTCAGTCCATATTCGCTTGGGTAAACTTTTCGATCTGGGCCACGTGCGCCGGGTCGTAGCAGTCGCCGAATTTTGTTTTCGGCATCCCCGCCTTCTTCTTCATCAACTCGTCGTACTCTTTGTCGTCCACGAAGGCCACGCAACGGCCAATGCTGGATTCGCCGTCCACGAAGCGCCAGGGGAAGAAGCCGATCTGGACCCGCCGGTTGAGCAGAAGGTCAATGTCGCCGCCGATGCACTCAGCATGAATGATGCCGTGCGGGAACATCTCGACGTGCATCAGTTGATACTTGCTGTCGTCGAAGAACTCTTCCAGCGGCTTG
>CAYSIV010000123.1:0-8718 GCA_964431175.1 uncultured Anaerolineales bacterium
AGCGGCGGACCTGAAAAGGGCGGTGAGATCACCGTCGTTTACAAAGATGATCTGGCGACGCTCGACCCGGCCATCGGTTACGACTGGACGAACTGGCCGGCCATCAAGTTGGTGTTCGACGGCCTGCTCGATTACGACAGCGGCACGACCCTCCAGCCGCGCATCGCCGAGTCCCTGCCCGAGGTGAGCGCCGACGGCCTGATCTACACCTTCAAACTCCGTAAGGGTGTCAAGTTTAGCAATAGCCGCGAACTTACCGCCGACGACATCGTTTATACGATGACGCGCGTCCTCGACCCCAAGACGGGCAGTCCGGGCGCAGGCTTCTTCGTGGGCATCAAGGGCGCGCAGGAGTTTATTGACGGCAGTGCCACGTCGGTTGAGGGCATCAAGGCGGTTGACCCGTCTACTGTCGAGTTCACCCTGACAGCGCCGGATGTGACTTTCCTCAACAAGATGGCCCTCAACTTCGCCTTCATCGTGCCGAAAGAGGAAGTGGAAAAGGCCGGAGAGAACTTCGGCCACGCGCCGGTAGGCACCGGGCCGTTTATTTTGAAAGAATGGGTTTCCGGCCAACACCTCGTCCTGGACCGCAACCCGAATTACTTCTTCGAAGGGCGGCCCTTCCTCGATAAGGTGACCATCGAAGTCGGCGTTGAACCCGACGTGGCCCTCCTGCGGTTGGAGAAGGGCGAAATCCAGTTGATGGGCGACCCGCCGCCCGGCGCGGACTGGACTAGAATCTCCGCCGATCCGGCCTGGAAGGATCGGATCGAGGTCGAGGCGACGGTCAATACCACCTATATTGCCATCAACACGACGACAGCCCCGTTCGACAACGTGAAGGTGCGGCAGGCGCTCAATTACGCGATCGACAAACAGCGCATCGTCCAATTGCTCAATGGCCGGGCCACCGTTGCCAATCAGATTCTGCCGCCGCTGATGCCGGGCTACGACACTGCCTACATCGGCTACGACTACAACCCCGATAAGGCCAAGTCCTTGCTGGCCGAGGCGGGTTTCCCCGACGGGTTTGAGACGAGCATCGAGTGCATCTCGGTTGACCCGCAACCCAAGCTGTGCGAGTCCTTCCAGCAGGACCTCGATAAAGTTGGCATCAAGCTCACTATTAACTCCCTGGCCGCGCCGAACGTGATCGACGACGCCGGCAACGGCAAGGCGGCTCTGGTGTGGTCGGGTGGCCTGGCCTGGACGCAGGACTACCCCGACCCTGACGACTTCTACAGCCCGATCCTCGGTTGCGATTCGAACGTGGCCGGCGGCTGGAACTGGTCGCGCTACTGCAATGAGACGGTTCACGCTACCAGCAAGGAATTGCTCAGTATGACTGACCGCGACTCGCGCATGACGGCTTACAAGGCTTTGTTCAAGACGCTGATGGACGACGCGGTCTGGGTTCCGGTGATCAACGGCCAATACACGGTCGCTCACTCCGATAAACTCCACGGTCAGCCGACGCTGACTCACCCGGAGCATTTGTTCAGTTACGAAACGATGTGGCTGTCTAAGTAAACCCTCACCATCGGCCCTTTCCAAAAGAGATACTGCTGGCGAAATGTTGAGAGGAGTCAGCACCCCCAGGTGCGGCCCGCGCCAGCCTGGCCCGGCATCTGCGCGCAAGCGTGCCTCGCTCCTCGTGAATTCGCCAGCAGTATCAAAAGAGAAAAGCACTCTTTTGGAGAGGGAAGAAGTGATCGATGACCGTTACTCAACCTGAGTCGGATCAAGTCAAATCTGTGGAGGTAGCGACGCTGGCGCCAGAAGGGCTGGCCCCGGCCACGCCTGAGGCCGGCTACTTTGCCGTTATCTGGCGGCGCTTGCGGCGCGACCGGGCGGCGATGTTGGGCGCGGTGCTGGTGGTGCTGATCATTATCACCGGACTCCTGGCCCCGCTCCTGGCCCCACATGATCCCACTGAACAATTCCGCGACGGCTTGACGCCCGGCGGCCAGCCCATGCCCTCCACACTTCTGGTTGACGGCGGGACGCGCTACTTGCTTGGCACGGATGCGAACGGGCGTGACCTGCTCAGCCGAATTCTTTATGGCGCTCAGATCAGTTTGCTGGTTGGGGTGCTGGCCAACACCCTGGCCGTCGCCCTCGGCGTCATGGTCGGCTCGGTCGCCGGTTACTTTGGCGGCTGGCTCGAAATCATCCTCATGCGCTTCACCGACATCATGATGGCCTTCCCGACTCTGTTGTTAGCCATGGCCCTGGTGGCGATCCTCAGCCCCAGCCTGTGGATCATCATCGTCGTCATCGGACTGGTGTATTGGACGTGGATCGCGCGCGTGGTTTACGGACAGGTGCTGGCCTTGCGCGACCGCGACTTTGTGACCGCCTCGCGCGCCCTCGGCTCCAGCCGCCGGGCCACCCTCTTTCGCCACATCCTGCCGCAACTCGTCCCCACCATCATCGTCTGGGGGACGCTGGGGATTGCCACCAACGTCATGCTCGAAGCCAGCCTGCGCGATCTTGGCATCGGGGTTCAGCCGCCCACGCCGAGTTGGGGCGGGATGATCCAGCAGGGCCAATCGTATTACCGCACCGCGCCGTGGATGGTGATCTTCCCCGGCCTGGCCATTATGATCACCGTCTTCGCCTTCAACCTGCTGGGCGACGGTTTACGCGACGCCCTCGACCCGACTCAGCGAGGCCGCGCGTAGTTTGGGGTTTTGGCTTTTTGGCTTTTGGGATTTGGGATTTTGTTTATGTGGACTTTTCTGGCCCGCCGCCTCGTTCAAACTCTGCCCGTCCTGCTCGGGGTTTCGGTCATCACCTTTCTGTTGATCTACTATCTGCCCGCCGACCCGGCCCGGATGTATGCCGGGCCGAGCGCCACCGTTGAAACAGTAGCTCGCATCCGCCACCAGCTTGGACTTGATCAACCGTTGTGGGTGCAGTACACGACTTACGTTACCCGCGCCCTGCGGGGCGACCTCGGCTTTTCGTACCGCAAACAAATCGGGGTCACCGAGTTGATCCTCAGCCGCATGCCATACACCCTGGCCCTCACCTTAGCCGGCATCTTCGTCGAATTGCTGATCGGCCTGCCGGTCGGGCTGGCCTCGGCGGTGGCCCGGGGGAAGTGGGCGGATCGGGTTGGGATGTTCATTGCTCTGGTCGGCATCTCTGCGCCGCCATTCTGGTTAGGCCTGCTTCTGCTTTACTGGTTTGGCTTCCGCATTCCCCTCTTTCCGCTTGGCGGGGCCGACGACCTGCCCAGCATCGTGCTTCCGGCCCTCACCGCCGGGCTGGGTGGGGCGGCCTGGTACGCCCGCATGATGCGTTCCAGCACCCTCGATATTCTTTCGACCGACTACGTCCGCACCGCGCGCGCCAAAGGCCGCTCGATGCTGGCCGTTGTCCTGCGGCACGTCCTGCCCAATGCCCTGAATCCAATTATCACCATGGCCGGCATGGACATCCCGTGGTTTATCGGCGGGGTGGTGCTGGTGGAGCGCGTGTTCAACTGGCCGGGGGTGGGGCGGATGGCGGTGGAAGCCATTGAAACGGTGGACGTGCCGCTGATTCTGGGAACGGTGATCTTCACCGCGGTGATGGTGGTGGTAAGCGGTATTCTGATAGATGTGGTTCAGGGTCTGGTAGACCCGCGTATCCGGCACAGCCGGCAAAGTTAGAGATTGGAGAATTAGAGAATTCTCCAATCTCTAATCTCCAATCTCTAATTCTCAATCTCTACAAGGAGGACTCTCATGGCAAAACATCATCTCGACGACACCCAGCCGCATGCGTTCTGGGACAACTCGCACCCGCCGCGCGTCCGCGTCAAGTCGGGCGACACAGTGGTATTCGAGACACTCGAAGCCTCGGCGAAGCAGGTCACGCCCCAATCATCGGACGACGCGGTCGCCCATCTCGACTTCGGCTTAATCCACCCTCTCACCGGGCCGGTGTACGTGGAAGGCGCGGAACCAGGCGACGGCCTGGGCGTGGAAGTGATCAGTATCAAACACAAAGGGTGGGGGTGGAATGCCGTCATCCCCGGCTTTGGCCTGCTGGGTGAAGACTTTCCGAATCCTTATTTGCATCATTACAAACTGACCGGCAATCGCTGTATCTTCCGCGACGACATCATCATTCCCTACGAGCCATTCTGCGGAGTGATGGGAGTAGCGCTGAAAGAGCCGGGGCGGCTCAACACCATCCCCCCACGCGAGAACGGCGGCAACATTGACATCCGCCATCTCACGCCCGGCTCGCGGGTGCTGTTCCCGGTGCTGGTTCCGGGCGCGCTGTTTTCGTGCGCCGACTGCCACTCGGCCCAGGGCGACGGCGAAGTGAACGGCACCGGAATCGAGACGCCGATGTCGGTGACTCTGCGCTTTCATTTGATGAAGGGCGCGAACATTCCTGAGTTGCGTTTCATCACCCCGCCGGGTAAGAAGCTCACCGTGACCGACGAAGGCGGCTACTTTGTCACCACCGCCCACGGCCCCGACCTGTTCAAAGACGCTCAACAGGCGATCCGCTACATGATTGATCACCTGTCGGCGGAGCATAATATGACGCGCGAGCAAGCTTACTGCTTGTGCGGCGCGGCAGTGGACTTGAAGATCAGCGAGATCGTGGATGCGCCGAACTGGATCGTCTCGGCCTATTTGCCGTTGAGCATTTTTGTGAAGAAGGAAGTGAAGCTGGCGGCAAAGCCGAAAGCTAAAGCCAAGCCGAAGGCAAAGGCTAAAGCTAAGGCAAAGGCGAAGAAGGCGAAGCGGTAAGCGAGGGCAGGCTATTTTGGGGCTTGACTTACGCACAGGCCGTTGCCCGCCCGAAATTCCTCACCACAAAGTCACAAAGACACGAAGAAACACAAAGAAAGCAAAGAGATTTCTTCGTGGACTTTGTGTCTTCGAGTCTTCGTGGTCGGCTGTTCTCTGGATTTACGTAAGTCCAGATTTGGGAGTCAGACTGTGCCAAACAGCCTGACTCCTGATCATGGCACCCTCGTCTACGGTTGTGGCGGCAGTTCGCGAAGCGCGCCGCCACGCCGCAGTGCAACTGCGGCGCGAACCGTAAATGAGACCTTTTCGTGAAATTCGCGCGAAGCGATTCGTGGTAAAGAGGGCAGTTTATTGCGACCAGTCCGTTGGCCGGCGAACCCAACGATGAGGCCGTAATGTTGCCAGCTGGGCCGGGTCGAGCGGTCCGGCATTGCCGGCGGCAATGTTGGAGTCCACGTGCCTGAGCTTTCTCATGCCAGGGATGATGGTGCTCACGTCCGGGTTGGCGAGGATGAAACGCAGGGCCATCTCTGGCATGGTCAGGCCGGGCGGAATCAAAGGCCGCAAAGCTTCGGCCCGCTCAACGCTGGCCTTCAAGTTCTCCGGCCCGAAGTAGATGTTGCGCCAGTCGCCCTCCGGCCACTGGCTGTCGAGGGCCAGCGCGCCGGTGAGCGTGCCTTCGTCGAACGGCACGCGGGCAATGACGGCCATATTCAGTTCGCGGCAGGCCGGGAAGAGTTCGTCTTCGGGATTCTGATCGAAGATGTTGTAGATCACCTGCACGGCATCAATCAGCCCGGTGCGCAAGGCGCGAATGGCGTTCTCCGGCTCCCAACGATTGAGGCTGATGCCGACGGCGCGAATGAGCCCTTCGCGTTTGAGGTCGGCGACCGCCTTTTGCCAACGGTCATCATTCGCCCAACTGTCGTCCCACACGTGAAACTGAATCAGGTCCACGCTCTCCAGCCCCAAATTCTTCAGGCTGTCTTCGGCGTAGCGCCGGATGTGATCGGGTGGGAAGGTTTCGTCGAGCGAATACTCGCGCCGCGCCGGCCACTTGAGATTCTTGGGCGGGAGCTTGGTGGCAGTGTAAAGCTTTTTGTCCGGGTGGGCGCGGACAAGCTGGCCCAGCAATTTCTCGCTGTGGCCCTGACCATAAGCCCAGGCGGTGTCGAAAAAATTGCATCCGAGTTCGACGGCGCGCTGGAGCGACTGCCTGGACTCGTCGTCGTCCGAGCCGGTCCAGCCGCCCATGCCCCACATGCCGTAGCCGATTTCGCTGACTTGCCAGTTGAGGCGACCGAAGGTGCGATAATGCATTGTTTTTCTCCTGTGAACTAACCTTGAATTTGTGTGCTAACCGCAATTATACGATAGCCAATCTATCACTTATCATTTGGGTACTTAAGCCACTTGTAGCGAATCGCCACTCGCATTAGACTTGCCCATTGACGGATTGTATTTGCGCCATGAGTCTCACTCTCTCCCTGCGAACCGACCCGGACGGCAACCTTACCCCGACTCTGGATGGGGGTGCCCTCGCGGCCTCCACCCCGTTGAACCGCCTGCCGTCGCTCAAAGAGTTGCGGGCCGATCCGCTCAACGTGGGCCAGCGCTTGCTCGCGGCGCTGGGCGGCCCGGCCCTGTTGGAGCGCCTGGACGCCGACCCCGAGCAATTGTTGCTTCTTGATACCGACGAGCCATCCGAGTCCATCGCCTGGGAATTTGCCGCCCTGCCCGACCATCGATTCTTCGTGGTCCGGTATGGCCTTCTGCGGTTGATTGACCGCCCGGCCCCGCCCGCGCCGCCAGGGAACGAATTGCACTTCATCGCCCTGGCCGCCGACCCGTTAGTGGACAAACACGGCCACCCCCGCGAAGGCTACCGCCTGCAATTGGACAATGAACTGCGCGCCATCCGCCGGACGCTCGCCGACAGCGGCGTTGCCCTGCAAGCTCATCGCGCCCCGCCCACTCAGGCCGAACTGCGTCGCGCCCTCCGTCGCGGCCCGGCCATTTTGCACCTCACCTGCCATGGCGATGTGATTGACACGACCGGGGGCCAGATGGCGGTGCTGTTCCTCGAAGACCAAAACGGCGGCGAAGATACTTTGCTGGGGAGCGATCTGGTGACGATGCCGCCGCGCGGCGTCCTGCGCCTGGTGCTGTTGAGTGCCTGCCACACCGCCGAGACCGGAACAGGCCACCGCAACGAGTCGCAAATTGCCCGCTCGCTCGTCGTCAACGGCGTGCCGTTCGCCATCGGCATGCAGGATGCTTATCCCGATGATTTGAGCGACGAGATCGCGGTGGGGTTGTACGAAAACGTATTGGCCGGTTACCCCTTGAGCGAATCACTGCGCCTCGCCCGCCAGTCTTTGTTGCAATACCCGGATGCCGTCGGCCTGCCCGTAGGCTACACCGCCCGCCAGGGTTGGGGCGCGATCCCGCTCACCCAGGGCCAGCCCGTCCTCGGCGGTCTGGGTTATCCGGGCAAGGTCGCGCTTACCGGCGAAGTGCAACCGCCGCGCCCGCTGTTGGGCCGTAACCATGAACTGCACGCCCTGGCCGAACTGTATTCCAAAGGTCACAAGGTGGTGACGGTGGCCGGGACGGGCGGCATGGGCAAGACCGCGCTGGCGGCGGGCTTTGTCGAACGCTTTGGTTGGCGCTGGCCGGACGGCGTGCTGACGATCAGCTTTGCCAGCGACGTGGTGGACGCCGTCCTCTTCCGTCGCTCCCTGATTCGCCTTCTGCTCGGCGAAGCCGCCGCCGGACAATTGGCCGAGGCCGACGTTGATACGCAAGTGACCGACATCCTGCGCGCCTTGCGCGATTGGGATGGCTTGCTCCTGCTCGACAACTACGAAAGCGTCCTGCAAGGGTTAGCCGACAAATCGAAAGACGCCGAAGCGACTCACCGCCTGGCCGCCCAAATGGCCGAGGGCGGCGCGGCCCTCCTGCTCACCAGCCGCGAGCGGCCCGCCGGACTGAGCGGTGAAACGCTCTTCCCCAAACCGGATGAGCCGTTGAGCGGCCTGAGCTTGCCCGCCGCCGCCGCCCTGTTCCTCCAGAACAGCGCCAAAGCCAAAGACTTCTCGGAGGCGCATTTGGAGTTGGCCGCGAAAGTGGCCGACGCCACCGACGGCCACCCGCTGGCCGTGGCCTTGCTGGCCGGTGAATACGACGTGAGCGCCGCCGCCCCGGCCGACTTTTTGGCGAACTGGGAAAACGAACTGCGAAAGGCCGAGCGGCACGGGCTGATGGGCCACCACCGCACCTTCGCCGCCGCCTTCGAGCGCAGTTACAACCGCCTGCCGCAAGAAGGGCAGAAGCGCTTGCGCGCCCTGAGCATCTTCCCCTTTCCCTTTTTTGCCACAGGCGCAAGGCTATTGTGGGGCCTGCCCAATGATGACAAGGACTTGGCCGCCGCCCGCGAAGGGCTGGATTATTTGGTGCGCCGCAGTTTGTTGGAAGTGGACAGCCGCTATGAAGACAAGACTCCGGCCACCTACCGCTTCCAGCCTGCCCTGCGCCAGGAAGTGGCCCGGCGGGTAGTTGACGACGAGCGCCCGGCCCAAACTGCCGGCTACGCCGCTTACGGGGCCTGGTTAGCCAAACGAGGCTACGGCGACATTCACAAAGACATGGGCCTGAACCGGCTGGTGCGTCTCTCCATGCCCGCTCTGGAGACGGCGACCGAGACTCTCAGCGGAACTGAACGGCTGTGGCACATCCGACGGCTGGCCTGGCTGAAACAGGCCTTTGGCGAAAATGGGGCGGCCTACGACCTGTTGGCCGAGGTCCTGCCGGAGGGGGCGCCGCTGCCCGACCCGGCGACTGATCGAGAAGCGGCGGAGGTCAACAGCAGTTTGCGTTACGAACTGGCCACCCTGCTCGTCACCCGCGGCGACCTCGACCGCGCTCTGGCCCTCTACCAAGAAAGCCTGCAACT
>CAYSIV010000123.1:8818-10892 GCA_964431175.1 uncultured Anaerolineales bacterium
TCACCCGCGGCGACCTCGACCGCGCTCTGGCCCTCTACCAAGAAAGCCTGCAACTCAAGGAGCAACTGGGCGACAAACAAGGCAAGGCCGCCTCGCTTCACGCGATGGCCCAAGTCTTCCTCACCCGCGGCGACCTCGACCGCGCTCTGGCCCTCTACCAAGAAAGCCTGCAACTCAAGGAGCAACTGGGCGACAAACAAGGCAAGGCCGCCTCGCTTCACGCGATGGCCCAAGTCTTCCTCACCCGCGGCGACCTCGACCGCGCTCTGGCCCTCTACCAAGAAAGCCTGCAACTAGACGAGCAACTGGGCGACAAACAAGGCAAGGCCGCCTCGCTTCATCAAATGGCAAATATCTTGATGGCTCGAAATGACTGGCTTAATGCCGAACAGGCACTACAGGAGGCTTTGCGGTTAGCTTCGGAAGTTGGCGTTATTGAGCATGTAGCTTTCGCGACTGTGAAGCTGGGTCAAGTGGCCCAAGCCCGCGGTGACCGCGAGGGCGCGCTGGCCCGCTACCGCGAAGGGTTGGCGATTTTTGAGCGCCTGGGCATGCCCCGCGAAACCGTTCAGGTGCGTGAGATGATCGCCAGTTTGGAGGGCGGCGGCGCGACTGCCCCGGAGCCAATCCAACAGGCGCTGGCTCAGGCCCGCGCGGCGGCGGAGCGCCAGGATTTTGAGGCGGCCATCCTCGCCCAAGAGCAGGCGGTGATCTTGATGCGCCAGCAGGACGAGGGCCGCGAGGCGCTTGTCGCCCTCAGCGTCCTGCTCTACAACCTGGCCGGTTACTACACAAATGTGGGTCGCCACGACGATGCCGTGCGGGCGCTCGAAGAAGTTGTGGCACTCGACGAACGCACCGAGCATCCCGATTCGGAGTCGGATCGCCAGGCGTTGGAATCGGCGCGGCGCATGGCATCGCTCTCGCCCGAAGAGCGCGCCCGCCTGGGAGCCGCCGAAGCCCAAGCGCGAGAATCGGCACGACACCTGGCCTCTCTCCCGCCCGAAGAACGGGCTAAGCTCGAAGCCGCCGCCCGCGAGTTCGCCGCCCTCAGCCCCGACGAGCAGGCGGCGCTCGTGGCGCGAATGCAACGCGGGCAAATCGAAGCCCTGGCTGGCGAGATTGAAACGGTGGCCCTGGCCGTCGAATCCGGCGAACTGCCGCGCGATAAAGTTTTGTCAAAGATGGAAGGTGAGGCCGCGAAAGCCGCGGGAGAGGGGCCTGGGTCGCCGGGGGCCGAGTTGGCGCAATTCATCCGCGCCGTGATTGCGATTCTAAAAGAGGAGCCGGTTCCGCCCGTGCCCGCCGCCTACGCCGGGCGGCTGGCAACCATTCAGGCCGCGCGGCGTTCAGACCCTAAGGGTCTTAGAGACCCTTAGGGTCTGAACAACAAGGCCAGCACCAGCACCCCGCTCAGCCCGGCAATGCCCAGGCCAAAGGCAATGACGGCAACCATCAGCACATTGGCTTTGGTGCGCAACAGGGCGGCAAAAGCTTTAGCCTGATCGTCAGGTTTGGCGCTGTTCGTTACCAGGCGCAGGGGCAACACCACGGCCAGCGCCGCCAGCAAAGCCACCAGCAATACCACAACCACCGCTGCTCCCAAATAACGCACGATGGGCAAGGCCAGATAGGCAGGCGGGTGTTCTGCCGTAATCGTCAGCACCCCGAAGAGCACGCCCAGCAGGCCCGTAATCAGCCCGATGATCAGCCGCGCCGCTTCCTCCAGGTTGCCCGGCGAAGCCAGGGCTTGTTTCTCGAACCAGTCGCGTTGCGCCGCCTCGGCGGGCGTTTCCTCGCGAATGCCCACTACGCGCAGTTTAGCCATCGTCGGCCTCGTCAAATTCGACGGTCACAACCGCATACGTCCCGCATTTGTGGCAACGCACCCGATACTCTTTCTGTTTTGGATCGTTGTTCCGATAGACGATGATTTGCTCCGTCTTATCCAGTGTCGTTACATCCACGCGCCACACGTCGCGGCACTTGGGGCAGGTCACTTCGATGAAAGAAGAGTCGGCCATGGCTAAGAAACTATCCTAAAGACCTGCCGGGTCTTAAAACTGCTCTCCAA
>CAYSIV010000123.1:10902-16039 GCA_964431175.1 uncultured Anaerolineales bacterium
AAACCGTCTTCGCCTCACCGCCTCCACTGGAAGCGATGGGATTGTAATAAAAGACCTGCCGGGTCTCAGAGACCCGGCAGGTCTTTTATATATCAAGATTCCTCACATCCTTGGCATGCGTCTGAATGAACTTGCGTCGCGGCGGGACGGCACTGCCCATCAGCATGTCGAAGGTGCGGTCGGCGGCGGCGGCGTCTTCGATGTGCACTTGGAGGATGGTGCGCTTGGTGGGATCCATCGTCGTCTCCCACAATTGCTCCGGGTTCATCTCGCCCAAACCTTTGTAACGTTGAATGGCGGCTTTGTCCGCGCCCGCGCCGAGCGCCTTGAGAGCCTTGTCCTTCTCGGCGTCAGTGTAAACGTACTGCGCCTGCTTCTTGTGCTCAATGCGATACAACGGCGGCTGGGCAATATACAGATGGCTATTCTCGATGATGGGAATCATGTAGCGGAAGAAGAAGGTGAGCAGGAGGGTGCGGATGTGGCTCCCATCCACGTCGGCGTCGGTCATGAGCAGGATGCGGTGATAGCGCAAGCCGCTGAGGTCGAAGCCTTCGCCGATTCCGGTTCCCAGGGCCGAGATGAGAGCCTTCACTTCGTTGTTGCCCAGAATCTTGTCGAGCCGGGTGCGTTCGGTGTTCAAAATTTTCCCGCGCAGAGGCAGGATGGCCTGGAAGTGGCGGTCGCGGCCCTGCTTGGCACTGTTGTGAACAAATATGCCGCTAGCAAGCGCAAAGTTGTGATATCCGTCAACGGTTAGATCATAGACATCAGCAGTTTCAGCCACGGCCTGGACGGCTACCACTTTGCAATTGACGTTGGCCGCCACTTCAAGCATCTGTCTTTCATCTCCGGCAAAATAATCGTTGACGAGGCGGTCGTAGCGCGGCGCAGTTCGGGCCGATTGATGGGTGTGATTCCACTCACCCCGCCCATTCATCCACGCCATCTCATAACCGGGGCCAGGCAACTCATCCTCACTGGTCAGGCGAGTTTTGAATGGCATCAAACTCTCCTGCGACTGTAGTTGGCTTGCCGCTCGGTATGAGCCATCGCGCATTCGGAAAGGATGATCAGGCGTGCATCGGATTCGGTCGCCATTATCCAGAAGGACTTCCACCAGAGCCGACTGCTGTTTGGTCATACGCGGCTCAACCAGCGGAACGATCCGAATGTCGCCATCCTCATTTGTGGCATAACCAAAATGCTGAACACCACGTTGCCAATCTTCGGACAGCTCTTTCATCGTTTTGGTAATGCCAGATGCCAGAGGCACACGTGTCTCCGCCGCCAAACATCCACCGGCGCTGTCTCCTTCCACGATGTAAAGCTCACACTTGGCCGGGTCGCGCTCCGAACAGTCGGCCAGCTTGCCGGGCAGAGTCAAACTTTCGAGCGCCGACTTGCGGATGACCAGGTCGCGCGCTTTGCGGGCCGCGTCGCGGGCGCGGGCCGAGGTGAGGCACTTCTCGACGATGGCTTTGGCCTCGCGCGGGTTCTCTTCCAGAAAGGCGCTGAATACCTCGCCCAGCACGCGCTGAACGAGGGTGCTCACTTCCGGGTTCATCAACTTCACTTTGGTCTGGCTCTCAAACTGCGGCTCGCGGTGCTTGATGCTGACAATGCCGGTCACCCCTTCCGCCGTGTCGTTGCCGGTGAAGTTCGGGTCGGACTCTTTGAGCAAGCCCGCCTTACGGGAATAATCGTTGAGGGTGCGGGTCAGGGCCGTGCGCAAGCCGGTGAGGTGGGTGCCGCCGTCCACGGTGTTGATGGTGTTGGCAAACGAATAGACCGACTCGGCGTAAGCGTCGGTGTATTGCACCGCCACTTCCACCCCTACCCCTTCTACTTCCTTCTCGATATAGATCACCGGGTGAAGCGTCTCTTTGTTGCGATTGAGATAACGCACAAATGACTGGATGCCGCCTTCAAAGTGAAACGTCATCTGCCGAAGGCTGTCGGAGCGCTCATCTAAAAATTCAAGCGTCACGCCCTTGGTCACAAACGCCATCTCGCGGAAGCGTTGAACCAGCGTCTCGAATTTGTATTCGTTCTCTTCTTTGAAGATGGAGGTGTCGCGCAGGAACTTGATCGTCGTGCCTGTGCCTTCGGCCTTGTCTATAGACTTGACCGGCGCTTGCGGCGCCCCGCGCTTGAACTGTTGATACCACAACTTGCCGTCGCGCTTCACCCAGGCTTCGCACACATCCGACAGGGCGTTGACCGCACTCACGCCCACCCCGTGGAGGCCGCCGGATACTTTGTAGCCGCCGCCGCCGAACTTGCCGCCGGCGTGCAGTTTGGTCATCACCACTTGTAGCGCCGACACTTTCTCGGTCGGGTGAATGTCTACCGGAATGCCGCGGCCGTTGTCGGCCACACTCACTGCGTTGTCAGGATGGATCGTGACCCGAATGTGATCGCACGTTCCGGCCAGCGCCTCGTCAATCGAGTTGTCTACGACTTCGTAGATCAGGTGGTGCAGGGCGCGGATGTCGGTACCGCCGACGTACATGCCGGGGCGGCGGCGGACCGCCTCCAATCCTTCCAATACTTGAATCTGACTTGCACTATATTCAGCAGGTGTCTCGTTTGCCATTCAACTCACTCCAAAGCAACAAAAGGCGAAGAACGAAGGACGAAAGCCAATATCCTCATTCGTCATTCGTCATTCCTCATTCGACATTCGTCATTTCTCATCTCTTCTTCGCGTTCGCCACCAGCCATTGCCGCATTTCCGCCCACCAGCGGTAGCGATCTTTGTAAAACACAAATGTGGCCGCCACCAACCCGGTGGATACAAAGGCGTGACCGCCGATTCCGGCCAACGTCAGCCACGAGTCGGGCGCAGGCAATGACCATACATAGCCCAGACCCCAATTAAGGACCAGGATGAGGACAAACAGGCCCATGACCGGCCACATATTCCATTGCACCAATCGGGCGCTATCCCACATGGCGCCAAACACGCCCCGGTCTTTCAGCACCATACCATGCAGACTGAATGCCAGATACAGGAACAGCCACAACACCATTGCTCCCCACACCGACACGCCTATCCCAGCCAGGACCGGGCTGATAATTTGGAGAATGCCAATGAGCACCACCGCCGGCAAGCTGGCGAAGATTACAAAGAGGCCGACGAACACACAAAAAGCGGATAATTTGGCCCAGGTGATGATGATGCGGCGGAGGGCCTGAGGCAAGGCCGGCTTGTCGCCGTCGTGCAGGAATGACCCGATCGTGCTGAAATAGATCGCGCCCAGTAGAAGGCCGCCCAGCGAGAATGCCAAGGCCAGGGTGAGCAACACCAACTCGTTGCTAATGGGCAGGATGAGGGGCCGGCCGCCGGGAAGCACGATTGGCAATTGGCTCGCCATCAGGCTTGGCACGCCGAGCGGCGCGGTGCTGAGCATAGTGAAGACGTTGGTATGCTCGCCCAGCGTTTGCAAAATCTCGATCCACACCTGACGGCCCTGAAGGCTAACCGGGTCGGTGAACTCGATGCTTCTCAGCAGGTCAACCGACTTTTGCATGATGGGGTTGATGGACAGGTGCGGCCCCAGCCACAGGAACAAATCCAGAATAATGGGAAGCAGAATCAGGCCGAGGTGTGAAGCAACAGTGTCGAACCCGGTTGTCAGCGACTCGATGATGCTGACCGGTGGTTTTGGCTCATTGAGCGCGGCGCGTGCTTGTGGTATCACAATTCGTGATTCTACCATGATAAGACTTGTCAAGTTTGACGTAGGTCAGCCGCCGATTGACCGTGACTCTGGCTTGCGGGTACAATCACGCCGAAATACGGCATTTCTGCCTGACGATATAAATCCTATCTACGAGGTTACCTCTTGGAACAGTTCATCATCGAAGGCGGCCGACCGCTGAACGGCACGGTGCGGCCCTCTGGCAACAAAAACTCGGCTCTGCCCTTGCTGGCCGCCTGCTTGCTCACCGATCAACCGATCATCCTGCGTAATGTGCCGGACATCCGTGACGTGCAGGCGATGCGTAAATTAATCGTCGATCTGGGCGCGACCATCGAAGAACTTGAGCCGCACGTCTGGAGAATTGAAGCCGGCAATGTGCGCAAGGCCGAACTCGACCCGGCGCTGTGCAAAGCCATCCGCGCTTCCATTTTGCTGGCCGGACCGATGCTGGCCCGTCTCGGGCACATCGAACTACCCCCGCCCGGCGGCGATGTGATCGGGCGGCGGCGAGTGGACAGCCACCTGCTGGCGCTCGAAGCCATGGGCGCCGAAGTCATTCACAATAGCCGTTTCCAACTGCAAACCAGCGGTTTGTGTGGCGCGAACATCCTGTTGGACGAGTGCAGTGTGACCGCGACCGAGAACGCGGTGATGGCTGCCGTTCGGGCTAAAGGCGTGACTCAAATCCGCAACGCCGCCTCCGAGCCGCACGTGCAGGAATTGTGCCACTTTCTCAACTCGTTGGGCGCTGGCGTTTCCGGCATTGGCTCGAACAGCTTGATGATTGAAGGCGTGGACAGTTTGCACGGCGGCGAGTTCACGATAGGGCCAGACTACCTTGAAGTAGTGAGCTTTGTCGGCGCGGCGGCAGTGACCGGCGGCAGCGTCCGAATTGAAAACGCCGGGCCGAAATATCTCGACATGATCTCGCTCGTGTTCCGGCGGCTGGGTGTGCGCTGGAAGACGGAAGGCGAGGACATCATCGTCAACGATGACCAATCGCTCACCATCGTCCCCGATGTCGGCGGGGCGATCCCGGAGATCAAGACCAACGTGTGGCCGGCCTGGCCCACCGACTTGAACAGCATCGCCATCACCGTCGCCACCCAGGCTGCCGGGTCGGTGCTGTTCCACGATTGGATGTATCCAAGCCGTATGTACTTCATCGACAAACTGGTGGGCATGGGCGCGCGCATCATCCTGTGCGACCCGCACCGTTGCCTGGTGCAAGGGCCGGATCGCCTGCAAGCCGAGAAGCTCGAAAGCCCCGACATCCGCGCCGGCATGAGCTTGCTGTTGGCCGCCCTGTGCGCTGATGGCACGTCGGTCATTCGCAACATCGGCCAGATTGAGCGCGGCTACGAGCGGGTTGACGAGAAACTCAGGGCGCTGGGGGCAAACATTCGGCGCGAGGTGGCATAACCTAT
>CAYSIV010000124.1:0-12119 GCA_964431175.1 uncultured Anaerolineales bacterium
AAACCCCAAGCCGAACCGCCCAACACCCAAACCACCCAACTACCTAAACCGCCCCACCCCACCACCGGCATGGAGATCGACATCCGCGGCCAAACGGTTGAAGAGGGCCTGCTCATGCTTGAACGCTATCTCGACTCGGCCTATCTTGCCAGCCTACCCTGGGTGCGAATCATTCACGGCAAAGGCACAGGCAAATTGCGCCAGGCAGTGCGCGACGCCCTGCGCGCCAGCGACCTCGTCGTCTCGCAAGAGCCCGGCCAGGACGGCGAAGGCGGCGAGGGCGTGACGATTGCCAAGCTGGCAATCGCCGACTAACAATTTATACAGGAGGCATCATGACATATTCAGGCTGGAATGAATTGATAGACGGGGTGATCAAATTATGCAGTCCAACAACCTATCAGGAATTTGCCCAGAAAGCAGGCGAGGACCTCGAAGGGGTTGGTCTGGCTTCGCTCTACCAGGCCACGCCTCACTTACTTCTCACCGCTGGCATGTTTCACGAAGTGATGACCATGTCGGGCGCCGACCTCTCCGTCATCGCCGCCGGACTGGAGCGGCTGTGGGAAGTCGCCATCAATGATCGGGACACCTCCGCGCTGGCTACCGGCCACGACGAAGATGAAGACGAGCAACTGGTGGGTGAACTCGAAAACTTGCGCGACGGGGCCGACGGCATGCTCGCCATCTTCGAGGCCTACGTTGCCGGCAACGGCTCGCCCGATGACAACGCCAACTCCCTGATCCAACAAGTGGCGCTGCTCACCTCATCTAACCTTCCCAAAGCCCGTCGTCTCTTCGGCCAGGCGGGCGCGGCAATTTTGCGCGGCGCAAGCTACTGGCACTTTTGGCATCTTGAAATTGACACCCGGCCCGGGAGCGGTTGGGCGCGCGGCCTCTTTGGCCTGCTCACGTTCATCGAATTGGAAAATTTCTATCCGCTTGCCCCCCTCGCCGAGCAACGCCCCAAATTCAGCGAAGCCAAGGCCGCCCAGCCCGCCCCGCCTGCCGACGAAGACCTAAATGCTCCACTCGAAGCACCGCTCTCTCCCGCCGAGCAACGCTTGATGAAAATCCTGCTCTGCGGCAGTGACAAACTCAGCGACCAACAGATTGCCTCAGTCTCCTTCACCTCTGAGATCGTCAGCCGCCTGAAGTTTATGGTTCAGAGCGAAGACTATGCGTACGAAGACTCGGAAGGCAAAGGCTACGCGCCCATCCACGCCGCCAAACTGCTCGGCCAATCCGGCTCACTAGAGGCTGTTGATCCTTTGCTCTTGGCCTTGTACACAAGCGACCCTGAAGACATTTTGTACTCTACAGCCGTCTTCGCGCTCCAAGAACTTGGTTCACTAGCATTGCAACCCGTGCTCGACTCGATGCAATACAGCACCGACCCCGATTTCAGGCTATCGCTCGCCGAGGTGCTGTCTCACGTTGGGCAGGGAAATGAACAGGCCTTTCGCACTCTCGAAGCCTATTACCACGAAACGACCTGGGATGATGATCGGGTGATGGCCGTCGCCGACCTGGCCGAGCTAGGCGATCCTCGCGCCCTCCCCCTCTTGCGCCAGGCCCTCAACGACCGTGACATTAACTCGATGGGAATTAATGAGACAGTGAATGCCCTTGAAGACCTTGACCCCAACCACAACCCCGAAGAACTCAAGCGCCTCGAAACCAAAGCCCGCCAACGCTACGACAGCCGTCTGGTGCGTTTCGATAAAAATGGGCAGGCGTTCTGCCGAGACTGCGGCTCACTGATGGAGAAAGGGCCGTTTGGCGAGTGGCAACACGTCGAACCAGAACCGGCGCCCGGCCGTGCTTCGCGCCCGGCCCTGCCCGTCTTCGATCCGTTTCCGCCGCCGGTTGACCCCCGCTACAAAACCGTGGGCCGCAACGAGCCTTGCCCGTGCGGCTCCGGCAAAAAGTTCAAGCACTGTCATGGCTCCGGCAAGGAGATGGTGAACTAGCCTCTCGCCGCCGCCAGCCTGCCCTAAACCATCCAACCCCGTGTCAGCCTTTAACTTCATCAACGGCTTGCTTTACTGCGACTCCATCCCGCTCGCCTCGCTCGCCGCCGAGTTTGGCACGCCGCTCTACGTTTACTCGGCTGACCGGCTCCGCGAAAACTACCGCCGCCTGGCCGCCGCCTTCACCCCGCTTCGCCCATCCATCTGCTATTCGGTCAAAGCCAACGCCAACCTTTCTATTTTGCGCTTGCTCAGAGACGAGGGCGCAGGCTTCGACATCGTCTCCGGCGGCGAACTCTTTCGGGTTCAGCACATTAGCGCGAACATGTCGCGCGTTGTGTTTGCGGGCGTTGGCAAGACCGAAGCCGAAATCGAAATGGCGCTTCGGGCGAACGTCGGCTGGATCAATGTCGAGTCCGAAGGTGAACTGCGTCGGGTGAACGACCTGGCCGGACAGTTGGGCCGCCAACCCAACATCGCCATCCGCCTGCGCCCGGACGTGGACGCCAGCACCCACCACCACATCAGCACCGGCTCGGCGGCCAGCAAGTTCGGCGTGCCGCTGGCTCAGGCGCTTGAACTCGTCCGCGCTCCGCTTCCCAATGTTCGCATTCGCGGCGCGCATGTTCATATTGGCTCGCAACTCGCCAGCCCCGATGCCACATTACAAGCGATTGATGTCGCGCTGGAATTTGTTGCCAAAGCCAAGGCGCTCGGCGCGACGATCGATATGCTCGACATTGGCGGCGGTTTCCCGATTTCATATCGAGGCGCCGACGAATTGCCCGACATCGACTCCTTCGCCGCCCCGCTGGTGAACCGGCTTGCCCACTGGGGTGGCGGCCTCTACCTGGAACCCGGTCGTTATCTTGTGGCCGACACTGCCGTTCTGGTCACAACGGTTCAATACGAGAAAAACGATTCATCGCGTCGTGTTGTCATCGTAGACGCCGGTATGAATACTTTGCTTCGCCCGGCGCTGTACGATGCTTATCATCGCATCCTGCCCGTAGGGCGAATTGATAATTCGCCCTACACCCCTGCCGACATTGCCGGCCCCATCTGCGAGTCCGCCGACTTCTTCGCCCGCAGTCGCCCACTGCCGCCGCTCAACTCCGGCGATCTTCTCGCTGTACTCGACGTGGGCGCGTATGGTTTCGCAATGGCTTCCAATTACAACTCGCATCCGCTCCCCGCCGAAGTGCTGGTCGAAGGCAACACCCATCACCTGATCCGCCGCCGCCAGACCTACGAAGAATTGGTTGCAAACGAAGTGATATAGTTAACGGCGAAGGCCGAATGCTTTCCTTCGTCACCCGAAGCGGTCACCCGTCATTCGTCTATGAAAAAACTTCTCCTGATCTTTTGGGTTCTCTTCGTCGTCATCGGCGCGGCGGCGATGATTGGGCTTGGTTTCTGGCAATTAAGCCGCCTCGGCGAACGCCGCGCCCTCAACGCCGAAATCAAAAGCCATCTCGACCAGCCGCCGCTCGTCATCACCGGCGAAGCGCTTGACACTTCCGGGCTTGAATACCGGCGGGCGGCTGTCACCGGCACTTTCGACTTCTCGCAAGAGATCGTTCTTCGCAACCGGTCTAAGAGTGAAATCACCGGGGTGCATTTGTTGACGCCGCTCAAGATCGAAGGCGGCGAGGAAGCGGTGTTGGTCGATCGTGGTTGGATCGCTTACACGGCCGCCGACCCCTCAACCCGTAGTGTTTACGCCAGTTCGGCTGGCCTCGTCACCCTCACCGGCGTCATCCGCCTCAGCCAAAGCCGCCCCTCAACGCTCGCTCCCGTTGATCCGCCTCTCGGCCCCGACCTGCCCCGGCTGGATGCCTGGTTCTGGATCGACATCCCGCGTATCCAACAACAAGTGCCTTATCCGCTTCTGCTCTTTTTCCTTGAACAAGACGCCGGGCCAGACCCCACCGCCCTGCCTGCCGCCGGCTGGGAAGTTGAGTTGAACGACGGGCCGCACTTGAACTATGCAATTGAGTGGTTTTCGTTTGCGGCAATTTTGGTGGCAGGGTCAATTGCGCTGGCGAGACGGAACAGAAAACGCCAAACTTAGCCAAAGACTTTGTGCTATAGTATCCGGCAACGAGGTGTGATGCGATGGCTGTCCAACTTGCGCCCACTCAACTTGAGACTGAAACGCTCGTGACCGGCGACGAATTGCTGGCAATGGGCAATATCGGCCCGTGCGAACTCGTCGAAGGGAGAATTGTTCTGATGAGTCCAACAAGCTATCCTCACGGCACTTACGAAGGCAACTTCTACGAACACCTAAAAGCGCACGTAAGACGAAGCAAGTCGGGCAAAGTGGTGGTGGGCGAAGTTGGCATTTATACCCAACGCGACCCGGATACAATTCGCGCTGCAGATGTCGCCTTTATTTCCAGCGAGCGCCTCGCTCAACAGAAACGGCAAAAAGGCTTCCTGGAAGTTGCCCCCGAACTAGTGGTTGAAGTGATGTCACCCGATGACCGCTGGCAGGAAGTCACGCAAAAACTACGCGAGTATTTTGGAATTGGGGTCAAGCTGGTGTGGGTGGCTGAGCCGGGGGCAAAAATTGTTTACGTTTATCGCTCGCTCACCGACATTCAAGAGTTTGCCGAAACCGACACGCTCGCCTGCGAAGATGTCTTGCCAGGGTTTAGCGTGCCGGTTGCCGATTTGTTTGAAGAGTAGACGATGCCAGAGAATCTTGTAGTCATCTACACCGCCGCCGGACAAGTCGAAGCCAACCTAATCAAAAGCGTGCTGGAGGCCGCCGGGATTCCGGCGATGAGCACCCAGGAAGGCGCAGGCGCGGCCTTCGGCCTGACCGTTGGCCTCATGGGCGAAGCTCAGATTCTGGTTAGGGAAGAAGACGCCGCCGAGGCGAAAGAATTGCTGGCGGCAATGGAGCAAGGGGAGTTGGAGGAAGAAGATGAAGGGGATTAGCAAGTGTCCAGCGTCGGCGCACTGGATTCCCGCTTTCGCGGGAATGACAATCAGCACGATCTCTGCAAGGTGAGAGCATTAACCTCTAAATTCCTGCAACCGCCCGGCCCTGCTCAGTTGCCAACCCCAATACGGCCTCATCATCCAGGCCGCGCTGATCCAGATTAATAATGTGGATGGCGTCATAGCCTCGCTGGGTAAGCGCTTCGGTCAGGCCCAGCCAGATGTTTTCGTCAAGCAAAAGCTTGATCGGCTCGCTCATTATTTGGCTTGCCCTGTGATGCGCCGGTAGCCTTCGTCACCCAAATGCTCACGCAAATAAGCCCGCCCGTATTCTTCCGTGCTTTCAGCCAGTTCCTGATCAATCTCGGCCTTATGATCGTGATAGCAACTCAAAGCGTCGTAGACTTGGGCCAGCGTGAGATGCGGCAGGACCTTCTCAACGATTGATTCCGGCGTTTCCCCGATCTGCAAATAGCCAACAATATCGCTCACCGAAACTCGTGTGCCCTTCATCATGGCTTGAGGACCGCCAAGCTTTTCGACAACCTGAATATAGGCATGTTTCGGCGCAAGCTGTTCGCGCAGAAGCTCGTCGGCCAATTGATCAGGCGTTTGGTCGTTGCTTCGGGCCTGCTGTTGGAGCAGTTGATAAGTCGTCTCTGAAAGAGCAATTGTGGTCATGAAAGCCTCTCTTGACGAGCGCATTATACGCTCAACAAGATTTTCCTAAATCTTCTTCTGTTTCACTTCCGGCACTTCGCTCACAACCGTTTCAATCGGAACTAACCGCCCCGCCGTGGTGTAATGCCCGTCGCCAGCGGGCGTGGTCGTTTCGCGCTCTTCAAAGCGTTCCTTGTTGGCCAAGAACCATTCGCGAGTTTGGGGCATGGGCAAAATATATAGCGCGCGCGAGTTGACGAAGTAATAGAAAACGAAATTGGCTTCCGTGTACAAGAAACAACCGGGCGTGCCCTTCTCCTTGTTGCTGTCCGTCTCAAAGAAAAAGTTGCCGGTCTCGTGCCAGCGGTCGGCCTTGATCTCAATGGTGTCCGCCCCTCGCCGCGATACCCAGATCAGATCAATATCCGCTTTTTGAAAATCGGGGTTATTCTCGACATTGGCCACCCCGATTGTGCCCCGGTATTTCTTCAACCAGGACACAATGTCGACCGCCGCCTGTTTAGCAACTTCCATGCCATTGTTCATCGTAATTTGTCGGGTCACTTTTGGCCTGCCTCATACAATTCCACTAGTACACCGTTTGCGCTTTCTGGGTGGATGAAGGCGGCCCGGTTGCCGCCCGCCGCCGCGATTGGCGTTTCGTTGATCAGCCGCACGCCTCTCTCCTTCAATCTCGCCAACATCTCTTCAAGATTATCTACCTCAAGGGCAATATGATGCAAGCCAGGGCCGCGCTTGGCCAGAAACTTGGCCGCCCCACTTGTCTCGGTCGTCGGTTTCACCAACTCCACTTCGCTGTCGCCGGCGGGCAAAAAGGCCGCGATGGATTCTTGTGATGCCACCTCTTCGACGTGCGCCAGCGGCAGACCCAGCGTGTCGCGCCAGAAGGCCAGCGAGGACTCAAGGTCAGGAACGATAATGGCAATATGGTTGATCTTCTTGATCATAGGTTATGTCTGTCCGAGTCAAAGGATTCACCGCGAAGACGCAAAGAGCGCGAAGATTTTATAGGTTATTGACCATTCTCTTGATGCCGTGTTTCATCAATGTAACGTTCCAATTCAGCAGGAAGCCAATCTTGCATTTCCGCATTTTCAAATAAGTAAGCAATTGGGCTTCATGAATAGGGAGTAGCTGATCAACCGCTTTGTTCTCAACAACGATATTGTCTTCGACAAATTCATCAAGTCGGTATCCGGCGTCTATTAGCTGGCCATCGTACACAATTGGCAGAACAACTTCGGTGTCAACCTTCATGCCACGTTTTCGTAATTCGTAAACATGGCAATGTTGATAGGCTGACTCCAGCAACCCGGGGCCAAGCACCCGATGAACCTTGATCGCTGCGTCCACAATATGAGTAGCAACCTCTTCAATGTCCATGATCTTCTTCGCGTCCGCCTGCCCCGCTTCTCTTTGCGGGGTCGCGTCTTCGCGGTTCAATTATGAGATCGGCCTGTATTCGCCCCACACGCTGCGCAGAGTGCCGCAAATCTCACCCAGCGTCAGGTCATTCTCCACGCACTTGACCAACAAGGGCATCAGGTTTTCAGTGCCGCGCGCCGCCGACTCCAATTGCGTCTGTAGTTCGCTCACCTTGTTCGCGTCGCGCCGGGCGCGGACGGCGGCCACGCGGTCGCGTTGCATCTGCTCAATCGCCGGGTCAATCTTCAGCCGTTCGAAGCTGAGTTTTTCCCGGACGGCAAATTCGTTCACCCCGACGACAATTTGCTCTTTCGACTCGACTGCCTGTTGATAGCGATAAGCCGCCTCTTGTATTTCGTTCTGGATGAAACCGCGTTCAATAGCCGCCAGCGCCCCGCCCATATCGTCAATTTGCTTGAGGTAGATTTCAGCCCGCTTCTCAATTTCATCGGTGAGCGATTCGACGGCATAACTCCCGGCCAGCGGGTCAACCGTGTCGGCCACACCCGACTCGTAGGCGATGACTTGTTGAGTCCGCAGAGCCACCCGCGCCGCGTTCTCGGTCGGCAATTGCAAGGCTTCGTCCATCCCATTGGTATGCAAGCTTTGCGTGCCGCCCAGCACCGCCGCCAGGGCCTGCATCGTCACCCGGGCCACGTTCACTTCCGGTTGTTGGGCGGTGAGCGTACTGCCGCCGGTCTGAGTATGAAAGCGCAACATCCACGATTTCGGATTCTTGGCCCCAAAACGTTCACGCATGATTTTCGCCCACAGTCGGCGGGCGGCGCGGAACTTGGCCACCTCTTCCAGGAATTGGTTGTGGGCGTTGAAAAAAAACGCCAACTGAGGCGCAAAGTCATCCACGCCCAGCCCGGCAGAGATGGCGGCTTGCACGTAAGCGATGCCGTTGGCCAGAGTGAAGGCTACTTCCTGCACGGCGGTTGAACCGGCCTCGCGGATGTGATAGCCCGAAATGCTGATCGTGTTCCAGTTCGGCGCTTCGATCTGGCAATAGCGGAAGATGTCGGTGATGAGGCGCATCGAGGACGCCGGCGGAAAAATATAAGTGCCGCGCGCGATGTACTCTTTGAGAATGTCGTTTTGAATCGTGCCGCGCAATTGTTTCGGCCCTACGCCCTGCCGCTTGCCGACGGCGATGTACATCGCCAGCAAAATTGAAGCCGGCGCGTTGATGGTCATGCTGGTGCTGGCTTTGTCGAGCGGGATACCTTCGAACAATCGCGCCATGTCATCCAGCGTTGGGATGGACACGCCCACTTTGCCCACTTCGCCAAGCGCCATTGGGTCATCAGGGTCGTAGCCGATTTGCGTTGGCAAATCAAACGCCACCGAGAGTCCGGTTTGACCCTGCGCCAACAAAAACTTGTAGCGGTGATTGGACTCTTCGGCAGTGGCGTAACCGGCGTATTGGCGCATCGTCCACAAGCGGCCGCGATACATGGTGGGCTGGACGCCGCGCGTGAACGGATATTCGCCGGGCCAGCCGACGTTCGCCGGGACAGGTTGATCGTCGGGCGGGCTGTAAACCGGCTCCAGCGGAATGCCGGATGAAGTCTCAAACTCGGGCTTGCGTTCGGGATTCTTCTTGAGAGTCGGGTTGAGCGTTTCGCGCTCCCAGCGTTCGCGGTCAGTCATAGAGTCGTCCATTTCTGAGATTCAGTCACCACAGAGAGCACGGAGAACACAGAGCTTTAGAAATAGCCATTTACCACACGCTCAATTCCATCCTTTAGAAGCTTGACGTTGAAGTTGATCAACAAGCCCAATTTACAACCGGAGATTTTCAGATAAGAAAGCAATTGAGCAGTGTGAATTGGCAAGAGCCGTTCAATTGCCTTGACCTCAACAACGACCTTGTCGTTGATATGCAAATCGAGCCGATACCCAACATCCAACTTCACGCCTCTATAAACCAAATGCATTGGCTTTTGTTGTTCCACCTTCCACCCATCTTCCCTCAACTCAAAAGCTGTGCAGGCTTCATAGGCAGATTCCAGCAAACCGGGGCCTAGCTCCCGATGCACCTTGATTGCCGCCCCAATAATCGCCTCGCTAATTCGATTGAGTTCTTCCCTTTCATTCATATCTTTTCTCTCCGTGTTCTCTGTGCTCTCTGTGGTGAAACTTCTATACAGGCACAAGCGTAAACTCGACCTTTGTAAACTTCAACTGCCACGCCCGCGACATTTGCTCATTGAGGGCTTCGAGCGCCCCTTGTTGGGCCTGGGCCGGGCGATCCAGCGCGGCGCGGGCGCCTATGTTTTTGATCTCGGCCAGCAGCTTGTCAGCCACGACGGTAATGATGTCCTGTTGCGCCTGCCGCGCCGCCATCACCGCCGGAATAGCGGCCACCACCTTGCAGGTGAACCGGCCTTTCACCGCATAACGCTTGTCAGTCATCAGAACCAAGTCAGGTGGCAAATCAAAAGTCTGCTCGCGCAGATCAACTGATATTACGTGATCCACAAAAGGCAGAACCCAGGCGTTGCCCGGCGGCAACTCTTTCACCAGGCGGCCAAGCCGGAACAACACCCCGCGATGCTCCGGCGGAATTTTCCTCAGCGAGGCAAACATCAAAAACAACCCTGCCGCCGCCACTAAAACAATCAGGCCAAAATAGGGCAAACCCGTCATCAGCTCACCGTGATCAAAATCTGGTTCTGCTCCACGCTATCGCCGCTTTTTGTTTTCACTCGTAACACCGTGCCCGCGCGCGGCGACTTGAGTTCGTTTTGCATCTTCATCGACTCCAGGATCACCAAAATGTCGCCCGGGTTCACTGTCTGGCCTTCGGCCACCGGCACCGACACGACCAAGCCCGGCATCGGGGCTTTGAGGTGGAAGTCCCCCGTCTCGGCGACGGCTCTCCCGGCCGACTTCGCCAGCCGGGCGGCGCGCTCGTCCACCACTTTCACGTCGTAGAGATCGCCGCGCATCAGCACTCGCAGGCCGTCTTCGGAATCGTCATCCACAAAGGCTTCAAAAGAGTGATTGTCAATCAGCAACGAATACAACGCCTGATTGCTTCCTTCGGCGAGATCGATGGTATAGGTTTTGCCGTCCACCACCACGTGATGATCGTCGTTGATCTCGACGAGGTACGTTTTATCGTTGACCGTCGTCGCGTACTTCATCGGTGCATTCTTTCGTAGCGGCCCACCCACTTCCAGTTGCTGGTGTCGCGCTCGCCGCGCTGGACGATCTGCGCCGCGTGCTGGCCGCGGCGGTGCGCCACCAGGGTCGCCACAATAGCCGCGATTTCAGGGTGCGGCGCGGCTTCGTCTTCCATTTGGAATCGTTCTTCCAGAAAGCGGGTGTCGAACTGCCCGGCCATGAAGCGGTGCGAGTCCAACAGGTTTTGATGCAAGGGAATGTTGGTCTTGACGCCGACGATTTTGTATTCTTCGAGCGCGCGCCGCATTCGCAGTAACGCCTCGCCGCGAGTCTCGCCCCAGCAGATCAGCTTGGAGATCAGCGAGTCATAAAAGCGGGGGATGGTATAGCCGGAATAAGCGCACGTGTCCACTCGCACGCCGGGGCCGGTCGGCAAAATGGAAGCCGAGATGGTGCCGGTGGAAGGCATGAAGTTGTTGTAAGGGTCTTCGGCGTTGATGCGGCACTCGATGGCCCAGCCGTTCAGTTTGATCTCATGTTGTTCGCGGCTGAGTTTGCGGCCCCGAGCCACCCGTATCTGTTCCTTCACAATGTCCAGGCCGGTCACCAGTTCCGTCACCGGATGCTCGACCTGCAAGCGGGTGTTCATCTCAAGGAAGTAAAAGTTCTTTTCTTTATCCACCAAAAACTCAATCGTGCCCGCATTGATGTAGCCCACTACCGCCGCCGCCCGGCAGGCCACCTCGCCCATCTTCTGCCTCAGCGACTCATCCTCGTTCACAAACGGCGACGGCGATTCTTCCAGCACTTTCTGGTGGCGGCGCTGGATCGAACATTCGCGCTCGCCCAGGTGAATCACGTTTCCCTGGGTGTCGGCCATGATTTGAATTTCAATGTGCCGCGCCCCGGTCACTAGTTTTTCGAGGTACACATTGCCATCGCCAAATGCTGACTCGGCTTCGCGCCGGGCTGAGGCCAGCGCATGGAGCATTTCGTCTGCGGAATGAACTTCGCGCATACCCTTGCCGCCGCCGCCGGCCGTGGCTTTGATTAACAACGGGAACCCGATCTGCGGCGCGACGGCGATAATCTCCTCGTCGCGCAAACTGCCCTCGGCTTCGGTGCCCGGAACCACCGGGACACCGGCTTTGGTGACAGTGGCCCTGGCCACTGCCTTGTCGCCCATGGCCGCAATTGAAGATGGTTTGGGACCGATGAAGGTGATCCCCGCCTCGGCGCAAGCCCCGGCAAAATCCTCCCGCTCGGCCAAAAAGCCGTAGCCCGGATGAATGGCATCCGCGCCGGAGCGCCTGGCAACATCCAAGATTTTGTCGATGCGCAAGTAAGACTCGCGCGAAGGAGCGGGGCCAATCAAGTAGGCTTCGTCGGCGTAACGCACATGAAGAGCATTGCGGTCGGCTTCAGAAAAGACCGCCACCGTCTGAATACCCAACTCACGGCAGGCGCGAATGATGCGCACCGCAATCTCGCCACGATTGGCAATGAGAACTTTAGTGACCATGAAGTAGGGGTCTCCGGTCTGAGCAGGTAACAAATTGAGTGCGGCGTCATTATATCAGCACCGTCAAACGCCGGCGTGTCCTGCGCCATCTTCGGGCCTCACCAGGGCAACCAGCGAACAACAGTAGCACTCTGCGCCATTTGGGATACAATTGAGCCTAGAAAATCCGGACCATGATCGACTCCTTGAGTGTGTATATTCCGATGGACAGGCGGCAAGCTCTGGCAAAGAATATTGCTTTGCCTGATCGCACGCGTGGCGCCGCCCTCTTCGCCGACATCTCCGGCTTCACCAACCTCACTGAAGCGCTGGTGAGCCACTTTGATGGCGACAGTGCGGTCAAGTCGGGTGTCTCGCGCGCGGTACACTTCCCCCATGCCGCCCGCGCCGATCGGCGCGAGGATCTCGTACGGGCCGAGGCGGGTGCCAGC
>CAYSIV010000124.1:12129-16007 GCA_964431175.1 uncultured Anaerolineales bacterium
GGCCGCCCTCTTCGCCGACATCTCCGGTTTCACCAACCTTACCGAAGCGCTGGTGAGCGAGCTTGGCCCGCAACGCGGGGCCGAGGAGTTGAGCCGCCACCTCAACCTGGTGTACGATGCGCTAATCACCGAATTGCACCACTACGGCGGAAGCGCCACCAGCTTCAATGGCGACGCCATTACCTGCTGGTTCGACAGCGCCGGCCTCACCGATCAACTGGCAACCCAACGGGCCACGGCCTGCGGGCTGGCTATGCAAAAGGCAATGGACGCATTTGCCACAGTGAAGATCCCGTCCGGGTTAACAATATCGCTGGCCGTGAAAGTGGCCGTCGCCACCGGCCCGGCCCGGCGCTTCATCGTCGGCGACCCGAAAATTCAGGTGATGGATGTGCTGGCCGGCGCCACGCTTGACAATCTCGCTCAGGCCGAGCACCAGGCATCAAAGGGCGAAGTGGTGCTCCACCCTTCCGCCGCCGATGTTTTAGGAGACTCGGTTCAAATCTCGGCCTGGAGTTACGATGAAGTTTCGGGGCAACGCTTTGCCGTGGTGGGCAGTCTGGGGGCCGAAGTGGCGATCTCCCCGTGGCCGCCGCTTCCGGGCGAGGCCCTCAACGAATCCGAAATTCGTTCGTGGCTGTTGCCGCCAGTTTACAAGCGGTTGCAGGGCGGGCAAGGCGAGTTTCTGGCCGAACTGCGCCCAGCGGTCGCCCTCTTCTTGCGCTTCAGCGGCATTGACTATGATCAGGATGACGGCGCCGGCGGCAAGTTGGAGACCTACATCCGCAAGGTGCAGGATGCCGTGACCCGTTACGACGGGGCGCTTCTGCAAGTAAACATCGGCGACAAAGGCAGTGCGCTCTATGCCGCCTTCGGCGCCCCGTTGGCTCACGAAGATGATGCCGCGCGAGCGGTCTCGGCGGCGCTGGAACTTCGGACTCCGGCGCTCGACTTCATCACCTCGGTGCAAATTGGAATCAGCCAGGGGCGAATGCGCACTGGCGCTTATGGTGGTGTCGAGTGCCGCACGTACGGCGTGTTGGGCGACGATGTGAACCTGGCCGCCCGGTTGATGCAGGCCGCCGCCCCGGGTCAGATTCTGGTCAGCCGGACCATCTATCAGCCCACCCTCAACAACTTTCTTTGGGAAGACCTGCCGGCGATCAAAGTCAAAGGCAAAGCTGAACCGGTGGCGGTTTATAACTTGCGCGGTCAGAAGACGCGCCAAGCCGCTCGACTGCAAGAGACCAGCTACACCATTCCCATGGTGGGCCGCGCCGAAGAACTGGCCGCCATTGAGCAGAAGATGACGCAGGTCATGCGCGGGCACGGCCAGATCGTCGGCATCACTGCCGAGGCCGGCATGGGCAAGTCGCGGTTGATGGCCGAGGTCATTCGTCAGGCCAACGAATATCAACTTACCGGCTACGGCGGCGAGTGCCTGTCATACGGAACCAACACCAGTTACCTCGTCTGGCATTCAATCTGGCGAAGCTTCTTTGGTGTTGAACCGGAATGGGAACTGACTCAACAGGTCAACCTGTTGAGGGAACAACTCCAGAGGATCGATCCGGGCCTGACTCCCCGTTTACCATTGCTCAACGCGGCCCTCAACCTTCCCATCCCCGACGATGATTTCACCCGCAACTTTGACGCCAAGCTCCGCAAATCGTCATTGGAGTCGCTGTTGGTCGATTGTTTGCGCGGGCGCGCCAAGTCCGGCCCCATCTTCCTGGTGTTGGAAGACTGCCACTGGATCGACCCGCTCTCCCACGATCTCCTGGAGGCAATCGGACGGGCCATCGCCGATTTGCCCGTTCTGCTGGTGATGAGCTACCGCCCAATGGACGCGCAAAGCGGCCAGACTCTGCGGGTGAGCCAACTGCCCCATTTCACCGAAATCAAACTCAACGACTTCACGCCCCAGGAAGCGGGACGACTGATCAGCTTGAAACTGGAACAGTTCTTTGGCGCGCAGACGGCGATACCGCAGGATTTCATCAGCAAAATCACTGATAAAGCGCAAGGCAACCCGTTTTACATCGAAGAACTGCTCAACTACCTGCAAGACCGGAAGATTGACCCCCGCGACAGCCAGGCATTGAAGCAACTCGATTTCCCGGCCAACTTGCACAGCCTGATTCTCAGCCGTATTGACCAACTGACCGAGAATCAGAAGATCACTATCAAAGTGGCGAGCATCATTGGGCGGCAGTTTAGGGCCGCCATGTTGTGGGGCGCTTACCCGCAATTGGTGGGTGGCGAACCACAAGTGAGGGCCGACCTCGAAGCCTTGGGCCGCCTGGATTTGACTCCGCTTGACACGCCTGACCCTGAACTCGAGTATCTCTTCAAGCACGTCATCACTCTGGAAGTCGCTTACGAGAGTCTGCCCTTTGCCATGCGGGCTATCCTGCATGATCAGATCGGCCAATACATAGAGCGGACTTTCAGCAAAGTGCTGGAGCAGTGGGTAGACCGTCTGGCCTTGCATTATGGCCGAAGCGAGAACGCGGCCAAAAAACGCGAGTATTTCCTAAAAGCCGGAGAGGCCGCCCAGGCCAGATATAACAACGATGCCGCGATTGACTACTACCAAAATGTTATACCTTTACTGACTGCCGAGGAGCAATTATCCGTCATGCTCAAGCTGGGCGGCGTGCTGGAACTGGTTGGCCGGTGGTCGGAAGCAAGTGACTTATACCAGAAAGCGATAGCCCAGGCCGAACAGTTGGGCGATCGCCGCGCTCTGGCCCAATGCCAGACGGTGATGGGTGAGTTGATGCGAAAACGGAGCCAATACGCCGACGCCACCAACTGGTTGACCAAAGCTCAAACTATTTTTGAGGAACTTGGAGATCGGGCCGGGGTGGCCCAAGTGCTCCACTACGCCGGGTCAGTAGCCGCCCAACAGGGCAATTACAACCTGGCCGAGGTGCGCTACGAAGCCAGCTTAGTCATCCGTCAGGAGTTGGACGATAAACCGCGCATTGGCGGTCTGCTCAGCAACCTGGGTATCATCGCCCGCCTGGGAGGCCATTACGAGCAGGCCCGCGCTTATCACGAAGAGGGCCTGACTATCCGGCGCGAGGTTGGAGACAAGTGGGCGATCTCGGTGTCACTGAACAATTTGGGCAACGTCGCGCTCGATCAGGGGGATGACGAGTTGGCCCGCCTGTGCTTGGAGGAGGCGGTGACTCTAAATCGCGAAATGGGTGATCGGGAGGGCATTGCCAACTCCCTGAATGGTTTAGGCAACATTGTCCGCTCGCAAGGTGATTATGGTGTGGCGCGTGACCTGTATGAAGAAGGTCTGATCATTAGCAATGAAATGGGCGACGGTTGGACGTTGGCGTATTTGTTGGAAGACATGGGCGGGCTGGCCGCCCTCCAGGGCCAAGCCGAACGTGCCCTGCGGTTGGTAGGAGCCGCCTTCAGTTTACGTGAAGCTATTGGCTCACCCCTTTCCCCCGCCGAAAAGAACAAACTTGAAGTTCTCCTCGCCAACGCCAGGCAAGCGCTCGCTGAAACGGCCCAGAACACCATCCTGGCTGAAGGCCGGGCCATGTCGCTGGCTCAAGCCATCGAATACGCCCTCAACGATTAGAATCGCCCTGCTAAACAAAGCTATTACCTCCCGCATCTCTAAAGTCCCCTAAAAATAATCCTTTTTGAGTCAATCTTGACATTTTCTTTACCCTTTTTTGAGCACATAATTGTTCAATTAAGCATCGCTTCTCCAGAAAAGGCGAAAGTATAGGGAACACAGGCGTGATCTTTTGCCTACTGAAACACTATCGCCTGAAGAGAGCGCCTTTACCCAAAGCATTTCTAAACAGCAGGAGCGCACCCTGCCGGCATCATTTCATTCTAACTCG
>CAYSIV010000125.1:0-2435 GCA_964431175.1 uncultured Anaerolineales bacterium
AGCAAGGGCGAAAATGCACAAGCCCAAATCGGACAATTAATTAATTCTCATTCCTTAGCGGATGATTCTTACAACGTCTCCACCAACAGCCGCCCCCAGTTCGCCCACAACTCTTCAAAGTGATCGTCCAGCCACTCGCCGGCCTGCTGTTGGGCCGGGTCAACAAAACTATAACCGCGTTCAGGGTCGTATCTGCTGAGAGGCTTGACGTGCGCCCACAGCCTGGGGCTGAGTTTGGGTTTGATGATTTCGCCGATGATGGGCATGGCGATGCGGTTCTCGCTCAAGGCCCGGTGCAGGTCGGCCGGGGTCGCGCCGAACCGCCAGCGGGCCTTCACGCCATAGCGCCCCAGTTGATCCACGATGCCCCACGGAAAGGTTGCATTGTCGGGCAGGCGGCGGATGACGGGCCACGGTAGCGGCCCCAGCCAGCGCAGGCGCGGGCGGTTCATCTCCCGGGCCACTTCCTTGCCCTCCAGAAGCCTTTGATCGCGCAAGGCGTTGACCACAATCGCGATAGTGAACGGGCCGCAGTTGTTGCTCTGGTCTTGGAATTGATGATATTTGGGGAGAGGGATGGTGATAGCAGGCATGACCGTTCGTCAAGCATCCAACATAAAACGTAATGAGTGCCATTACGTTTTACGCCCGACGCTTTACGCCTCGCAGGACTAACAATAACCCAAAAGCCAGCAATGTGGCAAGGCCCGCCAGCCGGAAAAAACTCTGCGAACCGTACCGGGCAAACACAATTCCGCCGCCAAACGCGCCCACCATTGCGCCCAGCCCCCAGGTAGCGGCAGTGAGAAGCGACTGCGCGGTGGCTGACAACCCCGGCGGCGCTAGCGACTCGACGTAAGCCACGCTCGACACCAAAAAAAGCCCGAAGCTGATGCTGTGCAGGAGTTGGAGGGCGATGATGAGGCCGGGGTCGGTAATGACCGACAACAGCCACCACCTCACCGTGTAAGCCGCCGCGCCGATGGCGACTC
This sequence comes from uncultured Anaerolineales bacterium, assembly GCA_964431175.1. Lineage (GTDB taxonomy): Bacteria > Chloroflexota > Anaerolineae > Anaerolineales > VGOW01 > VGOW01. The sequence continues at coordinate 993 of CAYSIV010000125.1, forward strand.
CGGCCCACAATCCTCCAATACGTTTTATCATGCTCTCGGCCCGAAACAGAATAGGCATTTCGGCAATGGCCCCCACCGCGCCCGCAATCCCAATCAGCGCCGGGCCGCCGCCGATCTCCTGGATGTACAGCGGAAAAAAGTAGTTCACCGCCGCCGCCGCGGCCCCGACGAGGAAGGTCGCGCCCAGGAAAATGGCAAACGCCGGTTGCCTCAGCAGTTGGCGGAAGCCCTGCCAGATTGGCGCGTTCCAATGGTGTTTGCGGGCCGGGAGCGGCAGGGCCACCAGGACAGTGACGGTCATGCAAGCCGCTTAAGCGTAGAACAGCCAGAACGCCGGCAGGAACGTCAGCAACCAGCCCACGCTGGTTGAGATGAACAGGAAGCCGATGGACCCCCATAGCCGCAATTGACCAAATGGCACTCGGGTCGTGGCGGCAATCTCCAGCGCGGCGCTGTCCATGAGCGGGCCAATGGCTGTGCCGAAAAACGATTGCGCGAGATGAGGAGCGCCGGCAGGATGACGCCGGCGCTGGCAATGGGGAGCAAAAAGCGATGCACGCCGCAGTTCGGCGGAAGCGGTCGCCAACGCTTCCCCATAACGGCCCGGCGGCCAGCAACACAATGGGCGCCAGGCCGGAGAGCAGGCCAATCTGTTCACCGCCCAAGCCGATGTGTTGATAGTAGAGCGGGATGTAGGGAATGATACAGCCGATAGCGCCGTAGTAGAAAAAGTAATAGGCGCTGATCAGCCAGGCGGAACGCCTCGCTGGCGCAGTCACACCCGGGGGTTGCCGACGGTATACAATAATACAATGTTGGCCGGGCCCATGTTGCCGATGGGCAAACCGGCGATGAGCACCACTTGCTGTCCGGCGGACAGGCCGGTTTCATGGATGAGGGCTTGCTCCACATCCAGAATCATCTCTTCAACCGAGGTGGCGGTGGGAATCAGATAAGGTTGCACGCCCCACAGCAATGCCAGGCGCGGATACGTTTCTGGCTCAGGGGTGAAGGCCAGCACGGGCACAGTGGGCCGTTCTTTGGAAAGGATGGACGCGCTCCGCCCGGTGCGGGTGAATACGGCGATGGCTTTTACGTCACGGTCGCGGGCCAGCTCACGCGCCGCCCGGGCAATCGCCACCGCGTCCACCGAAGTGCTGGTGTGCATCTCCTGAAAGTGGCCCCAGCGCTTTTCCTGCGACTCGGCTTCGTTGGCGATGGCGTCCATCATCCTCACCGTTTCCACCGGGTACTGGCCCGAAGCCGTTTCAGCCGAGAGCATCACCGCGTCCGTGCCGTCGAAAATGGCGTTGGCTACGTCCGAGGCCTCGGCGCGGGTGGGGCGGGGGTTGTTGATCATCGACTCCAACATCTGGGTGGCGGTGATCACGATCTTGCCCTGCATGTTGGCGGCTTCAATGATCCGCTTCTGCGCCGACGGCA
>CAYSIV010000125.1:2474-15977 GCA_964431175.1 uncultured Anaerolineales bacterium
TCACCCCGTCGGCGGCGTCGAGAATGGCCGACAGGTTTTCGAGCGCGGCCGGCTTCTCCAGCTTGGCAATGACGGGGGTGGTGTCCTTGGCCGGGTTGATCTTGTGGATGGCGCGGCGCACGTCCATCACGTCCTGGGCGCGCTGGATGAAGGAGATGGCAATATAGTCCACACCCTGCGACAAGCCGAAGGTCAGGTCAACCCGGTCTTTTTCGGTGAGGGGCGGCACGTTGACCAGGATGCCGGGCAGGTTGATGCCCTTGCGCTGTTTGAGCGGCCCCCCGTGAGTGACGACCGTTACCACGTCCGTGTCTGAGGTGTCTTTGACCTTCAACTCGATATTGCCGTCGTCAAGCAGAATCACATCATTCGGGTTCAAGTCCCAGGGCAGACCGCGATAGGTGGTGCTGACGATCTGTTCACTGCCTTCCACGTCACGGGTGGTGATGGTGAATTCGTCCCCGTCTTTCAAAACAACTGAACCGCCATCGGCAAATGTGCCGATACGAATTTTGGGGCCTTGCAAGTCTTGCAGGACGGCAACCGGCTTCTTGAGCTTGGCCGCGGCTTCGCGGACGTTGACCACAAGTTGAGCATGGTACTCGTGGGTGCCGTGCGAGAAATTGAGCCGGGCCACGTTCATCCCGGCTTGGATCAGGGCTTCGATCTTGTCGGGGGTGTCGGACGAGGGTCCGAGAGTAGCGATGATTTTAGTTTTACGCATGATGAACACAAATCTTTCTGAGTTTGTCGCAATTATACACTTGCCCCCTCGGCCAACATGGGCAACTTAGGAGTTGCTGAAAATGCCATTCCGAGCCGCACCTTTCGCGGCCAGGCAACTCTATCCCGGCCCGAGAGTCCTCACCCCGAAGAGCGCCGCTGGCAACGACATGAGGCTGGCCTCGACTCATTTTTTCACTGTTTCGAAACACCCCAATTCTCGCCGCGCTTGACACTCTTTCAAATACTATGCTATTCTCCCCGCGCTCCAGGAGAGGCAAGGCGTGAGCGATCATCGTTACTGGATCGGCTTCAATCGTGTAAAAGGCATTGGCCCGGCCAAAGCGCGCGCCCTGCTCGATCATTTTGGCGATCTCGACTCGGCCTGGCGCGCCAGCCGCATTGATTTGCAAGAGGCAGGGCTGGACAAGCGTTCCATCGAGTCGCTGGAAGCCGCTCGCAAGGGCATGGACCTTGACGCGTTGCTGGCCGAGGTGGAGAAAGCGGGCCTGACGTTGTTGTGTTGGGATGATGAGGGGTATCCTCGCCAACTGCGCGAAGTGCCAAACTCGCCGCCACTTATTTACTTGCGTGGCACGTTTACAATCCAGGACGATTGGGCCGTCTCTGTGGTGGGAACCCGGCGGGCCACGGCCTATGGCAAAGAAGTGGCGCGTGAACTGGCCGGCGCTTTAGCGGCCTCCGGCGTCACCGTGGTCAGCGGCTTGGCGCGCGGGGTTGATGCTGCCGCCCACGTGGCGGCGTTGGAGGCCGGGGGCCGGACGATTGCCGTGCTTGGCTCCGGACTGGATAAAGTGTATCCGTACGAGCACCTCAACCTGGCCGGGCAAATTGCCAACAGCGGGGCGGTGATTAGCGATTACCCGCTCGGCACGCCGCCCGAAAGCACCAACTTCCCGCCGCGCAACCGCATCATCAGCGGGCTGTCGTTAGGCGTCATTGTCGTCGAAGCAGGCGACGAGTCGGGCGCCCTCATCACGGCAAGGGTCGCCGCCGAGCAGGGCCGTGAAGTATTTGCCGTGCCAGGCAACATCTTCAACCGCACCAGCCGCGGCCCCAACCGGCTGATCCAGGAGGGCGCAAAAGTGGTGTTGAAGGCTGAAGATGTGCTGGAGGAATTGAACTTGAAAATGGTGGCCTATCAAGCCGAAGCGCGAGCGCAGTTGCCTCTGCTCGAAGGTGCGGACGACAATGAACGCCAGTTGTTAGCCCAACTCTCCGCCGAGCCATTGCACGCCGACGAGTTGAGCGCCCTGGTCAGCCTGCCCATTGCCACCGTTTCGTCCGCGCTGGCGATGATGGAACTCAAGGGCCTGGTGCGGCAGGTGGGCGGCATGAGGTATGTGGTGGCGAGAGAGCCGCAAGCGCCCTACAAAGTGGAATAGAAAATCCCAAAATCCCAACTTCCAAACTCCAAAGTTGTTGGAGGTTGGGGTTTTGGAAATTGGGATTTGGAATTTGACATGTCTTTGCCTTTTTACGCCATCATCATGGCCGGCGGTTCCGGCACCCGGCTGTGGCCGCTCTCGCGGCAGAATCGGCCCAAGCAGGCGATCAAACTGATCGGCGAGCGGACGATGTTCCAGTTAGCAGTCGATCGGCTCCTGCCGATCATGCCGCCGGAACACATCATCACCGTCACCACCGCCGAACTGGCCGACCAGCTTTCGGCGCAGACGCCGGACTTGCCGCGCCGCAACTTTGTCGTCGAGCCGGAAGGGCGGGGAACGGCGCCGGTGATTGGGTTGGGGGCGTCTTACGCCAAACATCTGGCTGGCGGCCAAAACGTGGTGGTGGCCTGCCTGACGGCAGATCACTACATCAAAGACGTGACTCGTTTTCAAAACGTCCTGCTGGCCGCCGCCAATGTCGCCGAGCAGGGCCACATTGTCACCCTGGGTATTCGACCGTCATTCCCCTCGACGGGCTTTGGTTACATTCAGCGCGGCGAGCCGCTGGGAATGACGAGCGGGTTTGCGGTGTATCAGGCCAAGGCGTTCAAGGAGAAGCCCGATGAGGCAATGGCCGCCGCCTTTGTGGCCGATGCCCTGCACTCGTGGAATTCCGGTATGTTCATTTGGACGACGGATCGGGTGTCGGTCGAGTTTGCCCGGCAACTGCCGGAGACAGCGGGCAAGCTGGATGAGGCGGCCCGAAGCTTTGAGACACCGGGGATGGCCGACACGTTGAGCCGGGTGTGGCCGACCGTGGCCAAGCAGACGATTGATTACGGGATTATGGAAGGGGCGGCCGAGGTGGCCGTCCTGCCGGTGGATATTGGCTGGAGCGATGTGGGCAGTTGGGCCTCTCTGCTCGATATTCTGGAGCCGGACGAGTCTGGCAATGTGTTGATCGGCAACGATCACCTGACGTTCGATACCACCGGCACGTTGATCCATTCGGATCGGCTGGTGGCGACGATTGGCCTGAGCAATCTGGTCATTGTAAACACAGATGATGCTTTGTTGGTGTGCCCGCGCGGGCGCTCACAAGAGGTGAGACGCGTAGTGGAGAAATTGCAACAGCGCCAGGCGCATCGTTATTTGTAGGTAGAGCAAATTGTCAATTTGCTCCACAAACTTGGGAGTTAGAGTGGAAGCCTATTGTTTCAAGTGCAAGGCTAAACGAGAAATTCAAAACCCGGCCGCCGGGTTCAACGCCAGGGGCGGCCCGGTGACGACCGGCGTGTGCGGCGTGTGCGGCACCAAAATGTATCGCCTGGGCAATACCGAAGCCCATGCCGGGCTTGAGAAACCGATGGTCGACCGCGCGGCGGTGAGCCGCAATGGAGCGAAAGCGCCGCGCAAACGTTCCGGCAAGCTGGTCATTGTCGAGTCTCCGGCCAAGGCCAAGACCGTGCAACGGTTCCTGGGCAAAGGTTTTCACGTCAAAGCCTCGGTCGGCCATATTCGCGATCTTCTGCGCTCGCAGTTGTCGGTAGATGTGGAAAACAACTTTGCGCCGAAGTATCGGGTGCCGAACGAAAAGCGTCCGCTGGTGAAGGAGATCAAAGAGTCCGCCGCCACCGCCGAAGAAGTGTATCTGGCTACCGACCCGGATCGCGAAGGCGAAGCCATCTCCTGGCACTTGCTCGAAGCCGCCGAGATCGATCCGCAGCGCGTTAAGCGGGTAGTGTTCCACGAGATCACCCAGCCCGCCATCGCCGACGCGTTTGCCCACCCGCGCGAGATCGACATGCGGCTGGTCAACGCCCAACAGGCGCGGCGTATCCTTGACCGGCTGGTGGGCTATTCGCTCTCGCCGTTGTTGTGGGCCAAAGTGCGCGGGCGGCTCTCGGCCGGGCGGGTGCAAAGCGTGGCGGTGCGCCTGATTGTGGATCGTGAGCGCGAGATTGACGCCTTTGTGCCGCAAGAATACTGGACGGTTGAGGCCGAGCTGGCAAAAGCCGAAGAGAAATCGCAGAAGCAATCGTTCTTCGCCCGGCTTCTGCGGGTGAACGACAAAGAAGTGGGACTTGAGAAAGACCTGGCCCTACCCACCGAGGGCGATGTTCAGCCGCTTCTGGCCGACCTTGAAGGCGCGGTGTGGAAGGTCCTCAAAGTCAAGCGCGGCGAGCGGCGGCGCAGTCCGTCGGCGCCGTTCACCACCAGCACCCTGCAACAAGAAGCCTCCAAGAAGCTAGGCTACACCGCCAGCCGCACCATGGCCATTGCCCAACAGCTTTATGAAGGGATTGACATTGGCGAGGGCGGGGCGGTCGGCTTGATCACTTACATGCGAACCGACAGCACCAATGTGTCGGAAACGGCGCAGGCCGAAGCTCGCCAGTACATTACCGGCAAGTACGGCGCAGAGTATTTACCGCCCGAGCCGCCGCAGTACAAGACACGCGCCAAAGGCGCGCAGGAAGCGCACGAGGCCATCCGGCCTACGTCGGCCATGCGTGAGCCAAAAGCGATCGGAGATTTCCTGAGCCGCGATCAACTCCGGCTCTATCAGCTGGTCTGGCAAAGGTTCGTTGCCAGCCAGATGATGCCGGCTGTGTTCGACACGGTCTCGGTAGACATCGAAGCCAGACACGCCCAGACGTATCTCTTTCGCGCCGCCGGCTCGGTGGTGAAGTTTTTGGGCTTCATGGTCGTTTACGAAGAGGCGCAAGACGAGGACGCCGCCGCCGTTGACCCTGCCGAGGGAGAGGGCAAACGCCTGCCGGAACTAGCCGACGACGACCCCCTCGACCTTTTGCGCTTGATTCCCGAACAACACTTCACCCAGCCGCCGCCGCGCTACACCGAAGCCTCTCTCGTCAAAGCGCTCGAAGAAAACGGCATTGGCCGCCCCTCAACTTACGCGCCAACGATTGGCACTATTCAACAGCGTGGCTATGTGGTGCGTGAAGATAAGCGGTTGGCGCCGACTGAAACCGGCTTGGTGGTGAACGATTTGCTGGTCGATCATTTTCCAGAGATTGTTGACCTGGGTTTCACGGCCCGGATGGAAGAAGAACTGGACGAGATCGCCTCGGGCGAACGGGAATGGGTTCCGGTCCTGCATGAGTTCTACGGGCCGTTTGCGGCGCAGGTGAAGGCCGCCGAGGTCGACATGCCCCAGGTGAACACCGGCCCCGAGTACGTGGGCCGCGATTGCCCGGTGTGTAGCAAGCCGCTTGTCATTCGCTATGGCCGCTATGGCAAATTCATTGGTTGCTCCGGCTTCCCGGAGTGCCGCCACCTGGAACCGTGGCTGGAGAAAATCGGTGTGACTTGCCCCAAGGACGGCGGCGAATTGATCGCGCGCAAGACGCGCAAAGGCCGCGTGTTCTACGGTTGCGCCAACTACCCGAACTGCGACTGGACTTCGTGGAAGAAGCCGATCAAACAGCCGTGCCCGCACTGCGGCGGCCTGCTGGTCATTGCCAACAAGAATTCGGCGGTCTGTACCGTGTGCGAAAAGCAGACGGCGCTGGACGCGCTGGTAGCTGAACCGTCACCATAGTTCTTTCAACGGATGAGCAAACGGAAAAGCGGATGTGGCCTTAGCCAACCCGCTTTTTTGATTGGCAAAGGCCCTGCTCCACCTCGCCAGAAAAGTTCGCCTAGAATGAGAGAGTCGCTGTTGCCTATGGAGGCCCAGAACCCTCATGTTCAGTAGAATTTAATCGGCAGGTAGCAGGTGCGTCAGACAAATCAGGGACAGGGGTATCCGTTAGAGATGGCGTGTATATCTCATCTGAGCATAGCGGCAGGTTTTCCAAACTGCCAGTCAGAGTGGCCTGAGAAGAAGGAACTTCAAGCGTAGGTGTCAGCGCCATTGCGGCCAACGTTAATTGTACGCCTGGCGCTAGCGTACCGCAGCATGGAAGTGACATAGGCACAGACCCCTCATGCACAGTAGAATTTAATCGGCAGGTAGCAGGCGCGTCGGACGAGTCAGGGACAGGGGTATCCGTTAGAGATGGCGTGTATATCTCATCCGGGCATAGGGGCAGGTTTTCCAGATCGACAGCCAAAGTGGCCTGAGGGGATGGAACTTCAGTTGATCGTGCCGTCGCTGACAACATTTGTGCGTATGCAGTGGGGCAAATGAAACAGGGCATGCCTACCGATAGCGACGGTGGCCCAGGTGCCGGGCTGTTGCTTATATCGGGGGTTACCGGAGGATTCTGATCTTGGCGTACACTCAACGCCAGGCTGGTTAGGAGGATAGTGGCCACAACCAATCCGCTTCCCACAGCTAACGTCGCATTATTGAGACGGATTTTCATAAGACCTCCTGCTGTTAGTATACCGCCTCTCTGGCTAGTACACATTGGCGGAAGTCCGCCTGGCACGCCAGTTGCATCTTTAGGAGTTTTGTGCCATATTACGTGGTCTAATAAACCCGCGTGAGCTTGCACGCCACGCTGAACTGCCGGAGAGTTGAAAATGAGACCAATTGTTTCAACCAGTACTTTGATTGCTGTCGCCGTCTCTTTCCTTGTTGGATTGCTGATTGGCTGGATGGCGCTGGGGTGGTGGATTGCGCCAGTTAACTGGGTGGACGCCGGTCCAGCCAACCTGCGGAAAGATTTGCAGGTGGAGTATGTGCAACTGGTGGCCGACTCTTACGGCCTGACCAGCAACGCCGATAAGGCTCAGCAACGCCTGGCCGAGTTTGGCGATGACGCCGGGCCAGCTGTGCAGGCGGCCAGCGCCGCCATCACCGATCCATTCGACAAAGTGCGGATTGACCAGTTGGTGCCTTTTGTGCCGGCGGCGAGTGGTAAACCTGCGGCGGCAGGCGGCGGACTTTTGGGCCTGGTGCTTCCGGTGTGTCTGGGCGGCTTGTTTCTCCTCGTGGTGGCCGGCGGCGCGGTTTTCTTTCTGCGCGCTCGAAGCTCGAAGCCAGCCGCGGCTAAACCGGCCAGGCCATCTGGCTTTACTCCGGCTCCCGGTTCAACAGCTCAAATTGTTCAGCCCGAAGTGGCTTATGCGCCCGGCGAAGAACCGATCTCAACCTTCAAGACAACCTACATGCTGGGCAACGATCTGTATGACGAGTCGTTCAGCGTGGACGATCAGCAGGGCGACTTCCTGGGCGAGTGCGGGGTGGGCATCGGCGAAACCATTGGCGTGGGCGACCCCAAGAAAGTGACGGCCTTTGAAGTATGGCTATTTGATAAGAACGACATTCGCACGGTGACGAAGGTGGTAATGAGCGATCACGCCTTCCGCGACGAGGCCTTGAAGAGCAAGCTGTCGGCCAAGGGTGAGCCGGTCATGGCGAAGTCGGGCGAGATCGTGCAGATGGAAACCGCCACCCTGAAAGTGGAAGCCCGCATTGTAGATTTGCAATATGGCAGTGGCCCGCTCCCATCCAATTCGTTCTTCCAGCAGTTGACGCTGGAAATCTCGGCCTGGAAGAAGGCGGCCTAGAAAAACAAAACCCGGCGCTCTGCCGGGTTTTTGTTTATTCGTAGAGCGAGTTGCCCGCTTCGCGTCGCTCTACTCGATTTTCAAAATCTTGAACACAATCTCGCCTCTCGGCGTGGCGGCCCGGGCAGTGTCACCCACTTGCCGCCCCAACAGCGCCCGCCCCACCGGCGACTCGTTGGAGATTTTGCCCTCACGCGGGCTGGCTTCCTTCGCCCCTACCAGAACAAACACTTCGGGGTCCTCGCCCTCTTCTTGCACCGTCACCCGGTTGCCCACTTGCACCGTGTCGGTGGCGGCCTGTTCCTGAATGATGATCGCCCGGCGCAGAGTTTCCTCAAGCTCAAGAATCTTGCCTTCGAGAAAGGCCTGATCCTCTTTGGCCGCGTGGTAGTCGGCATTCTCCGACAGGTCGCCCATCTGGATGGCGTCGCGCAGACGTTTGGCCAGGGCTGTGCGTTCAACAGTCTTCAGGCGCTCCAATTCGGCCTTGGCTTTGGCCGCGCCTTGGGGAGTAAGATAAGTTTCGGTCATGGCGTAAATTATAAAGGATGAAGGCCGAAGGATGAAGGATGAATCTTTTCATCCTTCGGCCTTCATAATTCATCTATTCGCTTATGGTCTTTGGTGTGGATCAAACAGCTTGGCGTGCTCATCGAGCGCGTAGCGGTCGGTCATCCCGGCGATGTAATCGCACACGGCGCGGTGCAGGCCGACTTCGCCAACGCGCCGGCTGGCGCTTGGCGGCAACTGCGCCGGTCCGGCAACATAGGCGTTGAAAAGCTCCGAGATAAGTTTTTCGGCTTTGGTTGCCATTCGCACCACGCGGTAGTGGCGGTACATGTTGTTGAACAGAAGCGACTTCAACTCGCGGTTTTTGGCCTTGAAATCATCTGACCAGCCGACGACGTTGTGATCAAGCTTTTGCAGTTCAAGCGCCGACTGCGCGCCGCTGGCATCGATCCGGGCCGAGGTCGCCTCGGCCAGGTTCGACACTTCGAGGCCGATCAACCGTCGAATCAGGCGATGGCGAGTGAGATCGTCGAGCGAGGGGCCGCCGGCCCAACCCACACTGGCTTTGGTCTGTTCCCACAACCCACTGCCATCCACCGTTGCCGTCGTAATTAATCCGGAGCGCAAGCCATCGTCCAGGTCGTGCGCCGTGTAAGCCAACTCGTCGGCGACGTTGGCGATTTGCGCTTCAAGATGGCCGCGCAAGTCGGGGTTGTATTCCGAGGCGTCGGCGATGTCATACTCGGTCTCGTGCTTGACAATGCCCTCGCGCGTTTCCCAGGTCAAGTTGAGGCCCAGGAAGTTCGGGTAGCGGTGTTCAAGCTTGGTGACGATGCGCAGGCTTTGCTTGTTATGATCAAAGCCGTTGTAATCGGTCATGAGCTTGTTGAGGGCCACTTCGCCCGAATGGCCGAACGGCGGGTGGCCGAGATCGTGCGCCAGGCAAATGGCTTCGATCAAGTCTTCGCTTGCGCCGAGAGCGCGGGCGATGCTTCGTCCGATCTGCGCTACTTCCAACGTATGGGTGAGGCGGGTGCGGTAATAGTCGCCTTCGTAATTGACGAAGACTTGCGTTTTGTATTCCAACCGCCGGAACGCCGTCGTGTGCAAAATACGATCCCGATCGCGCTGGAAGGCGGTGCGGTCACGCGGCTCGTCTTCGGAGTAGGCGCGGCCACGCGAGTCGCGGCTCTTGGAGCCGTAGGGAGCGAGGGTCTCCAGCTCGTTCTCTTCGAGCTTCTGGCGCGTGATCAGCATGGGCAAAGTATACACGAAACGGTGGCTGGATTTCTGTTGCTGCCCTTGGCCCCGACTGATAGAATCAGAGCCATGACTCCTCAGAAACTCATCATTGATACCGACCCCGGCGTAGACGACAGTATGGCGATCTTGTTTGCCCTGTGCTCGCCGGAAGTTGAAGTGGCCGGCCTGACGACCGTCTTTAGCAATACGGATTTGAAGCAGACAACTCTCAACGCCTTGCGGGTGTTGGAAGTGGCTGGCCGCCCGGACATTCCCGTTGCCGCCGGGGCCGCCGCCCCTCTCGTCCGCCCTTTTCGCGGCCGGGGCAACGCAGTGCATGGCGACGACGGGTTGGGCAACACTTTTCTCCCGCCGCCCACCGGTTCTCCTCTCGGCATTTCTGCCGCCGAGTTCATCGCCCAAACAGTGACGGCTCAACCTGGCGAGATCACCCTCGTCGCCATCGGCCCGCTCACCAATCTGGCGTTGGCCCTTAAGCTTGAACCGCGCCTGGCGACGATGGTGAAGCAGGTTATCATCATGGGCGGTGCGGCCTTCACCCCCGGCAACATCTCGCCCGTGGCCGAAGCCAACATCTACAACGATCCTGAAGCCGCCGCCATCGCCTTCTCTGCCGGATGGCCGCTGACGATGGTCGGGCTGGACGTGACGATGCGGACGGTGATGAGCCAGGCTTATCTGGATGAATTGACAAAGGCCCGCAGCCCGCTCATCGACTTCATCGCTCGTATCGCTCCGTTCTATATCAACTTCTATCGTGAAACCTACGGCCTGGACGGCGTTTTCACCCACGACCCGTCGGCGTTGGCATTTGCCATTGACCCGACTCTGTTTCGCACCGAGCGCCTGCCTGTATTCGTGGAAACCGAAGGCTACTGCGCCGGTCAAACTGTGCCCGACCGCCGTAAGCAGTGGCCCGAGTCGTCGGAGATCGACGTTTGCGTGGACGTGGACTCGGCGCGGTTGCTGGCGCTGTTCAAGGAGAGGTTGGGGCAGAAAGAGTTGCTTGAAGATGTCTGATCGCGTTAACTACGATGCTGTTGCCCCCGCTTACAACGGGCGCTATGCCAGGCCCGGCCTGGCCGGAATCTCTTCAGCCCTGCAATCCTTGACTCGAAGCGCCGCCGCCGAGCGACTTCTGGAAGTCGGGTGTGGCACCGGGCACTGGTTGGAAGAATTGTCGCCGCTGGCCGGCCAGGTTCACGGCCTTGACTTTTCATCTGGCATGTTACAGCAAGCGCGAGAACGAAGCGGTCAATTCCACTTCACACATGGCCGGGCCAACCAACTGCCCTTCGCCGACTCTTCTTTCGACCTTGTTTACTGTGTCAATGCTTTTCACCACTTCGACCAGCCGGACGTTGCCATTGCCGAAGCCCGGCGGTTATTGAAGCCCGGCGGCGCGTTTGCCATCATTGGCATGGATCCGCGCGCCCAAATCCGCTGGTATCTCTACGACTACTTCCCCGGCACGCTCGAAACCGACCTATGCCGCTTTCCGTCCGGCGGAACGATAACTGACTGGATGATTGCGGCGGGCTTCGACAATACCGAATGGCGGTTGGTGCATCAGACGGCGCACGAGGTAAAAGGGCGTGAGGTGTTGGCCGATCACTTCCTGCAAAAGCATGGCACGTCGCAACTCACCTTGCTCACCGACGAAGCCTATGCCGCCGGAGTGCGCCGCATCGAAGCCGACATTGCCGAAGCAGACTCTAAAGGAGAAAGGCTAACCTTTCCGGTGTATATTTCTTTTTCGATGATCACCGGCCGCCTCAAAAAGGAGTGACAATGACTCACCTCATCGACCTCAGCCACGTTGTGGAGCACGGCCTGGTCACTTACAAGGGCCTGCCCGCGCCGATCATTTGCGACTACCTCAGCCGCGAAGAGTCGCGAAGCCACTATGCTGAAGGCGTGGAGTTTTACATCGGCAAGATCGAAATGGTGGCCAACACCGGCACTTACCTCGACAGCCCGTTCCATCGTTACGCGCACGGCAAAGACCTGTCCGAACTCAGCCTGGCCTCGCTGGCCAATTTGGACACGGTTGTGGTTCGCGCCGTTGGCAACGCTCAGCGCGCCATCACTCACCGCGCTTTCAAAGGTTTGGAGGTTAGCGGCAAGGCCGTGCTGGTTCACACCGGCTGGGATGCACACTGGCGGACTGACGGATATTTTGAGGGCCACCCATTCCTCACTGCCGACGCCGCGCAATTCCTGGCCGACTCGGGCGCAACTCTCGTCGGTATCGACTCGCTCAATATTGACGATATCGCCGATGGCCGCCGCCCCGTCCACAGCACCTTGCTTGGCCGAGATATCCCCGTCGTCGAACACCTCTGCGGTCTCAGCCAACTCCCCGACTCTAATTTTCGTTTCTTTGCCACGCCGGTTAAAGTCAAAGCCTTTGGCACGTTTCCGGTGCGCGCCTTCGCCATCGTCGGGTGATGCTCGTTGCTTTTGGCGTCGTCATTGACGACATTGTCTTTCCCGAGGGCCGCACCACCATGAACGTTCTGGGCGGCGGCGGGCCGCAAGCCGCCTTTGGCTTGAAGCTCTGGGCCGACTCGGTCGGTTTGGCGGCTAAGGTGGGGGGCGATCTGCCTGAGTCGGCTTGGGCCTGGTTGCGCGATTCGGGAATTGATACCGAAGGGGTTCGGGTGAACGAGGCAGTCACTCCCCGGGCCTGGCAGGTGACGGAGGCCGACGGGCGTCGGACTCAGGTCTGGCGGACTCCGCCAGAGTCAGTCACTCAACCTCGTTACACCTTCAATCAACTCCCTGACTCTTATCAACGCGCTCTCGGCTTTCACTTTGGCGTTCACCCCGAAGAGGCTGATCTGCAATTTGCCGCCCACTTGCGGCGCGCGGGCGGGGTGGTGAGTGTCTCGCCCTTCAGGCCGGCCAGCCAACCCCTGCCGCCAGAGACGTTGCGCCAGTTGATTGACATGGCCGATATTTTTTCACCCAACTTGTTGGACGCGGCTTCGCTGGTTGGCCCTGGCTCGCCGCGCGGCCTGGCGCGGCGATTGATCGAAGCAGGAGAATCGCGGGCGCGGTTAATTGTTTTGCGAATGGGCGAAAGCGGATCATTGATTGCCGAAGGCCAGACCGGGCAAGTGGCTGTCGTCCCGGCGCTCAGGGTGGCAGTGAAAGATTCGGTTGGCGCGGGCGACGCTTACTGCGGCGGCTTTCTCGCCGGTTGGATCGAGTCGCACAGTCTCATTACGGCTGGCCTGTATGGATCCGTTGCCGCCTCGTTTGCCGTTGAGCAAGTCGGCCTGCCCGTCATCACCGCCGACCTTCGCGCCGAAGCGCGTCGGCGGCTGGCGGCGCTGGAGCCGCTGGTGGAGTTCACGAGTCTATGAATGTTGAACCCGTCACTCTATCAGGCCGTTACGTCCGGCTTGAGCCGCTCTCACTCGATCAGGCGGCCGCATTGTGGGAAGTCGGGAACGACCCCGACATTTGGCGCTTCATTCCTTACGGCGAGATCGACTCACTGGCTAGAATGCAAAGCTGGGTGGCAGAAATGCTGAGGCGGGAAGCCGCTGGCAACGATCTGCCGTTTGCCATCGTTCATCTTGCTTCGGGCCAGACCATTGGCGCGACGCGTTACTTGACTATTGAGCGCCATAACCGCTCGCTCGAAATCGGCGGCTCATGGGTGGGCAAGGCGTTCCGGCGCAGTGCCGCCAACACCGAGAGCAAATATTTGCTTTTGCGTCACGCCTTTGAGACTCTGGGCTGTGGGCGAGTTCAGTTTCGCACCGACTTGCGCAATGAGCGCTCGCAGAAGGCCATCGAGCGACTGGGCGCGGTGCGCGAGGCCGTCTTCCGCAAATACTCGATCATGCCCGACGGCCACCAGCGCTCATCTGTTTTCTATAGCCTGATTGACGACGACTGGCCGCAAGTGAAGGCCCGATTAGAATCTTTTCTGAGCCGGTAGTGAGACGCCTCCTTGTGCTAAACTTTCGGGTATTTCCCACTTGGCGTGGTTCCGCTCCCGCTCCGCTTCGCGTTGCCAAATCCGGCGGTTGGGGCGTGGATTTGGCAATCCACGCCGAGCAGTAGGGGGTCCGCCCACGCTATGCGGGAAATACGC
>CAYSIV010000126.1:0-14465 GCA_964431175.1 uncultured Anaerolineales bacterium
CTCAACGCCATTCGCGTCGAGGCGCGGCTGACCCTTTGGGAGAAATATCTTAATCTGCCCGCCGATCAGCGAGCGGGGAGCGACCTCGAGACCGAGATCGTTGAGACCTTGCGCGCGCTCAACCGTAAGGGCCAGGTGTTTGCCCCGGCCTATGTCCCGTCGTATGCTTTGCTGGATGACCAGGGGCGAGATGTGGTGGATACGGATGGGGCCAACATCGGCCAGGGTTACGCCAGCGAGGACTTTTTCCGAACCCCGGTCCAGACGGGCCAGGCCTACGTCTCACCGGTGCTGTTTTCGCTGGAGACCGAGGGTGCGGTGCTGTACTTCAGCAGCCCGGTGCGTAATAAGGCCGGGGTGTCGGTCGGCGTGCTGCGGGCGCGCTACAGCGCGGCTGTCTTGCAGCAACTGATGGTTCAAAATACAGGTCTGGCGGGAAAAGAATCTTTCGGCTTCTTGCTGGATGAGAACTTTATTCGCCTGGCGCATGGAACCACGCAGGAATTGGTTTTCAAAACGGTGGCGCCGCTTGACCCGGCTCGCCTAGCCGAGTTGCAAGCCGCTAAGCGCTTGCCCAATCGACCGCCTGAAGAACTGGCCACAAACTTGCCAGAACTTCAGCAAGCATTGACCAATGTGGCCGCCCACCCTTATTTCACAGGTAAGACGGGCGAGGCCAAAGGCGCAATTGATGAGGAGTTGGATCAGGCAGGCTTTGCTTTATTGAAAACGCAGCCCTGGGTTGTAGTCTTTGCCCAGCCGCGCGGCGTGTTCCTGGCCCCGGTCGAGACGCAAACGCGCGCCACATTATTATTGGCGATCATTATCACCGCGGTGGTTGCCGTCGTAGCCTTCTTCGTGTCGCAACTGGTATCCGGCCCTATCATCCGCCTGACCGCGGCTTCGGAACAAGTGGCCGCGGGCGACCTATCCGTACAGGTGCGCGTGTTCTCAGGCGACGAAATTGGCCGATTGTCGTCCAGCTTCAACAGCATGACGGCGCAACTCCGCGACCTGATCGGTACGTTGGAGCAACGCGTGGCCGACCGCACCAGAGCCTTGGCCGCCAGCGCCGAGGTCAGCCGCCGCCTGTCCACCATCCTCGACGAGAAGCAGTTAGTGTTGGAAGTGGTTGAGCAAGTGCGTTTAGCCTTCAACTATTATCACGCTCACATCTACCTGTTCGACGACCAGCGCGAGAAATTGATCATGGCTGGCGGCACCGGCGAGGCGGGAAAGGCCATGCTGGCGCGCGGACACAAAATTCCCAAAGGCCGTGGCTTGGTGGGCCGCGCCGCCGACTCGAATACAACGGTGCTGGTGGCTGACACTTCGAGCGATCCTGGTTGGTTGCCCAACCCGCTCCTGCCCGACACCAAATCTGAAGTGGCCGTGCCGATTGCACTGGGCGAGCAGGTGCTGGGCGTGTTGGACGTTCAACAAAACACTGTCGGCGGCCTCACCCCGGAAGACGCCGAACTACTACAGTCGATTGCCAACCAGGTGGCCATCGCTTTGCGTAACGCCCGATCCTTTGCCCAGGCCCAAAAGCAAGCCGACTACGAGGCGCTGATGAACGCCATCGGCCAGCGTATCCAAAACGCCGACACCGTGGAAGCGGCTTTGCAAACTGCCGTGCGTGAATTGGGGCGGGCGCTTGGCATACGGACCAGCGTGCGGTTGAAACCTGTCAACGGTCACGAAGATCACAAAACCCTTGTGGAAGAAAGCGCAACATGAAGAAACAATTACTCCGTCTTCCGGAAGGCAGGTCATCCGAGGCGCGCAACGCATTTCGGATTGCAACGCTGATCGCCGTTCCCCATTTCGTGGCGGTGGTGTGTTACCTGTATCTGGTTTGGACTTCCCGCATTGCGCAATTCTATGCGCTGGCTGCCATTTCATTTGCGCTTGGTGTGCTGTTTGTACTCGGCGCAGTATTGAGCAGGCGCGGGCAACCCACACCGGGTATGATCCTGGTTCTAGGCGCCCTGGCGGTGTCGTACCCGCCAATTGCGGCCTTGGTGAGCGGGCTTGGGTTGGCGTTGGGGCTTGCCTTGATGGTTGTTGGTCCGATGAGCGCATTCCAAGTCCTGCCCCGAAGGTCGGGCAGGGTGCTGACGGTCCTCACCATCGTCTCGGGCCTGGCCACGCTCCTGTTGGACATATTTGGTTCAACGGCGAGGCCACATCTGCCAGGCATTGTCATCCAGCTTTTAGTGGCGTCGGTGGTGGGCGTACTCGGCTTTTCCGTTGCCCGGCAATTTCGCGATTATCCTTTGCGCACCAAGCTCCTGCTTGGATTTCTAAGCGTTTTGGTACTGGCAAGCCTCGGCAGTGTATTTGCGATCATCCAACAATCCGGGGCGGCGGAAACAACGGCCATCACCGAAGCCTCCAACCTGGCTAAAACACTCACTGGCATAGTCACTTCAAACCAAGTGGATTTGCAGGATTTGGTCACGCGGCTCCACGAATCGCAGGGACGCGATGTGGAGGTGGTCGGCCCCGATTTGCGGATTCTGGCAGATGCGAACCCCGATGACATCGGCACGATCTTTGAACACGATCAGAATGGCGAGGTCGCTGCTACCCTGAAAGACGGTCAGACGCGCACCTTCGTCGAAATCAGCCCCGAGCACCCGCAGGGCGCCCCGGAGGTTGCCGTGCCTGTCAAAGATGAGGCGACTGGAACAATCATTGGCGCAGTCATCCTGGATTATAAGGAAACCCTGCACCAGGCTAGCTTCGCAGAAGCGGCCAGCTTTGCCGAGGAGGTCAGCGCGACTATCGCCTACGATCCGGCGAGCCTGCAGAGCTTCATCAGCGTTCTTTTCACTGCTCGGCAACGGGATCTGGTCGTGGTAGACCCGCAGAGGCAGATCCTGGCGGAGGCGAACCCCGATGAGATCGGCACGGTCTTTGACCACGATCAGAATGGCGAGGTGGCCACAACCTTGAAAGACGGCCAGGCGCGCAGTTTCATCGAAATCAGCCCTGAGTTCCCCCAAGGCCTCCAACAGACCATCACCCCCATCAGAGACTCTGGCGGTAATATCATCGGCGCCGCGATCGTGGGACCCAGCTCCGAATCAGAAAAAGCGGCTATTGATGAGGCCACTCAAATCGCAGAAACGCTCAGCACGGATGTGTCGCAATATCTGACGCGCTTGCAGGAAACCGTTGCTCGACTTCACGAATCGCAGGGACGCGACCTGGCGGTAGTCGGCCCCGATCTGCGGATTCTGGCCGATGCCGTTCCCGAAGAAATAGGCACGATCTTTGAAAACGATCAGAATGGCGAAATTGCCGCAACTTTGAAAGACGGCCAGACACGTACTTTTATCGAAGAAGCCAACGCCGATCACCCGCAGAGCCTCAAACAGGTGGTCGTGCCGATCCGCGATGAATCAGGAAAGATCAGCGGGGCAGTCATCCTGGAATACACGGCACTTTTCGCGGAATTACAACAAGCGCAAAACACGGTTGTTCGAACGCTGGTTTTCCTGAGCCTGGCAGGGCTGGTATTAGCCTTTGTAATCGGCCAGTTCATTTCCTCCTCGATCGCCAACCCGATCTCTCAACTGAGGGATGCGGCCTTGAAGATCGGTAGCGGGCAGCTTGATACTCCCTTGCCCGCGCTTTCCTCAAAAGATGAGGTCGGCGCGCTGGCAGGCGCCTTCAACATCATGACCGGTCAATTGAAGGCCACCCTGGACGGCCTCGACTATCGTGCCAAACAAGTGGCTGCCAGCGCCGAAGTCAGCCGCCGCCTGTCCACCATCCTCGACCAAAAGCAGTTGGTCTCGGAAGTGGTTGAACAGGTGCGTTCGGCCTTCAACTACTATCACGTCCAGATTTATCTCCTCGACGAAAAGTACGAGAACCTGCTGATGGTCGGCGGCACGGGCGAGGCCGGCGTGGCCATGCTGGCTCGCGGCCACCGGATTCCCAAAGAGCGCGGTCTGGTGGGCCGCGCCGCCGCGACGAACAGCGTGGTGCTGGTGTCGGATGTTTCACAGAATCCGAACTGGTTGCCGAACCCGATATTGCCCGACACTAAATCTGAAATTGCCGTGCCTATTGCCCTCGCCGGGCAAGTGCTGGGCGTGCTCGACGTTCAGCAAAGTTCGGTGGATGGTCTTAAACAAGAAGACGCCGACTTGTTACAGTCGATTGCCCATCAGGTCGCCGTCGCCCTGCAAAATGCCCGCCTGTATCGCGAAGCACAACGCCAGGCTGATCGAGAAACGCTCATCAACCTCATTGGCCAGAAAATCCAGAGCGCGACCACTGTTGAAGGCGTCCTGCAAATTGCCGCCCGCGAACTGGGGCAGTCGCTCGGCGCTCAGCGCGCTACTGCCCAAATAGGTCGGCGCACACCAACAAACGGCGCCAACGAAACTAAGATGGAAAACGGAGGCCGCCGTGACCACTAATTCAGTGCGCGCCAATTCTGTGTGGTCCACCTGGCGGGGTAGATGGGGCGCCCTGGGTCTGGCCGCCATCCTTTACGCCGTGCTCTACACGGTGTGGACTTTTTTCCATTGGGGCGGCGAAGAGAACGTCATCTATATCGCTGACTTTGCCAGTGTGCCTATAGGGCTCCTGGCCGCCTTCGCCGCGTGGCGTGTTGTCGCCGACCGACAGTTGGAGGGGGGTTTGCGCCGCGCCTGGCTAATCCTCGGCCTGGCCGTCTTCTCCAGCGCCCTCGGCGAGGCGCTCTGGTTTTTATACGATGCTCTTCTCAAGGTGCAACCCTTTCCCTCCCTGGCCGACGCTTTCTACCTGCCATTCTATCCGTTGGTGTTCTTGGGGTTGCTGACGATTCCCAATGCGCCGATGAGCCGTGAAGCCCGGGCGAAATTCTGGCTGGACTTGGCGATTGTGATGACGGTGGCGGGGATGTTCGTCTGGTATTTCATCGTCGCCCCCACCTTGACCGAAGCCGAAGGCGACTTGCTAAGCCAGGTGCTCGCGGCCGCCTATCCTATTGGTGACCTCATGGCGATGGCCGGCGTTACGGTGCTGGTCCTCCGGCGCATTGATGTCACCACGCGCAGAGCGCTGTTGCTCTTCTCCTGCGGCTTGATCGTCACCCTGGGGTCTGACTTGTATTTTGCTTACGCCAGCCTGTTTGGAGATTACGCGCCTGGAACTTTTATGGAAGCAGGCTTTGTCGTAGGTTATGCTCTGTACTTGCTGGCGGCTCTGGAGCAATTCTCGACAACACGCGGCTTGAACCTGAGCCGGGGTCGGTGGTTGGAGGCAGTGTCCTTTGCCCTGCCGTTCGTCGCCGTGGCGCTGGGATACGGGTTGGTGCTGTTCGCGTATAACGCCGAGCCGGACCGGGGCGGTCGCTTCTGGGATTTGTTTGTGGTAGCGGCAGTGTTGGCCTTGTTAGTGACTGCGCGCCAGGTGGTGGCGGTGCGTGAGATTGAGTTGCTCAGCGGTCGCTTGCGCGTCGCTTCGGACGATCTTCGGTCTCTCTCACAAGACCTCGAACGGCGCGTCGCTGACCGCACTCGTGACCTGGCCCTGGCCGCTGATATCAGCCGCAATGTGTCTCAAGTGCGTAACCTCGATCAATTGCTGGCCGAAGCTGTCGAGTTGATCCGCTCACAGTTTGATCTGTATTACACCCAGGTGTATCTCACCGACCCCGCCGGCAAGAGCCTGATCCTGCGCGCCGGGACCGGCTCCACGGGCGATGAATTGCTCCACCGCAGTCACCGCTTGCCGGTCGGCCCCGGCTCTCTCCACGGCCGGGCCGCCTCTGAAAAACAAATTTGCAGCGTGGCCGACACCTCCTCGGACGCTTCATTCCACCCCAACCCGCTCCTGCCCCTCACCCGCTCGGAAATGGCGATACCGCTCATCGTCGGTGAGCAGGTGGTGGGCGTGCTGGATTTGCAACACAACCAACCTGGCGCCTTCACCCCCGACAAGCTCCCGGCCTTCGAAGCGCTGGCCGGTCAGTTGGCCGTCGCCATTCAGAACGCAGCCCTCTTCGCCCAGGCCGAGCAGGCGCGCGCCGAAGTTGAAGCCCAGGCCCGCCGCCTGACCCAAAGTGGCTGGTCGGATTTCCTGAACGCCGTCGAACGCAGTGAGCGAGTGGGCTATGCTTTTGATGCGAATGGCCTGTCGCCCATTCAAGAGACGATTGTCCCGGCGCCCGACCCGTCCACCCTGGCCGCGCCCATTCTTATTTCCGGCGAACGTGTCGGCACGATTCAACTTGAAGGCAGTTCTGATCAGACTTGGACGAACGACGAAACTGAAATCGTCAATGCCATTGCTCGCCAGGTGGCTCAGCAAGTTGAAAACTTGCGCCTGCTGGCCCAAGCCGAAAGCTATCGCCGCGAGGCCGAAAGAGCCGCCCGCCGGCTCACTCAGGAAAGCTGGCAGGAGTATCTGGAGAATGTGGAGGCCACCAGTAACGGTTATGCGTACAACCTCGATCAGGTGAAGCCATTGCCGGAAGTGGAAGCCGCCCCTGCCAATGAAACCGTTCTCACTCAAGCCCTGTCGGTGCACGGGGAGACGATTGGCGAACTGGCAATTGGCGGCCTGGGTGACGAAGACATCGCAACCGCCAATCTGGTAGAGGCTGTGGCCGGGAAACTCAGCGCCCACATCGAAAACTTGCGACTTACCGAGCAGACCCGCCATGCCCTGGCTAACCTGACCGAGCGTGAGCGTACCGTTTCTGCCGTAGCCGACACCGCGGTTGAATTGCTCGAGCGCGGCCCGGACGCCATCCCGGACGTTCTGGCGCGCGTGGGCGGTATCAGTGAGGCGAGCCGCATTTATATCTTCGAGAACTTCATCGACACTGACGGCTTGTTCTGCATCCGCCAGACTCACGAATGGGTGACCGAAGGCGTTGCGCCGCAAATTGACAACCCCGAACTGCAACACCTGCCTTACGCCACCACCCTGCCGCGCTGGCAATCCATGCTGGGCCGGGGCGAGGTCATTCGCGGCCTGGTTCGCGACTTCCCGGCCACCGAGCGCGCGATTCTGGAGCCGCAAGACATTCGCTCCATCCTGGTCATCCCCATGTTCACCGGGAAAGAGTTTTACGGTTTTATCGGCTTCGATGACTGCGTTCGCGACCACATCTGGGGCGCCTATGAAATCGATCTCCTGCAAACGATCAGTGTCTCAATCGTGAATGCCGTCATCAACGCTCGCCTGTTCAGCCAGTCGCAGAAAGCGCTCTCGGAATCCCAACAGCGCAACGAAGAACTTGCCACCATCAACCGGGTGGTTGAGGCAGCGGCCTCGTCGTTCAATTTGCAGTCCATCTTACAGGCCGCGGCTACGGAAATTGTAGAAGTGCTCAAGGCGCGCAACACCGGTATTGCCCTGCTGGACAAGGCACGGGAAAACCTCCAGGTGGTGGCCGACCATAGCACCTCGCCGGAGGAGCCGAGCGCCGTTGGGATTGTTATTCCTCTCGCCAATAATCCGTCCTCAGTGCAGGTGATCGAAACCAAACGCTCGCTGGTAATCGCCAACGCGCAGACAGATCCGTTGACTGAATCTATCCATGCCCTTTTGCGTGAACGCCAGACCGAATGTTTGATGATTGTGCCGTTGTTGGCGCGTGGCGCAGTGATCGGCACGATTGGCGTTGACACCACCGATCCGGCTCGCACCTTCACTTCCGCTGAAGTGGCGCTGGTGGAGACGATTGCCGGGCAGTTGGCAGGCGCGATTGAAAACATCCGCTTGTTTGAAGAAGTGGAGCGTAACGCCGCCGAACTGAGCGCGCTCTTCGCCGCCATGACGGATGTGGTGCTGGTCTATGACAAAGACGGGCGCTATATAAGAATCGCGCCGACTAACCCCGCTCTCTTGTACAAGCCACCCAAAGATATGCTCGGCAAGACGGTCTATGAGGTGATGCCCAAACCAAAGGCCGATGAATTGCTGGCTTATATCCAGCAGACTTTGGAGACACGGCAGTCGGTAAACGCCGAATATGAGTTGAACATTGGCGGAATCGTCTTATGGTTCTCGGCCAATATCTCGCCACTGGGTGAAGATGCTGTCTTCTGGGTTGCGCGCGACATTACCGAACGCAAACGGGCAGAGGAAGAGATCTTGAAATTCAAGCTGGGCATTGAGCGCTCCACTGACGCCGTCTTCATGACGGATGCCCGGGGTACGATTGTGTACACTAACCCGGCTTTTGAACGGGTCTACGGGTACAGCCCGAAAGAAACTCTGGGGCAGACCCCCAGAATTTTGAAGTCGGGGCTTACCTCTCAGGAGAATTACAAGTACTTCTGGGATACGCTTCTGGCAAAGGGTGTGGTTGCGGGAGAGATCGTTAACAAGACGAAGGATAGCCGCCTCATCACAATTGAAGGCTCGAACAACCCGATTCTGGATGAAGCGGGGAATATCGTCGGCTTCCTGGGAATGCACCGCGACATCACTGAGCGCAAGCAGGCTGAAGAGGCGCTTGCCAAACGCGCCGTCGAGTTGGAGACGGTGGCCCGGGTAAGCACGGCGGCTTCATCGGTTCTGCAGGTCGAGGCCCTTTTGCAGGAAGTAGTGGACCTCACCAGGTCCAGCTTCAACTTGTACCATGCTCATATCTATTTGCTCACCGACACTGGCGATATGCTGGCGCTGTCTGCCGGCGCCGGCAACGTTGGGAGAAAGATGGTGGAAATTGGGCGGCGCATCCCGCTCAATCACGAACGCTCGCTGGTGGCCCGGGCCGCCCGCACCCGGCGTGGGGTCGTCGCCAACGATGTGACTCAAGAGCCGGATTTCCTGCCTAACCCGCTCCTGCCGCAAACCCGTTCAGAGATGGCAGTGCCAATGGTGGTGGGCGACAGACTGCTCGGCGTGTTTGACGTGCAATCCGATATTGTCAACCGCTTCACCGATGACGACCTTCGTATTCAGATGACGCTGGCCGGGCAGGTGGCGGTGGCTCTGCAAAATGCCCAGCTCTACGCCGAACAGACGGCGACGGTGGCTCGCTTGCGCGAACTCGACCAACTTAAATCGTCCTTCCTGGCCAACATGAGCCACGAACTTCGCACGCCGCTCAACTCCATCCTCGGTTTCACCGAAGTGTTGCTCGAAGGAATCGACGGCGATCTGACCGACCGGATGGATAACGACCTGAAGGTGGTTTATAAGAACGGCCAGCACTTGTTGAGCCTGATCAACGACATTCTCGACATGGCCAAGATCGAGGCCGGGAAGATGTCTTTGACCATTGAGCCGTTCAACTTGCAGGAAGTGCTGGAAGAGGTGGTTGAACTGGCCCGCCCGCTGGCTCAGAACAAGTCGCTTGAGATTCATTTGGAGACCCAGGCGACTGATCAATTTGATCTGGAAGCCGACCGCATCCGCCTGCGCCAGGTGATGATCAACCTGGTGAACAACGCCATCAAGTTCACCGAGGCCGGGTCGGTGTCCATCAACGCCGTCAAATCGAAGTCGCGCGTTCTGGTGGCGATCCGTGACACGGGCGCCGGCATCCCCGTCAACCACTTGGAGACGATCTTCCAGGAGTTCCATCAGGTGGATAGCTCCACCACGCGCAAGGCAGGCGGCACCGGTTTGGGTCTGCCCATCAGCCGCCACCTGATCGAACTGCACAATGGCCGGTTGTGGGCTGAGAGCGCCGGCCTCGGCGGCCTCGCCGGCCCGGACGGCGGCTCAATCTTCTACGTCGAACTGCCGATCCATTCGGAATATGAGCCGGATGAGAAGAGGAAGTAGCAACTTACCTTAATGGCTAAACCGCTTTTTCTTGAGTGCATGGAGTGCCGCCACCAGCAACCCTGCCGGACGCTGTTCGGGCCGACGTGCGACGTTTGCGGCTCGGACTGGATGCAGGCGCATTACGACTATGCCTCGTTCAAGCGCGAAATTTTGGGCGGCCTGCCAGAACGCCCTCTCAACCTGTGGCGCTATCGTGATGTTCTGCCGGTGGACGAGCCGGATAGCCGCAATGTCATCAGCGCCGGCGGCACGCCTCTGCTACGCTCGCGGCGCTACGCCGAGTCGGTGGAGCACGCGCACTTGTATATCAAAGATGAGCGTTACGGGCCGACCGGTTCGTTCAAGGATCGTCAGGCCGCCCTGTCGGTGGCGGCGATGCTGGAGGCCGGGATTCGTGAGTGTGTGATCGCCTCGACCGGCAATGCGGCAGTGGCCTATGCCGCCGCCTGCGCCCGCGCCGGGATCAAGCTGTGGGTGTTCATGACCAGCCTGGTGCCGCAGGAGAAACTGCGCGAGGCGGCCCTGTTTGGCGCGGAAGTGGTGAAGGTGAGCGGCAATTACGACCAGACCAAGCAGATCGCCGCCGACTTCGCCAGACGGCGCGGCCTGCTATTGGATCGCGGGGCGAAGAGCCTGGCCGCGCGCGAATCGATGAAGACGATTGCTTACGAGATCGTGGAGCAACTCGGCTGGCGCGCGCCCGACTGGTACATTCAATCGGTGAGCGGCGGCTTGGGGCCGCTGGGCGCCTATCAGGGATTTCGGGAAATGCTGGATATGGGCCTGATCAACCGCATTCCGAAGATCGCCGTGATCCAGGCCGAAGGGTGCTCGCCGATGGTGCAAGCCTTCAAGGCCGGACGCGAAACGGCAACGCCCGTCCTCCCCGAAACCCGGATTGCGATCCTGTCTACCGGCGACCCGGGCCAGACCTATACTTATCTCTGGCGCGTTCTGCAAAAATATGGCGGGGCGATGGAAAGCGTGTCGGACGCCGATGCTTTTGCTTCGATGCGGGCGCTGGCCAAAGCCGAGGGCCTGGCGGTGGAACCGGCGACGGCGGTGGGCTTTGCCGGGCTGGAAAAATTGATCCGCCAGGGACAGATCGGCGGCCAGGAGTTGGTGGTCGTCAATTGTACCGGCCACACTTTTCCGGTGGAGAAGCACGTGCTGGGCGATCAGTGGGGCGTGGATGTGCACCTGAGCGACGATCAGTCGCCCGCGCCGCGCGAGGGCCTGCTGGCCGCGCTGGATAACCTGGACGAGCGGGCGACGACGGTGTTGATCGTGGACGACAGCCAGGATGATGCTTTGCTCATCCAGCGCCTATTGGAAGCAAAGAAGTCGTACCGGGTTTTCCAGGCCGAGGGCGGAGATAAGGGGCTGGCGCTTGCCCGGCAGAGGCGGCCAGATCTGATCATCACCGACTTGATGATGCCGGGTTTGGATGGATTCTCGCTTCTGCAGGAACTCAGGCAGGATCAACGCACGGCGCAAATACCGGTCATTGTCGTAAGCGCCAAAGATATTACAATAGAGGAACGCCAACAGCTGAAAGGGCGCATCGAGGCGCTCTATCAGAAAGGCTCTCTCTCGCCGCGGGCATTTGTAGAGCAAGTGGTGCAGGTTCTGGGCGAGAAGCCGCCTCGCGAGGGAACATCGTCATGAGTCAAACCATACTTTATATTGAAGATAATGCCGACAACCTGCTGTTAGTCCAACGAGCATTGGAGGCCCGCGGTTACAGAATTGCCTGGGCGGCGAACGGGCTGACCGGCATTGAAGTGGCCCGAAGCCAGAAGCCCGATTTGATTCTGTTGGACATTAACCTGCCCGACATTGACGGTTACGAAGTGGCCCGCCGCCTGCGCTCGGATGACCTGTTTCGTTATACGCCCATCATCGCCCTCACCGCCAACGCCCTCAAAGGTGACGCCGACAAGGCCTTGGCCGCCGGGTGCGACGTTTACATTTCCAAACCGATCAACATTCGCGAGCTTTGGGCGAGGGTGATGGGCATGTTGCCAGAGTAAGCGCCCCCGAAAATCGGCTAAAAAAACCGGCTTCCGTGATGTTTGAGCGGAAGCCGGTTTTTTTTGTAAAGCACTGTAAAATAGGCGGCATGAATTCGACGCCCGGTTACATGCTGGTGGTTGACGACAACCCAATGAACCGCGATATGCTCTCGCGCCGCCTCAAACAGCTGGGGCATAACTTTGCCCTGGCTGAGAACGGACGTGAGGCGTTGGAGAAGCTCAAAGCTGAATCATTCGACCTGGTTCTGCTCGACATCATGATGCCGGAAATGAACGGCTACGAGGTGCTGGAGCACATGAAGGCCGACGGGGACCTGCGCCACATTCCGGTGATCATGGTCTCGGCGGTGGACGAGGTGGATAGTGTGGTACGGTGCATCGAACTGGGCGCGGACGATTATTTGCCCAAGCCGTTCAACCCGGTTTTGCTCAAGGCCCGTGTTGGCGCCTGCCTGGAGAAAAAGCGCTTGCGCGATCAGGAGCAGGCCAACATGCAGACCATCGCCGCCGAGAAAAAGCGGGCCGACGACCTGCTACGGGTGATTCTGCCAGACACGATCGTAGAAGAGTTGAAGGCAACCAATGCCGTCAAGCCGCGCCGCTACGAAAACGTGGCGGTGATGTTCTGCGACATTGTCGAGTTCACCAACTACTGCGATCAGCGCGAGCCTGAGGAAGTGCTGGATTATTTGCAGAACCTGGTCGGTATTTTTGAGGAAATCGCCGAACGCTATCAACTTGAAAAAATCAAAACTCTCGGCGATGCTTTCATGGCCACGGCTGGGTTGCTGGAGCCGGTTGAGAACCCGGTGCTCAACTGTGTGAAGTGCGGCCTGGAGATGGTAGCCATCACCCCCACCGTGCCGCCCCGGTGGCAATTGCGGGTGGGCGTGAACATTGGCCCGGTGATCGCCGGCGTCGTTGGCAAGCGGCAATATCTGTTTGATGTGTGGGGCGATACGGTGAACACCGCCGCTCGCGTGGAAGCTCTCGGCCTGCCCAACGCCGTGAACGTCAGCCAGGCGGCCTGGGAGCGCATCGCTCACCTTTGCCACACCCAGGGCATTGGCCGGGTGCAGGTAAAGGGCAAGGGTGAGATGGAAATGTATCGCGTGGATGGATTGATCGCACCATGACCCGACAACTTTTCACCGCCACAGATATCCGCCGCCTGGTTAACGATCAAAAATCCAATTTGCTGATCGTTAGCCCCGACGATTTGATCACGCCCGAAGCTTGGGACATTGCTCGTGAGCTTGGGGTGCAGATTCGCCGCGAGGCTTCTCCCGCCGCCATTTCCGACAAACCCGCGCTCGCAACCTTGCCGCCGCTCAAAGTCATTCACGGCGCAAACGTGGTGTTGGAATCGTTTGAACCGGGGGCGTCGGCCAACACCCGCCTAAGAGATGTGATCACCTCAGGCCACGGCTCACCGATGGGGGCCGGCTACATGTCGCTGGAACGCGGCGAGTTTCCGTGGACGTTGAATTACGACGAGGTTGACATCGTGCTCGAAGGCGAATTGGTGATCACGCGCGGCGGCGAGCGCGTGCGCGGCGGGCCGGGCGATTGCATCTATATCCCCAAAGGCTCCAGCATCACCTTCGGCACACCGGACGGAGTCCGCTTCTTCTATGTCACTTTCCCGGCGGACTGGGCCTGAGGTGACTGTCACCTGATGGATTGTTGAGCACACATGCCACCGCAGTTATCGGATCGATTGAGCGCGGCGCGGCGCCGCCGTTTCGTAGGCCGGGCCGCCGAGCAGGCGCTATTTGAGTCGGCGCTGACCTCGCTCGGCAAAGCCGAACAGCCGGTTCAACTGATCTACGTCTTTGGCCCCGGCGGCGTGGGCAAGACGACTCTGCTCAACGAATTCATGAACGTTTGCGAGCAGGCGCATGCGCCAGTCGTCTATATCGACGCCCGCAACATCGAACCCACCGCCGACTCGTTTCTTGAGGCGCTGAGGCTGGCCCTCGGCGCTACTGCCTCAGAACCGCCGCTTTCAATCCTCAGCGAACGCTCGACCCCTCACGTTATTCTGATCGACACGTACGAAATTCTGGCCCCGCTCGACAACTGGTTGCGCGAAACTTTTCTGCCGCAACTGCCAGAGACTGTGCTGATCGTGCTGGCAGGCCGCCAGCCGCCGCCCCCGGCCTGGCGGGCCGACCCGGGGTGGCAAACCCTGGGTCGCATCATCTCCCTTCGCAATTTGTCGCCCGATGAAAGCCGGGCGTATCTCACCAAACAAAACATCCCGCCCCAACAGCATCAAGCCGTGCTCGACTTCACTCATGGCCATCCGCTGGCTTTGTCGCTGGTGGCCGATGTCTTCGCCCAACGGCCCGAAGCCCTGCCCAACTTCCAACCCGGGTCTGCACCTGATGTTGTCAAGACTCTGCTTGAGCGCCTGGTGCAAAAATTGCCCGGCCCCGCGCACCGCGCCGCGCTCGAGGCCTGCGCTCTGGTGCGGCTCACCACTGAGTCGCTGCTGGCCGAGATGCTGGCTGTGGCCGACCCTTCGACACTCCCTGCGGTCGCAGGGCAAGGCGCCAGCGAACTTTTTGAGTGGTTGCGCGGTTTGTCCTTCATCGAGTTTAGCCCGTTCGGACTCTTCCCCCACGATCTGACGCGTGAGGCGCTGGCGGCTGACGTGCGCTGGCG
>CAYSIV010000126.1:14475-15960 GCA_964431175.1 uncultured Anaerolineales bacterium
CCCGGACTGGTACGCCGAACAGCACCGCCGCGCGCGCAACTATTACAACCAACGTATTCAACAAAGCTCAGGCCAGGATCAACAACGCCATCTCTTCGACCTCATTTTCTTGCATCGCGACAATTCGATGGTGCGGCCATTTTTGGAGTGGCAGGCCAGCGGCAGTGCTCCGGCTGAAGTCCGCGAGGCGGACGTGGCGACGCTGGTGGAAATGGTGAAGCAGTACGAGGGAAACGAGTCGGCTCAATTGGCGGCGCAGTGGTTCAAGAGCCAGCCCCGCAACGTGCTCGTCTTTCGCGACTCAAACGGCCAGCCTGACGGTTTCCTGGGGATGGTGTATTTGCACCAGGCCAGCCCCGACGAGTTGGCCGCCGACCCGGCCACGGACGCCGCCTGGCGCTATTTGCAGAAGAACGCGCCGCTTCGATCCAGCGAGGCCGCGATCTATTTCCGTTTCTGGCTGGCCCGCGACACCTATCAAGCCGTCTCGCCGGTGCAGAGCCTCATCTTTGTCACCGCCGTCCGCTATTACCTCACCACCCCCGGCCTGATCTTCACCTTCTTTCCAAATGCCGATCCCGACTTCTGGGCGCCGATGTTCAACTATGCCGACATCACTCGCATCGCCGAAGTGGACTTTGAAGTGGGTGGCCGCCGCTACGGGGTGTACGGCCACAACTGGCGGGCCATGCCGCCCACCGCCTGGCTGGCTCTGATGGCCGAGCGGGAGCTAGGCCTCGCCCCGCAAGCGGCGTCCCCCTCTGATTCTGAACCGGTTGTCGTCTTGAGCGAGCCCGGGTTTGCCGCCGCTGTGCAAGAAGCATTGCGCGATTATATTCGCCCCGATGCTCTGTACGGCAACCCGCTTTTGCAGTCGCGGTTGATTGTCGAGAGCGCCGGGGTCAACGCCAGCCGCAAGGAGCGCGTGACGGCCTTGCAACGCCTGCTCAAGAAGACTGCCGAGTCTTTGCAAAACTCTCCGCGTGAATCGAAGTTCTATCGCGCCCTTCATCACACTTACCTCCAGCCCGCTCCAACGCAAGAGCAAGCCGCCGAACTGCTCGACTTGCCCTTTAGCACCTATCGCCGCCACCTCAAGTCGGGTATCGAGCGGGTGGTGGAACTCCTGTGGCAACAGGAGCTTCAAGGGATTTCATAGAAAAATCCGTTGAATAAGTTCAATCCGTTGCCCCGGCTCTGCTCACCGAATGCTTATCCGGATTTCATGTCAGGCTCAGGCAGTTGGCTAAAATAACAGTTGCATTTCCCTCCTCTCTTCATACCGCGCCTGGCCCCTCCTCAGCCAGAGCGCGGTGTGGATACAAAATAACAGCGCGAGACTTCCGAGTCCCGCGCTGTGTTGTTTCATAAGCTCTTATTGCGCAAAAAAAACCCACCGCAGAGCGCTGAGTTCGCCGAGCGATTTGAATTTCTGGCTCTTCCGGCTTTAACGGGAAAGCGCCCCTGTCATTCTGAGCGAAGCGA
>CAYSIV010000127.1:0-855 GCA_964431175.1 uncultured Anaerolineales bacterium
GTAGGGGATGGTGGCGTCGAGAATGATGCGCGAAGTGATATCGCGCTGATCAATGGGCAACGACGGGTCGAGCGGCGTGGAGCGCCCGCGTTTGATGAACTCAGCCCGTGAGGGGTTGAAACGGAAGCTCAACGCCCACAGCACGCGCGGCCAATCCCACGCATCCACGTCGTCGTCCACCACGATCACGGTCTTGAGGCCGTAGGCGCCCATCTCGGTGGAGATGGCGGCGGTGCCGACCTGCGCCGAGTGGCCGGGATACATCTGCTTGACGGAGATGATGGCGAGGAAGCGCCCGGCACCTTCCGGCGGGCAATAGACCGATTTGATGCCGGGGATGTGCATGGTCTCCAACTCTTGCCACAACGTCGAGCCGTAAGTCAAAGCCATCGTCATGTGCGTATCGGTCACGGCGCGGCCCACCGTGGTAGACCAGAAGATCGGGTTGTTGCGATACGTCACGCAGTTGACCTTGATGAAATTGCGCGGCGTCGTGCCGATGCCCGAATAGTAGCCGGTGTATTCGCCGAAAGGGCCTTCGGGGAGGAAGGCCGCCGGGTCCACTTCGCCTTCCACCACGATCTCCGCCGTCGCCGGGATGGGGAGGTCCACCGTCTCGCCCTTCACCACCTCAATCGGCGCGCCGCGAATCGCGCCGGCGAATTCGTATTCGCTGATGTGGGCCGGCAAGCGGGCCGCGCCCATCAGGAACATCAGCGGGTCGCCGCCGATGCAAGCAGCGACCGGCATCTTCTCGCCGCGTTCGGCGTATTTCTTGAGCATCTGGTCGGCGTGCTTGCCCTTGATGAACTGCGTGCCCAACGTCTGCCCATCCAGCATTTGCAGGCGGTACGT
>CAYSIV010000127.1:865-15954 GCA_964431175.1 uncultured Anaerolineales bacterium
TCACCCAGCCCGTGTCGGGGTCTTTGGTGATGACGTAAACCGCCGTGCCGAAGTACCGCCCGCCGTCCTTCGGGTAAACGTGCGGCACCGGGAACTTAAGCAGATTGATCTGATCGCCCCTGTCTATGTTCTGCTTGCAGGGAGCGCCGGCGCCGTCCACCCACATAGGCGGGACTCGGTTGCGCGTGCGTTTGACCCATTCGCGCATCAATTCTACCAGGCTGGTGTCCCTGGGCATATCCATAATCAGGGCCAACCGGTTCGTGGTGGTGCAGGCGCTGGTGAGCACCGGCGTCTTGTAGCCTGTGACGTTCTCGAAGAGCAGGGCCGGGCCGCTTTTCTCTTCGTTAAGTTTGGCGACGTGAGAGAGTTCCAGGTGCCAATCCACCGGCGCCGTGATGCGCGCCAACTCGCCTTCCTCTTCACATTTCTGGATAAAGTCTCGCAGGTCTTTCATGACAGTCTCCTCGCTGGTCTTAGGAATGTGATCAGTGATGCGCTAGTTCAAACCACTTCATGTGGCCCCGGACTCCGGAGCCGCCGGATATTTCACCCAAGTCTCTGTTTGGCGGTCGGTCATCCTCCTGGTGAATCCAATCTGTTTAATTCATTCAGCCTGGCTTCCGGCAAATTCCCTTGCTCATCCCATCCCCGCGCCGCGTAATACTCATCCAGCATGTTCTGGAATTTCTCGCGGTCAATGTGATGGCCCTTCGTCGCCCGGCCCGGCATGGGGTCGTCGAAGTAGCGTTTGGGCAAAGTGTCGTCGGCGCGGGTGCGGCCAAATTCCAAATTGATCTGCCGTTCAAGATCAATCACCCGCCGCCCCACTTCACGCAGTTCAGTTTCAGCGAATTCCAGGCCGGTCGCGGGGCGAATCAACTCCACGAAATGATCGTAACCCAGCAATTTGGGGGAGTTGAAGCCGTGAGTGATGAACTTGCAAACGCCGAGTGAGTCGGCCACAGCGTAGATGTCGTCGTGCCAGGCCACCATCCCGGCCTTGCCTTCGTACGAAGTCGGATCGGCGCTGGTCTCCACGCCGAAGATTTTCATCCGCACCTCGTCGGGCAGTTTGAGGATGTCGAGCGTCGGGCGGTTACGAAGATGGTCCGCGCCGCGCGAGGCAACAGCGATACCGAGGGCAAACGATTTGATATAGCGCACGTCGTGCGGGTCGGACTGCGGCAAATCTTTGATGGCAATCAGGTAATCGGCGGCTTCGGGCGGGAAGAGGCGCTTGGCCTGGGTGCTTTCAGCCAATACATCCCCGAAGCCGCGCCGGTAGGCAATGTCGTTGATTAGCTCGACAACGCGCTCGTAATCCCCCCACTCCAGCGGCCCGCCTGTCATCTCGTCTTTGATGATACCGCGCTGATACAACTCCATCGCCCAGGCGATGATCGTGCCAACCGAGGAGGCATCAAGGCCGAGATCATTGACCAGGTTGTTGAGGGCGATGACTTGATCAGTCGGGGCCAGGCCGATGTTGGCCCCGAGCAAGCCGATGGTCGAATACTCCGGCCCTTCGCCGCCGAGCGTGTTGCGGTGGCGGCAGTGGACGACGCAAGAAGTGCAGGCCAGCATCTTGTCCGAGAACTTTTCAATCTCAGACGCAACGAGCGTATCTTCAAAGTAATTGTCCTGGCTATTGCGAGTGCGGATCGCGCCCAGGCGGTTGCTCACTTCGTACAAAAACGGCGTGCCGAGTTTGCCGAGGATTTGAATGACCTTTGAGTCTTGCAAATACTTCGTCTGCTCTTTACGGACGGCGCTCAACGCGGCTTTGTCGGCCACGGCGATGGGGTCGCCGCCACGCGCAACGATGGCTTTGAGATTTTTACTGCCCATCACCGCGCCCATGCCGCCGCGCCCGGCGGTGTTCTTCTGCCCGGTCATCACCGAAGCCATCCGCACCTTATTCTCGCCTGGCGGCCCGATGACGGCACTGACCGTGCCCGGGCCGTGCGCCGCCTTCAACATCTCCTGCGCCTGAGGCGAAGTCGTCCCCCACAAACCGTCCGCTTCACAGAGGGAGGCGGCTCCATCTTCCAAAAGAAGATAGCACGGTCGCGTCGCCTTGCCGACGATGATCAGCCGATCAAACCCGGCCTTGCGCATCGCCGCCGCAAAGAAGCCGCCGCAATTTGCGTCGCCGAGGCCGAGACTCTCCGGCGACTTGGCGCTGACGTTGAAGCGGGCGGCGTTAGGCGCGATGGTTCCGGTAAGCAAACCCGCGCCGAAGATGAGCGGGTTCTCCGGGCTGAACGGATCGATGAGGCGCAGGTCGCCCGCCTGGCGCAAATATTTGCGGAGGTAGTGCATGTTCAGCCCGCGCCCGCCGATGAAGGCCCGGATGAGTCGTTCCGGCGTGGGGGCGATTTCAATGCGGCCGGTGGCTAAGTCAATCAATGCTGTGTTTGGCATATCAACCACCGCTCACCGGCCACACGACATGAACTTTCGAGCCTTCCGTCAGCGGGCTGGTGAGGCCAGCTTCTTGGTCGCTCACAAAGAGGGCCGGTTTGGCTTCGGTATTGTCCAGTTCAGCGGCAAGCGCTGGATACCGTTTCACCAGCACCGCGAACGCGTCGGCCACGGTTGCGCCGCTGGCGAGAGAGACTTCGACTTCGCGCTTGCCTACCGTTCGCCAGAAGGGTTCGCCAAAATGCACAATCACATTCATCGCCCGACCCCCTGAGTGAAAGTTGGCTGGAGGGTGTGAGGCAGGAGGAATTCGAGGTCGCTTTCGCTCACGTCCGTCTGGCCGGCCCCCAAACGGAGTTTCAACACGCGCGTCATCCGGTGAATTTCTTCTTCAGTCAGGATGCGGGTGGAACGCTTGGCCGCCGCCAGGATTTTATCGACGAAGACCGGATGCGGCTCAATGTTATGCTCGCGCAACCAGAAGCGGACGTTGTGCTCGCCGGACATTGGCCCGATCTCGATGCCCTGTGTCCGGCCGACCATGCTCGCCGGGACGCCGCAGTACACCCGGTCGGAGAGCCAGGCGTCGTTCTTGTTGAGGGCTTTGGCGACCGCCGCCGCATGAACGCCGGTAGCCGTGCGGAATGAGTCTGCGCCGACGATTGGATAGTTGAACGGGATCGGCACACCACACGCCTGCGACACGACCTCACAGTATTCGGGCAAGCCCTGCAAGTCGCGGTTGGCTAACCCCAGCAGATTCAGATTGACGAGCAAAATTTCCATCGGGGTGTTGCCCGATCGTTCGCCGATGCCCAGGGCACAGGCATGAACCCGGTCAGCCCCGGCCTCGACGGCGGCCAACGTGTTGGCGATGTCCATCCCTCGATCACGGTGGCCGTGCCAGTCAATACCCACTTCGGGATTGACTTCGTCCACCACTTGCCTCAGGAATCGGATCAAAGTCCGCACGCCTTCAGGCGTAGCGTGACCCACAGTGTCGGCGGCGCAGATGCGGTGAGCGCCAGCGCGGATGGCGCAGGCGTAAATTTCTCGCAGTGTCTCTGGCCGGGCGCGAGTGGTGTCCTCGGTGACAAACATCACCGGCAGGCCGTGCGTGACCGCAAACGTGACTGAAGACTCAGTGAGCTGCAACAAGGTCTCTACATCCCAACCTTCGGCGTACTGACGGATGGGGCTGGAGCCGAGGAAGATGCAGGCTTCGATGGCAATGCCCGCTTCCTGCGAGGCGTCGGCGATGGGGGCAATATCAGACTCCATGGAGCGGGCGGCGCTCTGCGGCACGATCGGCATGTGCTGGTTGGCGATTTCACGCGCCAGCACGGTCACGTCTTTCTTGAACCGTTCGCCCGCGCCGCACAATCCCAGGTCGGCGGCGTCTATCTCCAGACAGCGCATCAAGTATAGCAGGTATACCTTGTCCTGGATCGAAGGGTGGGTGATGGACGGCGATTGCAAGCCGTCGCGCAGGGTCTCGTCGGTGATCAGCACCCGCTTCGGATAACGAGGCCGGTCGCCTTTCACATTCCAATCGTAGATCAGTTCAGCGCCAGTTGGTTCACTCATTGGAGTCTCCTTTCTTAGAACTCATCCATGATCGAGTTCCGCCCAGACCCTAAGGGTCTCAGCCTCTTCACTTCGTTACGGGTGCTTCGCAAGACCCTTAGGGTCTGATCCTGCCTCTGCCGGAAGAGGGCTGGAGAGGGGTGAGGCAAAGCTTCTTCCTGTTTGAAACGCTTTCAGGTTTAGGGCGCGATGTTTCTCCGGGATGCGCTCGGTCAGCGTCGCCAACCACATCTCCTCTGACATCTGCGGCAGAAGCGCCGACATTGCGCCAAGCATGATCATGTTGGCGATCCGGCCATCGCCGAGGTCTTTGGCCCACTGCGAGGCCGGGATGGCCGTCACTTTTAATCCCTTCCCGCGTAGAAACTCAATCGAGTGGTGCGGGTATTTCTCGGCCGCGCCCGCCACCGAGCCGGGGATGATCTCGTGATCGTTGACGAGCAGACTACCGCTCTGTGAATTGATGAAGTTCGCGTAACGCAGCCCCTCCAACTTCTCCAAGCCAACCACCACGTCGGCCTGCCCGGCGATCACCAGCGGTGAGTAGACGATGGGGCCGAATCGCACGTGGCTCTCGACACTACCGCCGCGTTGTGAGACGCCGTGCACCTCAGTCTGCTTCACGTCGAACCCGGCGCGTACTGCCGCCCTGGCCGTAAGTTCTGCAATCAGCAAAACGCCCTGCCCGCCGACGCCGGCGAAGATTAGATTCGTTGTATTCATGTCCTTGTAACTAGAGAATTAGAGAATTGGAGATTGCCAATTCTCTAATTCTCTAATCTCTAACTCACCGACCCAATTGCCTCTGCCGGGCACACCTGGGCGCATACGGTGCAGGCCGTGCATTCCACTGGATCGATTAATGGGAAGCCTTGCGCTGTGCGGGTGATGGCGGGGCACCATACCTTGAAACAGGCGTCACACTTCGTGCAAAGCGCCTCGTCAATGAAATACGGCCTCTCTCCTCGCTCCGAAAGTTTCATTTCCGGCAAGCGCATACACGGCCCTCGGGCAATCACCACGGCTGGTCCGTCGTGGCCCACAGCCGACCGGATCGCTCGCGACACGTCTTTGCGTTGCCATGTATCCACTACCTGAACTTGCTTCACTCCGGCGGCGCGCACCAAACCCTCTAAATCCAATTTGGGCGCGGGTTTGCCTCGCAGTGTCTTGCCCGCCGAGGGGTGCGGTTGTTGACCGGTCATGCCGGTGGTCGAGTTGTCGAGGATGATGAGGGTGAGCGAACTGCCGTTGTAGACGGCGTCTATCAACGCCGGGATGCCGGCGTGCACAAACGTCGAGTCGCCGATGATGGCTACCGTGCGCTCGTGTCCGGCGCGCTCCAGCCCAAAGGCTGTGCCGATGCTTGCGCCCATGCAAAACGTGGTGTGCGAAGCTTCGTAGGGCGGCAGTGCGCCCATGGTGTAACAGCCGATGTCACCGGCCACCGTCACTTTGAGTTGGCGCAGGGAGTCGAATACGGTTCGGTGGCCACAGCCAACGCAGAGCATGGGCGGGCGCGGCAACAGGGCGATCTCTTTGCCGAAATCAGGTTTTTCGGGGACGTTCAGCCCTATCGCTTTCGCAAGTCGCTCCGGTGAATATTCGCCAATGACGCCGAAGACGGACTTGCCGACGAGGTTGGTGATGCCCATCGCGGCCAGATGCTCTTCAATGAACGGCTCGCCCTCTTCGACGACGTACACCGTTTCGTGGGCGGCGCAAAATTCTTTGAGGGCCCGCGGCGGCAGAGGGTGAGTCAGGCCGAGGCGAAAAACTGAAGCCTCAGGCATGATCTCACGCACGTATTGATGGGCGATACTGCTGGTGACGAATCCAACCGACCCTTGGGTCGGCGGCTCCCCCGGTTTGCCCGACCGCCACTCGACTCGATTGATGGGCGTCGTCTCGGCATAGTCGCGCAAATCGGCGATCCGTTTCTCCACGCCAGGGCGGAGCAGGGTGCGATAGATCGGCACCGAGAAGCGTTTGGCATCCGGCGTGAACTCGCGCTGGGGTACTTCGACTCGCTCACCCAATTCCACCAGCCCTTTGTGATGCGCCAGCCGCGTCGTCGTCCTCAGCATCACCGGCCCGCTGAACTGCTCCGAAATCTCCAGCCCCAGCTTCACAAAGTCCTTGCACTCCTGCGCGTCCGAAGGTTCGAGCACTGGCACTTTTGCCATCAAGGCCAGATAGCGGTTGTCCTGCTCGTTCTGCGACGAGTGCATGCCGGGGTCGTCGGCAGAGACGACGACAAAGCCACCGTTGGTGCCAGAATACGGGAAGACCATGAACGAGTCGGCGGCCACGTTGAGGCCGACCATCTTCATCGTCACCATCACCCGCAAGCCGCCGATGGCCGCTCCCATTCCCTCCTCAAACGCCACCTTCTCGTTGGCCGACCACTGCGAATCCACTTCGGGATAATGCTTCGCCAGGGTTTCGAGAATTTCGGTGCTGGGCGTGCCGGGATAGCCGGAGGCAAACTTCACACCGGCTTCCCACGCGCCGCGCGCGATGGCTTCGTTGCCCAGGAGGAATTCTTTCATGCTAATACCTTTGATTTATCGCAGAGAGCGCAGAGTCCGAAGAGTTTTTTTCTCCGCGTGCTCTGCGGTAAAACTACTCTCGTACCTCAACTCCCAAAATCCGCGCCGCGTTCTGCCACAAAATTTTCTCCTTCGTCTCAGCCTTCAATGGCAATGACTCGATGGCTTCAACATTCCGTCGCAGATACGGGTTGCCCGGCCAGTCCGAGCCATACACAATCTTGTCGGCCAGCCGTTCGAGTTCGGGGAAGTAATCCAACAACTTCTTGCCGGGCAGGCCGGAGATTTCCATATATACGTTCTCGTGCCGCCGGGCCAGCCAAAATGCCTGCTCGTACCAAAAGGGCCGCCCGGAGTGCGCCATCAGAATCGTAAGTTTCGGAAAATCAATGGCGACGTCGTCGAGGTGGAGCGGGTCGCCATATTTGATCCGCGCCCCTTTGAAGACCGACGAGCCAGTGTGGACGAGCATGGGGATGCGGAGTTCCTGCGCTTTGGCATACAGCGGATACAGCCGGGCGTCGTTCATGTAATGATGCTGATACACCGGGTAAGCTTTGAGGCCGCGAAAACCGTGCTCCGTGACCAACCGTTCTAGTTCGGCGGCGAGATCGTTGACGGTGAACGGGTTGAGAGCGGCAAAGGGAATCAACCGCCCGCGCGGGCCAGTGGGCGGGTCGGGCAGGGCGTTGGCCCGGGCGCACAAGTCGGCCACAAAGTCGTGCGGCGTGACCCCGGTGGTGATCGGGCAATCTTCGGCGAGAGCCACTGCCCAATCAATTCCGTTCTCTTGTAAAAATGGCCGCAACTTCGTCGGCGTCAAAACCTGCTCGACAACAGTCCACAAGTCGTCGCCCTGATACTGGCTCTCCATCCACTCCAGCACCCAGGGGCGTTCGTGTTCGCGGCGAGAGACGTGGAGGTGGAAGTCTATGAGCATCGGCAAATTCTCCAATTCTCCGATTCTCTAATCTCAAGAGATTGGAGAATTAGAGCATTAGAGAATTGGAGATTACGGAACAATGACCGACCGAATCCCTTCGCCGCGCCGCAACACGTCGAAGGCAGTGTTGATTTCGTCCAGCGGAAATTTGGCCGTCACCAGTTCAGTTACTTTGATCTTTCCTTGCCGCACCAGTTCGATCACGCGCGGGTAATCCACCGTCCGGCAACCGAGCGAGCCGATGATCTCGATCTCACGGAACATCACTTTGCCGGTGTTAAGGCTCATCGGCTTGTCAGAAGAGCCGACCACGACGAACCGCCCGCCCGTTCGCACGGCGTTGAAGGCTTGCTCTTGCGTCGCCGGGTTGCCGATGCACTCAAAGGCCACATCCGCGCCGCCGCCAGTCAACCGGCGCAGTTCTTTGTCCAACCGCTCGACCGACTTTGGATTGACCGTTGTCTTCGCGCCGAGTTTCTTCGCCCATTCCAATTTGTGGTCGGCGATGTCAACGGCAATCACCTGCCCGCCCACCGCCGCCGCAATTTGTACACAATTCAAGCCGATGCCGCCGCACCCAAAGACGACAACAGCGTCGCCCGGTTTCACCTGGCCGCGATTGACGACGGCATGGAACGGAGTCGTCGTCGCGTCGGCGATGATGGCGCCCTCGACGAGCGGAATTTCGGGCGGAAGAGCAATGGCGACATCCGCCGGAGCCAGCACATATTCGGCGTAAGCGCCGTCAGTGCTGCTACCGAAGAAGGCCAGGTTTTCGCACACGTTCTCGCGCCCCAGGCGGCACATGCGGCAGTGACCGCATCCGTACACAGCAGGCAAAATTATCTGATCGCCCTCTTTCCAAGTTGTCACCCCCGCGCCCATCGCCGCCACTGTGCCTGAAGCCTCGTGGCCCAGCACCAGCGGCGGCTTCTTCATGGTCGGCACACCGTGATCGATGAAGTGCAAGTCAGTGTGGCACACGCCGCACCCGGCCACCTTCACCACGATCTCGCCTGGCTTCGGAGTCGGCGTGGGAATCTCTTCAATGACAAGTGGCTGATGCGCTCCGTGAAAGATGGCGGCTTTCATTTGTGCCTCCAAACCGGCGCGCGTTTTTCGATGAACGAGGCCACGCCTTCGTGCGCGTCTGCGGTGGACATCAAGTCTTCGAGATACAGTTTTTCCATCGCCGGCAAGCGCTCCGCGGCCCAGCCGTCCGCGCCGAGCCGGGCGGCGCGCTTGCAGGCGCGCAGAGCCGCCGCACTCAAGCCGCGCAGTTTGCCGATGTATTGCTCGGCGACTTGATCGAGTTCGTCAGCCGGGACGGCACGATTGATCAACCCAATTCGGGCCGCTTCTACGGCATTGATCGTCTCCCCGATGAACAACATTTCGGCGGCGCGGCGGTAACCGATGGCTCCCGGCAGACACAAGGCCGCGATCGGCGCGATGGTTGCCAACTTGATCTCCGGTTGGCCGAAGTTTGCGCCGTCTGCCGCAATGATAAGGTCGCAACACAAAGCCAATTCGCACCCGCCGCCGAGGGCGTGGCCGTGAACGACGGCCAGGGTGGGGGTCGGGAAGTCGGCCAGGGCAACACAGACCAGGTCGAAGAGCGGAATCATGTCTCCCACTTTGTCGGCGGTGTGATCGGCCACGTCCACTCCGGCGGAAAACACGCGAAGCGTTCCTTCGGCGCGCAAGACCAGCACGCGCAGAGTCGAGTCTTGGGCGGCGGCTTCGAGCGCCGAGGCCATCTCGCGGAGCATGGTGATATTGACTACATTGAGCGGCGGCCTCTTTAGCGTAAGGCGGCCCACCCCGTCGCTTGATTGCCACTCGACAAATTTCAGTTCAGTCATTTTGTGATGCAGGTTACTTCCTGGATGGCTCGAACGACTGCCGTCACCGGGAGAACGCCTTTATCGAAGAGCTGGATCGAGCCGTTGTTCTTGATGGTGAGACTCACCCAGTGATCAAACAGCTTGTGATCAGCCGTCACGCACTCGATCTGCGAAGCAGGAATTGAAACGAGCAGATGGCTTCCGTCGTAAGCCACGTTCGGAGCGTCGAGGTCGAGCGCATACGCCACCGCCTCGCAGTCCACCGGCCCGATCACGGCTCGTTCGAACTGACTGCAATCGACGTCTGCCGCAAACAACACCCGCCGGTCGGTGACGCAGAGTTGGCCGTGATACCGCCAGCCAGCCGGTGGGATGTAGTCAACCGGCCAATTGCCAAGAACCCGTTCGTCTTCTTCCATCGGGAAACGCTCCTTTTCCATCTTGTCCCGGCTTTTGTAGAACAGCCTGTCAACTTGTTCTAGGCCAACTGCTTCTCATCTTCCTTCGTCGCGCTTTGCTCGTTCAGTTTGCGCAGGCGATGCTTGGCCAGCAGGGCCGCCCCCAGGGCCGCCACGTATTGCACCGAGTCGCCTTCCGGCAGGTTTACGTTCATCCCCAGTTTTTCCTGCACCACTCTGGCCATCGACTCAAAGCGCAGGATGCCGCCCACCAGGGTGAATTCCGGCTCCATTTGCACCCGTCGCATCAACTGAACCGAGCGATCCACGAGAGAAACGATGGCCCCTTGCATGATGTCGGCCGGAGCACTGCCTTGCGAGAGGCAGTTGATCACTTCCGACTCGGCGAACACGGCGCAGACGCCGGAGATGGGGACGATGGTCTTGGAAGTCACCGCCAGCGGCCCGATCTCCTCGGTGTTGAAGCCCATGTAGCGCGCCGTCTTTTCCAGGAATGCGCCAGTGCCGGCCGCGCACTTGTCGTTGAGCCGGAACGATTTCACTTTGCCCGACTCGTCGAGACGGCTGGCCTTCATCGTCTGCCCACCCACGTCCAAAATCGTCATCGTGTTCGGAAAGAGGAAGCGCGCCCCGCGCGCTGTCGCTGTCAGGTCGGTGACGTTAACGTTGCGAATGGCAGTTTGAAAACGGCCGTAGCCGGTGCTGGCGATGTAAGTGATGTCGGTTTGTTGAAGCTCTGCCTGAGTCAGCGCCTGTCCCAGCACCCGCTCCCCGGCCTCGTTAAGCTTGAAGCCGGTCTTCACCAGCCCGCGCCCGACGATCTGATCGTCTTCGCTCAGGATGATAGCTTTGGTGTACGTGGAGCCGACGTCAATGCCCGCTGTGTAATTCATTACTTGCCTACGCTTTCTCTGCCGCGCCGTCTACCGGGACGCGGCCAGTCATGATTCGATCCATCGCAAACAAGGCCGCTCCGAGCGCGCCCATGTAGTGCGATTCCTCACTCACGTTCACCGGAAAGCCGATCATCTCGTTGAGCACGGTGACCACGCCAATGTTGCGGGTGACGCCGCCGGTAAAAGTCACCTCTGGCTCGATGCCCACTCGCCGCATCAACCCCAGCGACCGCGATACGATGGACTGGTGGACTCCCAACAGAATGTCTTCAATCTTTTTGCCTTTGCCCAGCCAGGAAACCACTTCGGACTCGGCGAAGACGGTGCAGGTGGTGCTGATCTTCACAGCCTTCTCCGCCCGCAACGCAACCTGACCCAGTTCGCCCAGTGGAATTTCCAGCGCCGCCGCCGCCGCGCCCAGAAACCGCCCGGTGCCTGCCGCGCACTTGTCGTTCATGCAAAAGTCGAGAATCTCGCCAGTGGGGTTGACCCGGATCGCTTTCGTGTCCTGCCCGCCCATATCCACCACCGTGCGCGTGCTGGGAAACATATGAACCGCCCCGCGCCCGTGACACGAAATCTCGGTAATCTGGGTATCGCCGAATGTTACTTTATAGCGGCCATAGCCCGTGCCGACGATGTACTCCACTTCGCGCTCATCAATATTTTTGCTCTTGAGCGCTTCGGCGTAAGCGTTCTCGGCGGCCAGCACCACGTTGGCCCCGGTGTCTATCAGCGCCCGGCTCACGATCTCCCGATTCTCGTTGATAATAACTGCTTTGGTTTGCGTTGAACCTACATCCACGCCTGCGGCATATGCCATGATTACCTCCTAGGGTTGCGCCAACTGCTTGCGCGTCGCCAGCCCTTCAAAAAATGCGTCAATCCGGTTCTTGAGTTGCGCTTCCGACACAACCCGCTTGTCCATCATGTCCGACTCGATGAATAAACTGCCTACGTCGGTTGTTTCCAATAGTCGCCGCCGGTTGTCAGCCAGGCCGGTGGACACGGTGCGGCAGGATTTGATCGGATGGTAGACGACGCCGTCCACTTTAAATGGCCCCACCATGTCGATCAACGTCTGGTCCTGGAAGAACATACTGTCCATCGCGTGCCGGACGCTGATGAGCACACCTTCGGCCAAACTGTCCAGCGGGCGGCTCAAATCGTATTCGTAGCCCAAATTGGTTCCGCCTGAGGCGAACCAAAGGTAAGTCGAGCTGACAAACGCGCCGCCCCATTCGGCAAACATCTCGTTGAACCGCCGGAAGATGGGATAGCATGGCACGCCGACGAAGATCAGGCGGTACTTTTCATCGTGCAGAGTGCCGAGGCCGTGCGCCGATTTGTATTCCATCTCCTCCACCACCCGCTTGAAGTAGGCACTGCCCGCCGCCGTGCCCCGAAAGCCGTTGGACATTCCTAGATATACGGTGCCGTCGGTCACGGCGTTGAACACGGCCGGCGTGCTCTGGTTCAATTCCAGAACGCGCTTCCAGGCCCGGCTCATGTCGTTGGCGTGACCCAGCACCTCCCGCAGTTTGTCAATGTCGAACTTTTTGCCCGACACTTCCTCACACAAAGCGATCAGTTCTTTGAGTTGGGCCGCCACGTAGCGCTTGTCGTTTTCGAAGTCGGGGTGGCCCGGCCAGGTTTGCATACCGGCCGCCCGGCTTCCCGGCACGTCCAGGGTGAAGATCGGAATGTGGTACATGCGCTCCCAGATTTCGGCCCAT
The DNA here is from genome assembly GCA_964431175.1 of uncultured Anaerolineales bacterium. GTDB lineage: Bacteria > Chloroflexota > Anaerolineae > Anaerolineales > VGOW01 > VGOW01. Next base: position 13,273 of record CAYSIV010000127.1, read on the forward strand.
TTGATATAGGTGTTGCAGGCGTTGGTGTACACGGCGAGCGAGGGCTTTGGGATGCGGCCCATTGGGTGCTCACCGCCGCGCAACTGCATTCCAACGTCGGCTTTCACGTAGCCGCAAATGTCGGGCGAGTAGCCGTAATCTTCGGCGGTGTTGAGGTATTCGTGAGCCACGCGCCGCACCGCCGTTTGCAAGGCGTTGATCTCCGGGAAGACGGTGTGAAAGTCGAAGGTGCGAAGCACTTCAGCCATGCTCCCCATCACGAACACATAGGCCGCTTTCTCGCCCCGCTCCGGCGCTTCGGTCAGCGTTTGGAACCATTCGCGGAACAACTGCGCCCCTTCTTTCGCTCCCCGTCCAACTATGCTGTCTGTGCTTTGACCGAAGGTGTCAGTCATTGATTTTCTCCTGTGTCGCTGGCCGTTTGACGAGTGAAGCGACAAACGTCAAACGACAGAGATCGCTCATCACGCAAAGAGCAAATTCTCCACAAACGTCTCCAGCTGAATTTGCAGATGATCGAAGCTGGTCATGCTCTCTTCAAATTCGCTGACGAAGTAAGGAATGCCCGCCTCATCCAACGCTTTCGCGTAAGCGACCTGTTCGTCCAGCCCCGGCTCGCACATCTTGGCCGCAGTGATGATGGCCGCGCTGGCGTTCGCCTCCCGCACCCGCTTGAGCAACATTTCTTCTTTTGGCTTGCGCAAATCGTGTTGCACCGGGCTGTATGACGACTTCTCCAGATAGGCCTCAGCCAGATTGAGAAGCGGGTCGCCCTCGGTCGGCACATCTTCCAAAATGTAGCGTAAGCCGATCAGCAAATCGTCGTCCACCACGTAACACGACAGGGCAATTGCCCGCAGTAAATCCAGCGGCGGTTGTTCGCAGAAGCCGCCCTCGAACACGACTCGAATGCGGTCTTGCGGTTTGGCGGTGCGGGCCTCAATTTGCGGAATGACAGCTCTAAGCAATTCGTTGTGCTCTTCACGCGGGATCAGCCCGCCCACCGACATCAGCACATAAGCCTCGTCTGCCGAGAGAAGCCAGGGCGTCTCGCGCTTGATGGCGTAAATCCGGCGCAGGAGCCGCCGGTTCTCGTTGAAGACGGTGATAGAGTTCCGCAACTCATCATCGGTGACGGCCTGCCCGGCGATGGCTTCAATGTCGCGCTTGAGGCGGTTATACTCGTCACACAAATACTGAGCCGAGTGTTTCGAGTTGGCGTTCTGGGGCAGATAGAGAATCTGGCACGGGTACGAGAAATTGCGGCCCCACACCGCAGCCAGGTTGCGGGCCGCGTCACAGATGGGGTGGGAGACGAACATGTCCAGCTTGACGCGATCACTCAGAGCAAGTTCAAGTGAGGTCTTCAAAATCGAGCACAGATACGAACCGAACCGCGCCTCGGCCTGCCGGGCCTCGATCTGGGCCCCGCGGATTTTCAGGGGCAACATGCCGGCGGCGTGGGCGATCTCTTCCGGGAAGTACACCTGAAAGTGCCCCACCACTTTGCCGCCGGCCTCCCGCCAGCGCTTCACGGTCGGGAAATCGGGGTCTTCCACCAACTCCCGGCACATAGAAAGAGCGTCATCTAAAGAACTATAAGGTTTGCCATCTAATACTCGTGTAGCCATTCGACAGGTCTCCTACTCACTGTGGTCGTTTAATGCCGCGCCGCATTTGCCGCAAAACTCAAATGCTTCTGGCAAATACGCCGTCCCGCAACTAGGGCAACTTTGCGCATATGCGCCCCACATAAACTCCGACGACTCGCCCGCCGCCGCCTTTTGCCTTAGCTTGATGTAGTCTGCCGGGCGTTTCTCCACAAAGGCGTTCATCCCCTCCATCGGCTCCCACGAGGTATAGTGGATCGACAGCCAATCGCGGGCATGACCAACCGTCTGATGCCAGGCGAAGTCCTTCCAGAAATTAACTTGTTGTTTGGTGTAGCGCGTGCACTCTGGAAATTTTTGGATTAGTTCCTCGCACAGGGCATTCACCGCCTCATCCAGCTTGGACAGGTCGATGCAGTAACCGTCCTGTCCTTTCTGGGCTTTTGTAATTTCTTCGGGCGTGGCTCGGCTGATAAACGCTCCATCTTTCTTCACCGACGGCACAACCTCGTTGACTAATCCCCAGTCCAAAGCCTGATAAGCCGGGACGCGACGGTTGGTCATCAGCATGTACCGCGCCCGGCGGTCGCCGACGAAAATGGGTAGCCATTGCGTGGCCCCGCCGGCCGCTACACTGCCAACACCTGTTCCCACCTGGCCCACGTAAGCATGCTCGGCGATCACCGATAAGTCACACGCCAAATGGCTCTCATTGCCGCCGCCCACCGCCATGCCGTTTAGCCGGGCAACCACTGGCTTGCCCGTGTTCAAAATACTTTCGATATAGGCGCTGAACAGACCCATATACTTCCAATAATCTCGTGGCGAGCGCATGTATTTGGCGGTATATTCCTTGACATCACCACCGGTGCAGAAGGCCCGGTCGCCCGCGCCGGTGTAAACAATGACGGCCACCTCATCATCAAATGAAGCCTGGCGAAAGGCGGTTGCCAGCTCAGTGAGGGTGGCCGTGCTATAAGCGTTATACGCTTGCGGGCGGTTCAGCGTGATCCGTGCCACCCAGTCACGCTTCTCGTAAAGAATCTCGGCAAAATCAGTTCTTTCGGCGATC
>CAYSIV010000128.1:0-15722 GCA_964431175.1 uncultured Anaerolineales bacterium
TCCCGCCGCCCAACCGCAAGGCGGTTTCCACCGAGTCGGTGACGCGGGTTTGAAACTCTTTGGCCGCTTCTGCGTCGCCTTTGCCCGTCTTCACGATCAACCGATCCACCACCGCCTCAATCGTGTGCATTTTGTAGCGGTCGAGTTCGACCTGCTCCTCGACATCGCGCACCTGGCCGTCCACGCGCACGCGCACAAAGCCGCTCTTGCGCGCCTCCTCGAACACTTGCTGGTGGTGGCCTTTGCGATCCTTCACCAGCGGGGCCAGGATCATAAACTTTGCGCCTTCAGGCATGGCGCTGACCGCGTCCACAATTTGCTCGGCGGATTGCTTCTGCACCAGCCGCCCGCATTTGGGGCAGTGAGGCGTTCCGGCGCGGGCGAACAGCAAACGCAGGTAGTCGTAGATTTCAGTGACGGTGCCGACCGTGGAGCGCGGGTTGTGGCTCACGCCCTTCTGGTCGATGGCGACGGCCGGGCTGAGGCCGTCAATGCGATCCACATCCGGCTTCTCAAGCTGGCCGAGGAACTGGCGGGCGTAGGCCGAGAGACTTTCCACATAGCGTCGCTGGCCCTCGGCGAAGATGGTGTCGAACGCCAGTGACGACTTGCCTGACCCTGACAGGCCGGTGATGACCACGAGCTTGTCGCGCGGAATCTCAACCGTGATGTTTTTGAGATTGTGCTCGCGCGCGCCAACTACAACAATCTTATCTTGAGGCATAAGTCTCCAATGCTCAATTCTCAATGCGCAATTCACAATTGACGCTTTGTGTTGTGCATTGAGAATTGTGAATTGTGAATTATTTGTACGGCCCGTGCTTCAAAAAGTCTTCGGCCTTTACTGGGCGGATTTCGCCCGTGCTCGGAACGACTTCAAAGTAGCCGCCGTCGCGGCCAACGAGTGGAATGGTGCGTTTCCAGCGTGAGAAGGCGCGACGCATGGAAGCCGAGTAATCGCGAAAGACTTCAAACTCGCCCGACACTTTGCGGAATAGCAATTCGAACGTACTCACGAACTCGCGCACGAATTCCTGTTCCACAATCTGCAAGTTGCTGATCACCCAACACTGATCTTCAAAATGCCAGTAGTAAGCCAGCCCTACGAACTCGTAACTTTTGGTAATGTAGGGAAAGAACGGGAAGGTGCGGCACGACAGCGTCCGGTTGTGGCGCTCACAAAGGGCCGCCCCCTTGCACTCCAGCGTCCGGCAGTCGTGCGGCAGTTCTTCCTTTACCTTACGCTCGGCTTGGGTGCTCGGTTGGTAAATGTGCCACAGGTCGGTGCGTGATTTCAAAAACTTCCACTCCTCAACAGTCGCAACCGGAATGGCGTTTTTAGTAGAACAGCACACCGGCTCACCACCGTTATGCGGCGCGCAATACTGGCCGCAATCGTAGCGTGAGATGGCGGCCTCGAAACCGGCATAAATTCCTTCGTATTCTTCAGACTTCACAGCGGACACAAATGTTCTATATACCACTTCCGGCGCAGAATGTCTACGCCCAATTTTGATATACTGAGAGCCATGCCCCCTCTTCGCCGCCTGCTAGCCGTCCTTGGGCTGATTCTACTCCTGGCCTCCCTCGTCCTGTTGGCCGCCTCATTCTGGCCGGTCGAGCGCAACGCCGATAATCAGCCGCTCTCACCAAATGACCTGGCTTTGCCCACGTCCTATCTGGCCCCGACGATATTTTTCCTGGCCGTCGTCGGGAGCAACAGACGGGGTGGCCGTCGCTTGGGATGTTGGATCGCCGGGTGTGTGGTTTTGCTATTTGCTGGCTTATTACTCGCCGCCCTGGCGTTCTTCAGCCTCTTTACGTTACGCAGCGCTTCTGCCCCCGAACCTTTCCCCACCGACTCCTCTTCACCGCCTGTGAGCACAGGACCGGAACCAACCGACGATGGCTCGGGCGGCGGCGGCGTAGAGACGCCGGAAGCACCTCCACCGCCACCCATTACTGTCACCGAGCCTGCCCCGCGCTCCCCAGAGTCTCGCGCCGTCGAACTCGACTACCCGCTCACCTTGCGCATTGGCGACTCGGATGTCATTCGGCTGGCGCTCGTCATTGCGCCCGACGGCAGTTACCTTACCCCGACGGCTGAGGGTGGAGGTCATACAGCAACCGGCGAGCCAGTCAAGATTCCGAATCTCTACGATACCCACACCCTCACCGCCATCGCCCGCCTCGACTCGGTTGGCTTGAACATTGACCGGATTGGCGATTGGGAGCAACCGCTCCTTCCTGGTGAAAATGTGGCTTGGCGCTGGACGATTTCGGTGAATGAGCCGGGCCGCCAGAAAGCCAACCTTATTATTCATCTGCGCTTCATCCCCAAAGCCGGCGGCGACACTTTGCAAAAAGAACTATGGGCGCGCACTCTCACGATTCAAGCCACCGATGTCTTCGGCCTGCCCGCTATCGCCGCCAAAGGCATTGGCATCTTCGGCACAATTCTTGGCTCCATCCTCAGCTTTCCCTTCGCCGAAAAGTTTTACGGCTGGGCCTGGAGCAAGGTACGTCACAAGCCAGCTCAGGCCCGCTCATAAATCCAAATTCGTTCAATCCGCCCCGTTGCCACTAATAAAGGCTCATTGGGAATCGCCACATAGAACAAATGTTGTAGGCGGGCTAAATTTGTGATACGATCGCTTCAATCAATTCTCAAAGGAGCCTGACATGGTTATTAAGAAAGCCTCCGCAAAATCCAAGAAGAAAACCCCTGCTCGTAAATCCTCAACTCTTTCTTTCAAACAAATCGTCAACGCGCCACCCGCTGAAGTGTATCGGGCCTTTACTCACGCCACAGCCTTGCGCGACTGGTTCTGCGACGCAGCCCAGGCCGAAGCCCGACCGGGCGGGCGGCTGTACTTATGGTGGGAAAGCGGCCACTATGTGAGCGGCGCGTTCACAGCTCTGGAGCCGGGCAAGAAGATCGTTTTCACCTGGGATGGCAAAGGTGAGCCAGCGCCGACAAAGGCGCAAGTGTCACTCAAAGAAAAAAACGGGGGCACGGTGGTGACGGTGACCCACAGCGGAGTCGGCTCGGGGGCGGCGTGGGCTTCCACCCTTCACGGCATCACCACGGGTTGGCCGGATGGCCTGCAAAATCTGGCGTCGGTGTTGGAGACGGGCATTGATTTGCGTTACGCCAACCGCCCGCGGCTCGGCATCTTCTTCGGCGAGTTCAATCCGCAAGTTGCGCAACGGTTGAACGTGCCAGCCAGGAAAGGCATCCTCCTCGAAGGCACGATGGAAGACTCGGGCGCGCGCGCCGCTGGCTTGCAGAAGGATGATGTGATTGTCAAGTTCGATGGCAAGAATGTTGACATCAACGGGCTGGGAGCAGTGCTGGACGCGCACAAGGCGGGTGACAAAGTGGAAGCCGTCTTTTACAGGGGCGGCGAAAAGCGGACGGCCACCGTGGAACTTTCCCGCCGCCCGATTCCCCAAGTGCCGCCGACGGCGGCTGAACTGGCCGAAGTCGTCCGCAAGAACTACGTTGACATGGACGCCGAGTTGGCGAAGGCACTGGAAGGCGTGACCGAAGAGGAAGCGTCGCGCAAAGCCGGGCCTGAATGGAGCCTCAAGGAACTGGTGTGCCATTTTATTGCCATGGAACGCGATTTTCAATCGTGGGTGGCCGATATGCTCAACGACACGCCGGTAAACGATGACCTTGAGATGCGGCCCAACGTCAACGAACGCCTGCGGGCACTCGTCGATCGGTTCGGCGCCCTAACCGCCCTGTTGGCAGAACTCAAGCTTGCCCAAGCAGAGACAGTTGCCCTGATTGCCAACTGGCCGGACTCGTTCGTAGCTCGCAAGCACCTGTATCGTCGCGCTGCGTTGTGGATGTTGCAAGTTGTGCCCGATCACTTGCGCTCGGAGCATGGTGAGCAATTGCAAGCAGCCATCAAAGCGGCCAAAGGCGGCTGAAGCCTTTGGCGGCGAGTCTCATCTATAGAATATTCAAAAATTAATGTCCGCCTACGACTCCCTAAAATGCCTGAAAACAAGGCGTTTCTGACGATCAAAAGCGGACATTATTAATTGAAAACTCTATAATTACCAGGAGGATGCCATGGCTAAAACTCAAACCGTGAAGTTCAAACAGACGGTGAACGCCCCAGCCGCCCAGGTGTATCGCGCTTTTACCAACTCCACTGCTTTGCGCGAGTGGATGTGCGACGGGGCCACCACCGATGCCCGCAAGGGTGGTCGTCTCTGTCTGTGGTGGAACGATGGTTATCTCACCAGCGGCGAGTTTACGGCCCTCAGGCCCGACAAGAAAATTGCCTTCACCTGGCGGGGCAAAGACGAACCGGAGGCCTCCCAGGTGCAAGTGTCGCTAACTGAAAAGAACGGGAGCACGATAGTAAAAGTAGCCCATAGCGGCATCGGCACAGGCAAGGCCTGGGCCAAGACGCTCAAAGAAATGACAGCCGCCTGGCCTTATTCGCTTGAGAATTTGGCTTCGGTGCTGGGAAGCGGGCCTGATTTGCGGATTGCCCTGCGGCCCATGCTTGGCATTACCATCGACACGTTTGACGCGGGTACGGCCAAAAGACTTGGCGTGCCGGTGACCGACGGCATACGCATTAGTGGCGCAGTGGAGGGTATGGGCGCGCGGGCCGCTGGTTTGCAGAAAGACGACGTGATTATCGGCCTGGGCGGCAAGAAAGTCACAGGCACCACGTTAGCTGGCGCCTTGCAAGGCCGCCGAGGCGGCGACACCGTGCCGGTCGTCTTCTATCGCGGCCAAGAGAAACACAAGGTGGCGATGGAACTCTCGCGCCGGCCCTTGCCTGAAATTCCGGCTACGGCCGGCGAACTGGCCGAAGCTATCCGCAAGATAGATGCCGAGTTGGACGTTGAGCTTGCCAGCTGTTTTGAAGGTGTGACTGAAGAAGAAGCGTCATTCAAGCTCGCGCCCGGCGAGTGGAGCGCGAAGGACGTGGTGGCCCACTTGCTGGCCGGGGAACGCGACCTTCATTCGCCCGTCACCGAGGCGATTGACGGCATTGCACGTTCGTATGACGGCTTCGTTAGCAACATCGAAGCGCGGCACACGGCGATCATGGCTGCCTTCCCGACCGCTCAGGCCATGCTTGAAGAATATCGTCGCAACCAGACCGAAACGGCGGCTTTGTTGGCCGCCCTGCCGCCGGAGTTTATAGCGCGCAAAGGCTCTTACTGGTCGCTGGCCTTTGGCTTCCTGCAACCGCCCTTCCACAACCGTGAGCATTTCAAGCAGATTCGGGCCGCGATTGAGGCGGCCAGGAAAAGGTAGTTTGGGCGTGGTAAGATCGCCCGCGTGTCTCTCAAAACTCAACCTGAACAATTGAGCGCCGAAGGGCGAAAGACGAAAGACTTTCGCCCTTCGGCTTTTGTCCCTGCCGCCGTCTTCATCGGCGGCGGTTTGTTGTTCGTCTCCACCCTCGCTCCCAGCCTGGTCTTTGGCGATCCAACCGAATACACATTGATGCCGCATCTGTGGGCTATTCTGCACCCACCCGGCTACGCCTTCATGACTCTGCTCGTCAAGCTGTGGCAAACGATTGTGCCGGTTGGCACGCTGGCCTATCGGACAAATTTGCTCTCGGCGTTTGCCGGGGCCACAGCCGGGCTGATGGTATTTTGGGCGGTGAAGGCCCTCGCCCCCATCCCCGGCCCTTCCCCCGTTGGAAAGAACGCCAACAGGGGAAGGGAGATAGCATCTCTCTTTGCGGCTTTTTCTCTCTACACAGCCTCCAACTTCTGGCAACACGCCATTCACACCAACGCTCACATGATCACCGCGGTGTTGGCTTCGGTTTCGATCTTCTTGCTCTTGCGCTGGCGAGCGACGAATGACAACCGCTGGCTTTACGCTTTTGGCCTCGTCGCCGGGTTGAGCGTCACTCACCATCCGCTGTTGGTCTTTGGTTTCCCGGCCTACGCTGTTTTCATTCTGGTCAGTATTTTCCGGCGCGAGGGGCTGGCGGTTACAAACCACGCCAACGAATTACACGAAGTCGGCCTGCGCCGACTCCAGCCGCCAGCGCGCGTGTTGTTCATCACCGCCGTTTTTGGGATCGTTGGATTGGCTCCGTGGCTCTACTTCCCAATCCGCTCATCCATTCTGCCTCCACCGCCGTTTGGCTTGAGCAACATGAATACGCTCAATGGCTTCCTCGATCTGACACTGGCGCGCGGGCTGACGGGAGTCAACCTCTTTCACTTCGGTTGGGATCAACAATGGCATCGGCTCGTCGTCTTTTGGAGCCTCGTTCAACTTCAGTTTGCCTGGCCGGTTCTCTTGCTGGCAGTCGTCGGCCTCCTCTGGTTGGGGCGGCGCGACTGGCGGGTGGCGCTCCTGCTTGGCCTGCACGCGCTCGTCAATCTCATCTTCACCTTGAATTCGGTGCAGGATGTGATGGCCTACTTGCTCACGCCGCTGGTGAGCATTGCAGTTTGCGCTGGCGCGGGGGCGCTGGCCGCCGCCGAATCCCTTCATTACCTAAGAACGCCAAAAGTCTTCAGGACCTTTGGCGTCCTGGCGTTGCTCATCTTCCCGCTCGCCAACATTATCTGGCTTGCGCCGCGCATTTCACTCCGCGAGTTACGTGACGCTGACAACTATGTAGACTCACTGCTCGCCTACTTCGCGAAGCGGGGCCAGCACGCTGTTCTGCTCTCAGACTGGGAGCACGCCACGCCGCTGTGGTATCGCCAGTTCGTTGATGGGCAGACGCTCGACCCGGCCGACCTGACAGTGGTCTATGTCAACAAACCGTTCGTGGATGCGGTGTGGGAGAACATTGATAAAGGGCCGATCTACCTTCTGGATTACAACCGCGACATCGTGAGCACTGGCTTCCGCCTGCGGGCCGAGGGAATGTTCTACCGGGTTGAGCCGCCGCCCGCGGTTCAGCCGCCGACGATTTCCCATCCCCTCGATCTCAAGTTTGGCCCGGTTGAACTGCTGGGCTACGATGTATCGACAGACTCAGTGGAACCCGGCGGCGTCATTCCCGTCATTCTTTACTTGCGCGCGCCAGAAGTCACCGACCACATCATTCACCCGTTCGCCCGGCTTGGCCCGTGGGAGTATCGCTTTACTACCGACAGCCACCTGCTCACACCATACTGGCAAACGGGCGAGATTATCGCCGAGCGCTGGGAAGTGACCGCGCCGCTTGACGCGCAGGCGGGCGGGTATCCACTTGAAGTTGGCCTATCTGATCTCACGGCGGGTGAAGATTTGGGCGAGAGGGTGAGTTTGGGGACTGTGCTGGTGAAAGGAAACGGGAGCGTTGGGGGAAGCAACGGATTGGCGGCGAACTTCGGCCAACGAGTTGGCGTAGAGTCCGTTTTGGGTTGGAGTGGCGGCTCTCTGGTGCATGTTGCGCCGTGGCCCGAACCGATCATGGTTCAGGCGGGCGAGTCGGTTGAACTTAGAATCAAGTGGCGGGCGTTGGCGCCCATTGAGAATAGTTACACGGTGTTCGTGCATTTGTTGGATTCGGGCAACAGGCTGGTCGCGTCGCAGGATTACACGCCGCTGGGCGGCGCCTGGCCGACGATGTTATGGTTCCCCAAGTGGTTGCCGGGGCAAATGGCAATTGATCCTTACCGGCTGACGATTCCGCCTGATGCGCCGCCGGACGATTATGTGATTGAGATCGGGTTATACGGACTGCGTTCGGTGGTGCGCGTTCCGGCGTTTGATGCGGCTGGCAATCTGGCCGGAGACCGGTTTGTGGCCGGCGGGGTGCGGGTGATTACGAAGTAGGGTTGGGGGTGTTGCTCATTGCTTCGCCGATGAGCGAAGGCGCATTCTTGCCGGTGAAGGGCGACGGCTTGAGCGGCAGAATGACGTGAATTTGAGTGCCGGGGAATTTGTCTTTGTCGTAACCGGGGCTTTCGGCCCAAATGCGGCCGCCGTGCGCTTCGACAATGCCTTTGGCAATGGTGAGACCGAGGCCAGGGCCGGCGCCCATGAACTTGGTGGTGCCGGTGGAGTGCAGGCCGGTTCCCCCGATGCGGAAGAACTTTTCGAAGATCAGGCTAAGATACTTGGCGCTGATGCCGATGCCGGTGTCGGCCACCACAATTTCAATGGCGTCGGGCCAGTCGCCGTTATGAGGCAGGAACTTGCCGCGCACTTCGATACGCCTGCCGTCGGGCGTGTATTTGATGGCATTACTGATGATCTGGCTGAGGGCCTGGCCCAATCTCTGCTCGTCGGCTTGCAGGGGTGGAAGGTTGCGAATGCCCTGCACGCTGAACACCAGGCCGCGCTCACGGATGACGGAAGCATACGGTTCAACCGCCATTCGCAAAATCCGGTCAACGTGAGTCTGCGCGACCTTCAACTGAATCATTTCGATGTCGATCTCGGAGACTTCGAGCATCTGGCCGACAACTTCGTTGAGGCGCTCGCAGGCTTTGGTAATGCTGTCCGAAATATCCACCAGTTGCTCGCTTGAAATCTTATCCACCTGGCTCATCATGCTCAGTACTTCGCTGAAACCGCTAATTTGAGTGAGGGGCGTGCGAAGTTCGTGGGAGGCGATGGTGATGAAGTCGGTCTTGGCTTTGTCCAATTCCTTCAAGCGCTCGTTGGTGGCGGCCAGGTTGTCGTTAAGGATTAGCATGTCCTCATTCAGCTTCCGCAGGTTGCCAACCAGGCGGGCATTCTTGAGCGCCACCGAGGTCTGGTCGGCGACGGCGGCGAGCAGTTCGAGTTCGCCAGCGCGGTAAGGGTCGCCAGTTTTGCGCGGGCCAACAGCTAGAATCCCGCTAAGCACGCCGCCATCGAGCCAGATCGGAACAAAGGCGTCCATTTCCAGTTCTTGCAACCATTTGCGTTCGGCGGTGGCCAGCGGCTTGAAGTGCTGGTTGACGTCAATCGTGTATTGCAAAAGCGGCTTGGGATCGCCGGCCAGGGTGTCGATGAAGATGCTGGTCTTGTCGAACTGAAACTCTTGAATCAGCGCTTGGCCCTTCCCGCTAAAGACTTGGATGTGTATGACGCCGTCTTTGTTAACAGGTGTGAGGACGAGCAAAGCTGACCGGGTAACTTCGATGGACCGGGTGAGTATGTCGTTGGCGGTCACGGCCAATTCACTCAGATCCAAAACTTCGGCGATGCGCTTGCTATAGCTGGCGGCGGTCTGGGCGGTGTTGTAGCCGGTCTTGAGCACCGTTTCCTCAACCACCTGGCCGAGCATCGTGCGAATGGCTTGATAGAGAAGCGCCAACAACACGGCGATTACGGCCACAGCGATCTGCCATTGCTCTATGGAGAGCAAGCTGGTCAGGTATCGCGACAAGCCAATGGCGACGAGGGTGATGGCGGCAGTGACGATGATAAATAGCCCATTGCCCAGGCCCGACCGGAAGAGTCCGCGAACATCCACAATTTCGGAAGCCAGGATTGCGTAGGCAATGCCGGCCACACCTGCCAGCCGCATAAACTCGCCAGTAATTTCTGCGGTGCCTGACCCCCAAATAGCAAAGCCTTCGCCGATGATGATCAGAGGCAACATCAGGATCCACCACAGGATGCGGTTGGCGTGCAAAGGCAGGCGCGCTCTCGAAAGCACGCGGAACGTAACCGCCAGCAGGGCAAAACCAATCAGCCCCCACAAAATGGTGGCGGCCCACGTCGTCAGGCTGAGGGATTGAGTGAGCGCCTCGGCCCAGGTCAGATCGGTGAGACCGCGAGATCGTTCATAAATGTCTGCGGCGAAGATGACGCCCACGATCGGCAGGATGGCTATTAGCCACGCCGGCCCCCATTTCACTTTGAGGAAGGTGAAGGTGAGCGCACCGAGGATGCACATCCCGCTCAGGCTGCCCAGCACCAGCCAGATGCCAGGCCCGATGTTGAAAATTTTGACTTTGGCGTCCTCAAAGGCCAGGGCCACCTGGAACATCGTCGAAGCGCCGGCGTAAGCCGTGAGCAGTTGGTCGGCGCGCGACGGGTGTTCACGGCGGACGATGATATAAACACACAGTCCGAAGTAAACAAGCGCAACGGCGACAACGACGGCAGTAGACATGGCCCTTAATTTACATCAAACCTCATGCTGGCGCAGTAGGCTTCTGGTTACTGGCGGGCACAACCGGCGCCAGCGGCAGGACGACGTGGAACTGACTGCCGGGGCACTTCTCGCGGTCGAACCCCTCGCTGTCCACCCAGATTTGGCCGCCGTGCCCCTTGATGACGCCTCTGGCAATTGTCAGACCGAGGCCGGGGCCGGCGCCCATGAACTTGGTGGCTCCGGTGGAATGAAGCGAAGTGCTTCCCACCCGGAAAAACTTTTCGAAGATCAGTTCGTGATGAGAGGGATCGATTCCCACCCCGGTGTCGGCCACCACGATTTCAATGGCATCGGGGCGATCTTTGTCAAAGTTGGCTGGCAGGTGGTTGGCATGGATGTCGATCCGCCCGCCATCGGGGGTGAATTTGATCGCGTTGCCGATGATTTCTCTGAAGGTCTGCGACAGCCGCTGGAAATCGCCTTGAATAGATGGCAGGGTTGTCGTCCCTTGAAGCGTCAGGGTGATGTTCCGTTCTTTGAGCGCCTGGTTGAAACTGTCGGACGCGATACGCAGAATGGCATCAACGCTGGTGTTCAAAAACGTCAGGCGCATGGCTTCGACGTCGAGCTGGGAGACGTCGAGCATCTGAGCGATCACTTCTTCAAGACGATCTCCGGCTTTCTTCAATTGTTGCGTCACCATGTCCACCTGGTCTTTGTCCATGGTATTGTCGTGATTCATCTCGGCCATAATGTCGGTGTAGCCGCGAATCTTGGTGAGCGGCGTGCGCAGTTCGTGCGAGGCGATGTTGATAAAGTCGGTTTTGACCTTGTCCATTTGCCGGAGTAGTTCGTTTTTGTCGGCCAGGTCTTTGTTAAGTTCGCGCATCCCTTCATTGAGAATGCTCATTTCTTCATTGATGATGCGCAAGCGGGTAACGAGGCGGGCGTTCTTGAGGGCCACCGAAGTCTGGTCGGCGATGGCCGAGAGCAGTTCGAGCTCGCGGGCGCGGTACGGGTCGCCGCTTTGGCGCGCGCCAATGGCCACGATGCCGCTCAGAGTCTCGCCGTCGAAAATTGGCACGTAAACATCAATGCTAAGATCGTTCAACCAGGCGCGTTCGGCGGATTGAATGGTTTTGAACTGCGGGCTGTAGTCCAGGGTGTATTGAAGTAGTGGCCGCCGACTGCTGGTGAGGGTTTTGAGGTAGGGGGAGTTGTTGTCAAACTGGTATGGCGCGGTAGGCAATTTCCCTGCGCCAATCAGCAAGTCGGCCTGGGTGAACTTGTCTTTGGGGGTGATCAGGAGCAGGGCCAACCGGCTCGATTGGACAGCCTGAGCCAGCGTTAAACCCATCGTGATCGCCAACTCGTCAATATCCAGGAGGTTGGCAACGCGGTTGCTGTAGTCGGCCACAATTTGCGCCGTGTCGTAACCGGCGGCCAGCACTGCTCTCTGCACCAATTTGGTCAGGCTGGGTTGCAGTCGTTGATAGATGATCGCTAGCAGGACGATGATCAGGCCGACGGCGATTTGCCATTGCAAGAGTGGAAGGCGGCCAAACAAAAAGAAGGCGAGGCTAATTCCGAGAATGGTGATGAGCGAGATAATGGCGACAAACAGGGCGTTGCCCAGCCCGGCCCGCACCAGGCTGCGAATATCGGCCAGGTCGTGGACGGTGGTGGTGTAGACGGCGATCAACACACCAATCACGCGCAGGCTCTGGCCGACGATGGTAAGCGGGCCAATGCTCCACATGGCAACCGCCTCGCCCACCAAAATCGCCGATAGGGCGATCACCCACCACAGGCGGCGATTGGCTTGAAGGGGCAGGCGGGCCTCGGTGACGGAATTGAAAGTGACGGCAATGAGAGCAAAACCGGCGATGCCCCAGCCCAGGGCGGCGGCCAAAGGTAACCAGCCGGCAGTCGTGTGAATAGCGGCTTGCCAAGTGAGCTCACGCAATCCCAGAGCCTGATCCTGGAAATCAGCCAGGAATAAGATGCTTATGACAGGCAATATTGCCCCCAGCCAGATAGTAGCCCCGTTCAGTTCGAGATATTGAAACGTCAATCCACCCAACAAACATAGCCCGCCAAAACTTGCTAGCGCCAGCCAGAGTCCGGAAGCGTAGCCAAACAAGTACATTCCCGTGTCACTCAGAGCCAGCGCCCCGGCCAGAAAAACCGACCATAGCGAGTAAGCCACCATCCAACGTTCGGCCCCAAGCGGCTCATCACGGCGTAAGATGTAAAGACATAGAATGATGTAGGCCAGGGCTGTGATGATCAGCACAGAAAAAAACGGAATACTGATTGACATAAATTATCGCAAATTGCGATTTGGGATAAATTTGGGAAAAAGGGAAACACAGGAACTGGCTAAAACTAAGCGATTTCCTGAGATTCCTTTACTTGAGGATGTAATATGTCCCTTTTTTCGCTCCGATTTTTAGTAAAACACCTCTGTCCACCAAATCGGCCAGGTCAATACGCAACGTTTCGGGGCTAACGTCCGGGCACAGATCGCGATACTCGCGATTAGTGATGCTCCCGCGCTCGCGGATGTAGGTGAGAGCGCGGGCCTGGCGCTCGTTCATGTTCTTGCTCCAGCCGCCGGGCGGCACGGCTTTGCGCTCGCGGGCGTTGAACAGAGTCACGGTGAACGAATGAGGCTGGTCTTTGAAACGAGGCGGCGGATGCCCCCCTTGAACCAGCTCTTCAATCATCCGGTCAATGCCCAGTCCCAATTCTTCAATATAGCCCCACTGAAAAAGCCCCGACACTAAACGCGGGTTGCGCGAGAAATGCTCTTCTACCAAATTATCAACGGTGATGAAGCCTGGTAAACCGCCAGGGCTGATCACTTCCATGCGATCGGCGAACATGCGAATTTCGATGCGCCGCCCGCGCAGGCGATAATCGCGGTGGCAGACGGCGTTCACCAGCGCCTCGCGCACCGCAAACGGCGGATACTCGACAATGTCCTGCCGCTCCAATCCCTTCACGACCGCACCCATTGACATCTCTTCGTAGATCACCTGCCAGGCGCGCTCGATGACCCGCGCCAGCGGCCCGGTGATCTCCTCGCGGCGGCCATAACCGGCCAGACCGTCTTCGCCGCGCGGCTCGATGCCGATGAATTTGACAAAGATGATGCCGCCTTGCGGCAGAAATTGTTGCGGATTCTTCCCGAAGAGAAGCAGGCCGCTGATGGTGGGGAGACCGTCACTGTTTAATGCGCTGATTTCTTTGAGCACCTCGTCCGGCGCGCCGGTGGCCGGTTTGCGCTGGCGAGCCTGCCGCTTTTCGATGAACTCGGCGATCACTTCGTCGTCGAGGTCGTTCCGTTTTGCGCCGGACGCAAGCTCGGCCTCGTAATCGCCCGCCGACTTGGTAGCGGCCAGGTGTTTGATCTCCTCGCCGCCCAGCGGCTGATTGTGCGCCCCCATGCGAATGATCACCCGCCCATCGTGGAGCGCGTGCAGTTCTGGACTGCGGGCGATGGTGATGGCGAAGATCACGCCGCCCGGCCCCTCGCTGTGCTCCCAGCCAGTGTGGATCACCGGGCGGCACATGCGCTCGGCAGAGCGGAGCACAGCCTCGATCTCTTCCGAAAAGACTCGCCCGGTCGGTTTCCCCGCCTCGTCCACCCCGACCACGATCGTGCCGCCGTCGCTGTTGGCGAACGCCACCAGCAGTTCAGCCAGCTTGTCGGCGTTGACTTCGGGCAGGTAGGCCATCATTTGGCCTGCGGGGCGGAGGGTGGAGAGGGTCATGACTGGTCTTTAGCTTTGAGCAACTCTTTGATTTTGGCGACGAAAGCTTCAGCATTTGAGAGAACTTTCTCTGCTTCATCACGCGAGAGAGGATCGAACGGTTCGTAGTCGCTTCTCTCTCGTTCTTCCTTAGCTTTCTTCAGGCGGTCGCTGAAACTCTTTTCAACCAGACCGGTTTTCACAAATAGCTCGCCAAATTTCTCTGCCGCCGCTCTGTGCTTGACGAGATACAAGCCCTTGCTCAACAGCGCCGCCCGCGCGGCGTAGAACATTGCATAATAAGCGATGGAAGCAGTTTCGCCATACAACTCGGCCCGAAAGGCTTTTTGAGCTCTGCCCAACTTGTCTTCAGCCATTGCTAACCACGTTTTCGGATCGCGCGGTTTGGCTGGATGTTCCTCTTCTTCGTCTGCCATCTTCCATCCTTCCCGTTGCCACAGCACTTGCCTTTCGCGCTTGGCTTCGCCAGCCAGCGGGTTGTCGGTGTTGAACACTTTCTCAGTCATCGGATAGGCCGAGATAGTAAAGCCGAATTGGAGTGAAAGGTCGAGAGCCAACTCGTCCAAGATTTTCACTCGTGTGTCGTTGGAACGTGGATGATAATAAACACTCTCACCTTTAGGATCCGTCCAATTCACCACTACCATCACATCTACGTCTGAGTCAGGCGTGGCTTCGCCACGCGCATACGAGCCGTACAGGATGATTTGTAGAATATCGCCGGCGAACAGTTCGAGCGCCCGACGTTGAAAGTCGGCTAGCGCCTGGCGCACGCGTTGAGGCAGGCGCGGCTTTCTGGCGGCTTGCTTGTGAGCGGGTTTCCGGGTTGCGGCTTTAGGCTTTGCCGCCGCGGGTGGCGTTCGAGCGACCATTATCGGGTCGGTCCGGTTTCTCGTTGCTCCTCTACCACCATGCCCCCGTCGCTGTTGGCGAAAGCCACCAACAGTTCGGCCAGCTTGTCGGCGTTGGCGTCGGGCAGGTAGGCCATCATTTGGCCTGCGGGGCGGAGGGTGGAGAGGGTCATCTTTATGCTGTCCGCAGTTCATCCAGAATCCGCCGGATCAGGGCATCGCTGATCCAAATGTCACCTCGATCCAGGATCGCTTGAAAGATGATTTCAACTTCTTGCAAGGACAACGCGCCTTTTCGATAGGCCTCTGTAATAACGCCAACCGTTTCTTTGACTTTCAGCCCAAGCCGCTCGGCTTCTTCTCTAGCAATTAGATCATCGAGCAGTGTCCAATCCGCCGACTCTTGTAGCCCCAAGTGGATGGTTTGCTTTTCGCCTCGACCAAGCGGGAGAGATTGCACGACATCTGATAAGTTGTTGTCGTCAACATGTATAACAGAAATTTCATTGCGAGCGATGGCAAGTTGGATGGCATAAGCGTCGGGTTGCCTGGTCTCCAGGCCGCGAACGACCACTTCTTCGTGAACCGCTGATGGGGCCAATACTTGCTCATAAAGTTGATGAAGCAAATGAACCAAGCTCAATTTGCCAAGGGCCATTAGCGGCCCGGCGTTTGATACTGCTTTCATGCCAGTTCAGCTTTCACCATCGAATCGGACCATCTAGGTTGGATGCCGAGCGCGCGCGCCTGACGAATCATATCCTGCCTCGAAAGGCCGGCCAATTCAGCGGCCCGGGCGATTGATACCACACCCCGACTGTAAAGAGTCAGGGCTTGCTGGGCTTTCAATTGGAACAAGCCCAAAATCAAAACTTCCCGCAATATGTCCTTATATTGCTTGAACTCGGCCACCAATTCATCCGGGATTTCGATTACAACTTTTTCCATAATTTCCTCAAGCTTTCTGGGTTGGCTTTTCGCTGTTGGCAAACGCCACCAGCAGTTCGGCCAGCTTGTCGGCGTTGGCGTCGGGCAGGTAGGCCATCATTTGGCCT
>CAYSIV010000129.1:0-14667 GCA_964431175.1 uncultured Anaerolineales bacterium
TAATATTACCGTAATCAAACGTTACTTTCAAGGAGCGGAGAAAACGAATGTTGGTGTCATTACTGCTTACCCTGCGAGAAGGCCTCGAAGCCGCCCTTATCATAGGAATTGTCTTTGGCTATTTGCGGAAGATCGGCCAGAAGCAATATGATCGCGTAGCCTGGACTGGCGTGTTGGCCGCTGTTCTGCTGAGCGTGGCTCTGGCGGTGGGCATCACTGCTGTGGGCGCAGAGCTTGAAGGCCGCGCCGAGCAACTCTTTGAAGGCACAACGATGATGCTGGCCGTCACCGTGCTCACCTGGATGATTTTCTGGATGCGGTCGCAGGCCAGCAGTTTCAAGGCCTCACTCGAAAGTGATATGCAAAAGGCGGTGACTCGGGGCGCAACCTGGGGACTCTTTGCCTTGACCTTCATCGCCGTATTCCGCGAAGGTGTTGAGACCGCCTTGTTGCTCGGGGCTGCCGCCTTTCAGTCGAGCGGCCTGGATACGCTCATTGGCTCGGTGATCGGCCTGGGCATCGCCGCCCTCGTCGGCTACCTGCTCTACGTCTCCACCGTCCGGCTCAACGTGCGGCTGTTCTTTGACATCACCAGTTTGCTCTTGCTCGTCTTCGCCGCCGGGCTGTTCATGCACGGTGTTCACGAGTTTCAGGAGGCCGGTCTCCTGCCCGAAGTCGTCGATCAGGTTTGGAACACCAGCGCCTTCATCAGCGCCGAATCGCTGGCCGGGCAACTTCTGCGCACGCTCGTCGGTTACACCCCCACACCCTCGCTTGTCGAAGTAGTTGCCTACGTTGGCTACTGGCTGATTACCCTCGGCGCAGTGCGCTGGTGGACAACCCGCCTGATGGCGAAAGCAGTTCACGCCACCGTTTGAGCTTCCGGCTTTCTTCCGCTTCCTGAAGTGTTCGTGGCAGGTGTTTTAGCGCCAGAGGATCTGGGCTAAAATGCAAGCCACGAACACTTTTTGATCTCCTGACATAGTATGACCTTTGAAAACTACCCTGGCCCCGAAGATTATTGAACCGCACACGCTTCGCGCGCGGAGAACGCAGAATTTTCTTGGTATTTTCTTTGCATCTCTGCGGTGAGAATTTTGTTGCGACTGGAAGTCGCACTATGAAAACCCTCGACGCAATTCACACCCGCCAATCCATTAGCAAAGTCAAGCCCGACCCGGTGCCACGCGATCTGATTGAGAAACTGTTGAGCGCGGCGGCGCAAGCGCCCAACCACTACAAAGTGCGCCCGTGGCGATTCTTCGTCGTCACCGGCGCCGCCCGCGAGCGGCTCGGCGATGCCTTCGCCGCCGCCTTTCACAAGCGCGAGCCGGACGCAAACGACGCCGCATTGGCCGTCCAACGCTCCAAGGCCTTGCGCTCGCCCCTGCTCATCGTCGTGGCGGTGGACAAGCCGGGTGACGCCAAAATTCTGGAGATTGAAAATGTTTGCGCCGCGGCGGCGGCAGTGCAAAACTTGCTTCTGGCCGCGCACGCTCTCGGGCTGGCTGCCAAGTGGAACACCGGCCCCAACGCCCTCGACCCGGATGTGAAAGCCTTCTTTGGCCTCGCCCCGGATCAACACCTCATTGCCTTCGTTCACATCGGCTACCCCCTGGCCGAACCGGCCTCCATCTCGCGTCCCTCGTTTGAAGACCGCACGGTGTGGATGGAATAGAGAGACTGCGTGATTACTCTGCAACCGATTGGCATTGTAAGAAACTCGCGTCAGGAGATCGAAGACGACCACTGGGGCGGGATTGTTTCGGAGATTGTTCTTGACGAGTCGCTGAGCGAAGAAAACTTGTGGGGAATTGAAGAGTTCTCGCACGCGGAAGTCATCTTCTACTTCCACCAGGTTGACGACGAGAAGATCGTGACCGGCGCCCGCCACCCGCGAAATAACCCGGCCTGGCCCAGGGTGGGCATCTTTGCCCAGCGCGGCAAGAACCGTCCTAACCGGATCGGGCTGGCCGCCGTCAGAATCATCAGCCGGGAAGGGAAGGTCTTGCGAGTTGAAGGCCTGGATGCAATTGACGGCACGCCGGTGTTGGACATCAAACCCATCATGGCCGAGTTCTTGCCACGGGAAAACATTCGTCAGCCGGAGTGGTCGAAGGAACTCATGCGAGAATACTGGTAACCAAGAAGCCCGGTTGCGCGCCGGGCTTCTCTTTTTGGCGGTTATAATGTCAACGGATCGGAAAGGAAAACACAGATGCATTTCGACATCGCCCTCGCCCCCGTCTCCCTCAAGCAAGTCCCCGACCTGGCCCGCCGCGCTGAAGCCCTCGGCGCGCACAGCCTCTTTACCACCGAAACCCAGCACGATCCCTTCCTGCCGCTGGCCCTCGCCGCCGAACACACTAGCACCATCCAACTCGGCACGGCGGTGGCCATCGCCTTTGCCCGAAGCCCGATGACGGTGGCTTACACCGCCTGGGACCTGGCCCAACAGTCGGGTGGGCGGTTCATCCTCGGCCTCGGCACGCAAGTGAAGCCGCACATCGAGCGGCGCTTTGGCCTGGCCTGGCCCGAGTCGCCGGTCGGCAAACTGCGTGAGTTCATCGCCGCCCTGCGCGCGATCTGGAAAGCGTGGGAGACGGGCGACCGCCTCAACTTTCGCGGCGAGCATTTCAAGCTGACGTTGATGACGCCGTTCTTCAACCCCGGTCCGATGCCGCACCCGAAAATTCCGATCTACATCGCCGGAGTCAACGCTCCCCTGATCAAGCTGGCCGGGGAAACCGCCGACGGCTTCCACGTTCACCCTTATCACACCCGCCGCTATCTTGAGGAAGTCATCCTGCCGAATATCGAAGCGGGCGCGGCCAAATCCGGACGATCCCGAAGCGAGGTCGCCCTTGCCGCCTCGGCCTTTGTGGCGATTGGCGAAGACGAGGCGGCGCGGGCGATGATGCGCGAAGCGATGCGTTCGCAAATTGCTTTCTACGCTTCAACTCCCACCTACCGGCCGGTGATGAGTTTGCACGGCTGGGAGGCGCAGGCCGAAACCCTCACTACGCTTGCGGCCAAAGGCGGCTGGGGCGAGATGCCCGCCGTTATCACTGACGAGATGTTAGCCGAGTTTTTGGTGGAAGGAACGTGGGACGACGTTGGCGGCAAACTGCGGGCCAGGTATGAGGGGCTGGTGGATCATCTTGCGATTTATCTCCCCTTCGCTCCAAGCGAAGTTGACGCGAACTGGATGAAAGTTGCGGCGGCGATCAAAGCTTAATAGGGCGAGTTGCCAACTCGCCCCCACAACACTGGCCGCCTTTTGCTTTCAATCCTTTTCTCTCCTATAATCCTCGGACATCTTTCCTCTACAGGAGCCAGCCCATGACCACTTCTGCCGAAGCAAAGCCGGAGAAACTATCGCTTGTCACCAAACTGGCCTTTGGCGCGGGCGATCTTGGCCCGGCCATGGTCACTGCCATCAGCGGCTTCTTCCTGCTGAATTTCCTCATCAACGTCGCCGGGCTTGAACCCGGCCCGGCCGGCACCCTCCTGCTGGTTGTCAAACTGTGGGATGCAGTCAACGATCCCCTGGTTGGTTGGCTCACCGACAAGACAAAAAGCGCCATGGGCCGCCGCCGCCCGTGGATATTGTATGGCGCGATCCCATTTGGGCTGTTCTTCTTTCTGCACTGGATTGTGCCGCCGATCAGCGAAGACTTGAAGTTCTGGTATTACCTGGTCATCGCCTTGTTGCTGGATACGGCCTTCACCATCGTCAACGTTCCTTACACCGCCCTCACCGCCGAACTGAGCCTGGACTACGACGAGCGCACCAGCTTGAATTCATTTCGCTTCAGCTTCTCAATTTTGGGCGGGGTGCTCTCGGCGTTTGGTCACTCGCAGATCATCAACGCGTTTAAAGATGACCCACGCACCGGCTACGCCTTGAGCATTGGCATCTGGGCTATAGTCAGTGTGGTTGGCTTCCTCGCCGTTTTCTTCGGCGTGCGCGAAAGAGGCACAGCGGCCCAGCAAACCGGCGACGGCCCCGGCTTCCTCGAAGGAATCAAAATTGCGCTCAGCAACCGGGCCTTTGTTTTGGTCACCACTATTTACCTGTTCTCGTGGCTGACGATCCAGTTTGTGCAGAATAATTTGTTTATCTATTCTCGCGACTGGATCGGTATTGAAGCCGGGCAGTTTGGCTTCTTGCTGTTGGCCGTCCAGGTGTCGTCTTTCATCTGGGTGTTGATCTGGGCAAGGGCGAGTGAGCGGATTGGCAAGAAGAACGTCTATTACATTGGCGGGACCATTTTTATGGCCGTTTTGCTTGGGCTGTTTTTCATTCAGCCAGGCCAGGTTACAATGGTCTTCTTGCTTGGCATCATTGCTGGGGCCGGATTGGGGGTGGGTTATCTCATCCCGTGGAGCATGTTGCCCGACGTGATTGAACTCGATGAGCTTGAGACCGGCCAGCGGCGCGAGGGCGTGTTCTACGGTTTCTTTGTGCTATTGCAGAAGTTTGGCCTGTCGCTGGGCCTGTTCATCTCCGGCTGGGTGTTGGATTTGGCCGGTTATATCAAGGCCGTGCCGGGCCAACCTGATCCGGTTCAACCGGCGAACGTTTTGCTGGCCTTGCGAGTGTTAGTCGGCCCGGCGGGCGCGGCCATTCTTCTTCTTAGCTTTGTCTTCGTATACTTGTATCCGATTACCAAAGAGAAGCACGCCGAGATTCTGGCTGAACTCAAAAAGCGAAAAGCCGCTTGAGTATGGTAAAATGCGGCCAGCGCAGTCGGGAGGGATGGCTGAGTGGTTTAAAGCGACGGTCTTGAAAACCGTTGTGGGGCCTTGCCTCACCGGGGGTTCGAATCCCTCTCCCTCCGCTGAGGTAAGGGCGAAGCATTCGCTTGAACACTCGGCAAACTGATTAATAATTGGGCGAATGCTTCGCCCCTACAAAACGGGAAGGTGCCGGAGCATGGTTTAACGGGAGCGCCTGCTAAGTGCTTGTACGGGGCTTCAACCTTGTACCGAGGGTTCAAATCCCTCCCTTCCCGCCAGAATAAAAACGCCTCGCTGAAAAGTGGGGCGTTTTCTTTTGACGAAAGACGAAGGATGGTAGACGAACATTCGTCATTCGTCATTCGTCATTCGTCTTTCATCCTTGGTCGGCAAAAACTTCCCAATCTCTGCGGCAATATCCAGCGCCGCCTGAGGCCGGGCCAGCTTGCGGGCGTTGGCGGCGGCGGCGGCCAACACCTCGGGGCCAGAACCGGCCAATTCACGCACGGCGGCCACCACTTTCTTCGGCCCCGGCGCCCAGCGCCCCGCGCCATTGTCTACCACGAAATGAATGTTGCCCTCTTCCTGCCCCGGCAGGGCGCCGCTCAAAATGATCGGCAATCCGGCGTTGATGGCTTCCACCACCGACGACGGCCCGGCTTTGGTGACGATGAGGTCGGCGGCGCGCATCAGGTCGGGCATGTTGGCGACGAAGCCATAGATGTGCACCGGGATTTTCCACTGCGCGGCGTTGAGGCGCGCGCGCAAGGCTTCGTTGCGCCCGGCCACCACCGCCAGTTGCAAAGGCAAGCCTGCCTCGGCGATGCCGCAGGCGATTTCTTGCAATGGCCCCATGCCCTCGCCGCCGCCGACGAGCAGAACCGTCGTCAGGTCTGGCCGCCACCCAAGCGCCTGGCGGAGTTGCTGTTTATCACCGGGCGGCGCGCTGAACCGTTGCGAGATGGGCAGGCCAATGACTTTGAGTTTCTCTGGCCGCACTTTGTTTTTGAGGGCGCGCTGGTAAGCGCCCTCGGTGGGGACAATGATGAGATCGACTTTGGGATAGAACCAGAAGGCGTGGGCCGAGACCAGGTCGGTGACGACAGTGACGAAGGGCGGGCGGCGCTTGCCCAGGGCGCGCAGGCTGGGCATAGTGAGCAGGGGGTGGGCGCTCACGTACACATCGGCCGGGTGCTCGCGCACCATGCGCCGGAAGGCGGGCCGGGTGTAAGGATAGAACGCGCCGGTCAGGGCGCGGCTTCGGCTTGAGCCGTCGCTGGCCTTGAAGCCCGATCCCCAGAACTGCGAGCCGCGGGCGATAATGCTTGGATACCAGGCCGGAAAGCGGCTGAACGGATACGGCGTATATTGTTTGAGGACATCAATCAGTTCAACTTGAACTGACCCGCCATACTTAATATTGAGAGCTTCCTGAATTGCTTCGGACGAGGCGCGATGGCCGCCGCCGGTGTCGGACATGAGGATGACGATGCGATGAGTCATTGTTCGGTTGGCTGAGGGCCGGGGGCCGGGGGCAGTTTGGTCTTGAGTCGTTTCTCCAGTTCGCGGCGGGGGAGCAGGACTCGCCGCCCGCAAGAGTCGCACGTCAGGCCAATGTCGGCTCCGAGTCGGACCACCGTCCACTCGTAGCCGCCGCACGGGTGCGGTTTGCGGAGTTTGAGCCGATCTCCAATCGCCAAGTCGAGCGGCATGAGGCGATTATAGCAGAGAGAGGGGATGTTATAATCTTTCCATATCAAACGTGTGCACGCAAAGGTTGTCAGAATATAACCCGGCTCACGCTCCCGCCGGATTTGTAATCCGGCGGTTTGGCGGCGGATTACAAATCCGCCGCGAGCATCCTGACATGTTTTGTGTGCACACTATCAAATTCCCTGTTTGTAGATGAGAGCAAGATGATCAACTTATCTCTTTTTGAAGCGCCGAAAGAAATACACGAACGTTATGACCCAAATGCCAGGCTGGTTCTTTACAGTGGCGACGCAATGGATTTCGTTGCCACAATTCCAGATAACTCGCTAAGCCTTGTTGTCACCTCACCGCCTTACAACCTGGGCAAAGATTACGAACGGCGTGTTGAAATCGAACAGTATTTAGAGACTCAGGCGCAATTGATAGCTCAACTCCATCGCGTGCTCAAAGAAGACGGTAGTATTTGCTGGCAAGTAGGCAATTTCGTCGAAGATGGTGAGGTCTATCCTTTGGATATCCTCTATTACGGTATGTTCAAAAAGCTAGGTATGTTTTTGCGAAACAGGATCATCTGGCATTTTGGGCATGGCCTGCACACCTCAAAACGGTTTTCTGGGCGCTACGAAACGATTCTCTGGTTCACTAAAAGCGACGATTACGTATTCAACCTTGACCCTGTTCGTGTGCCGTCAAAATATCCGGGCAAGCGCCACTATAAAGGGCCAAATAAAGGCAAGCCATCTGGTAATCCCAATGGTAAGAATCCTTCGGATGTGTGGAAAATACTATTGGAAGATTGGGATGAAGCCTTTTGGGATGTGCCCAACGTCAAGTCTAACCACCCGGAGAAAACGCTACATCCCTGCCAGTATCCTGTCGAACTTATTGAGCGTTGTATCCTTGCGCTAACTCACGAGGACGACTGGGTATTTGATCCCTATGCCGGCGTTGGCACATCACTCATTGCTGCAACTATGCATAATCGCCGGGCGTTGGGCAGTGAAAAAGAGGAGAGTTACGTTGATATTGCTCGTGAACGCTTGCAGGCGCTTGTCAACGGCGCTCTAAAAATCAGGCCGATGGGCAAGCCGGTTTACGTGCCTACAGGTCGCGAGAAAGTAGCGCAAATACCTGACGAATGGAAGGAAGCGCCTCAACGAAAACTCCTGGACAAAAAGGGAAAGTATCGAAAATGAAAATTGTGGGCATGTATTCCTTCAACAATGGGAAAGAAGCCATTGAGGCGAAGTTCAACGCCGAATTTCAGGAAGTGCAACAGGCTATCGAAGCGGTCAGAGGGAAATCTCACAAGACTAAAACCAGCCGCGAAAAGACAATGCCAGGCAAAGTGTTGTTTAGCCCAAAGTCTTTGAACAAGGCTTTTGGAGCAGAATTTGAAAAGAGGGGGTGGAATAATCATCGTGTTCTATGCGACTACCCGACTGAATATTATGTTTCGAATTACACACCATCTGCCAAGCCCAGAGGTGCTTTTCGCGACATCGATTTTGTGAAAAACAAGGTCGGCGTTGAAATCCAGTTTGGCAAGTACAGCTTCATGGTTTACAACGTCTGCGCCAAAATGACAATCTTTCAGAAGATGGGCTTGATAGATGTGGGGATTGAAGTTGTGCCTATCAAAGAGCTTGCAAATGAGATGTCTACCGGTGTTTCATATTTTGAGCAGATAGTATGGGACTTGGAACATCGCGGCGTTGCCGATATTGATATTCCAGTCCTTATTCTTGGAATTGTGGTGTAATAATGGCCTTTTACATTTCTCTCGGCCTCACTCTCATCCTCGCTATCACCGTCCACGAGTTCTCTCATGCTATCACCGCCGACTATTTGGGCGACTCTCTGCCGCGCAGTCAGGGCCGCGTCACCCTCAACCCGCTGGCGCATCTTGATCCGTTTGGCTCGCTCCTCTTCATTGTTAGCGGCTTTGGCTGGGGCCGGCCGGTGCTTACCAACCCTTACAACTATCGTGTGCCGGTTCGCACCGGCATGGCTATTGTGGCTTTCGCCGGGCCGCTCTCCAATTTTCTCATGGCCATGCTGGCCGCTATTCCGTTTCGGCTGGGTTTGGGCGGCGCTCTGAACATCGGCGGCGTGGGCCAGATCGTGCCTTCCCTCTCCGACTTTCTACAAATCTTCATTCAGGTCAACGTTGGCTTGATGCTGTTCAACCTGATTCCCATCTCGCCGCTCGACGGTTTCAAAGTTGCGCTCGGCGTTTTGCCTGATCAGTGGGCCAACACGCTGGCCGGGCTGGAGCAAGTGGGGCCGATGTTATTGCTGTTGCTGGTCGTCAGTGGGCGATTTGGTTTTAACTTGCTTGGCTTTCTCATCGGCCCGGCGCAAAATAGCCTCTTGAAACTTCTGGTTGGCTGATGACGGGCGCACGCTACCGAGTCTGGCAATTTGGGCGACTGCTGACCGGGCGCGTGTCGGCGGAGGCGCTGGCCGAGGTGCGTGGCTGGCTTACGCCGCCGCTCTTCGAACTCTTTTGCCATATGGCGCCCGCCGAGCAGTATCACGCTTACTGCGTGCGACAAACGTTGATGACGCAAGGGCACACCGACCGCGACCTGCTCACTGCCGCGCTCTTGCACGACGTGGGCAAGGGCAAAATGCCGCTGGCCGTTTGGGAGAAAGTGATGATCGTATTGGGATTAAAATTCATACCGCGACTGGCAGAAAAATGGGGGCGTGCCGTGACGGTTCAACCGTCGTGGTTGGCCCGGCCTTTCGCCGTCGCCGTTCAACATCCGGCCTGGGGGGCCGACATGGTGGAAGCCGCTGGCGGCTCAGCCAGTGTCGCCTCCCTGATTCGTCATCATCAGAATAAGAGTCAGGAGTTGGCGTGGTTGCCAGAGTTGCAAGCCGCCGATAACGCCAACTGAACCCGCAATCCAAAATCGAAAATGCCTCAAATTACTATCATCGGCCTGGGCCGAGTCGGAACCAGCATCGGACTGGCCCTCAAACGCAAAACCGTTGATCAACTGGTAGTGATCGGCCACGACCGCTCGCCCGATATTGCCCGCCAGGCTCAGGCCCGGGGGGCAGTAGATCGCACCGAGTGGAACCTGCCGGCCGCCTGCGAGAACGCTGATCTGATTCTGCTGAGCGTGCCTCTGCAAGAACTGCGGCAAGCCATGCAGGAAGTTGCGCCTAACCTCAAGCCGGGCAGTGTGGTCTCCGATGTTGCGCCGCTCAAAGCGCCGGTGCTTGAATGGGCCGCTGAACTGATCCCGGCTGATCGTTACTTCGTCGGCGGCAGTCCCATCCTCAACCCGCTTTATTTGCACGACGGTCTCACCGGCCTCGAGGCCGCCCGCGCCGATCTGTTTGATAACGGATTATGGGCGCTGGTGCCCGAAGCCGAGCCGCCGCCCGAAGCCTTGAAACTGCTGAACGATTTTGCCCGGCTCGTCGGGGCAACGCCGTTTTTTGTGGATGCGGCTGAGTACGATGCCTTGCTGGCCGGAACCAGCACCTTGCCGGCCTTGTTGGCCACGGCCCTGATGCGTGCCGTGAGCAATACCCCCGGCTGGATGGATGCTCGCAAAGTGGCCGACCGCACCTTTGCCACCGCCACGGCGCCCATTTCATTTGTCAGCCCGGCCGCGCTCCGCGCCGCCGCCCTGCTGAATCAGGCTAGCGCTCTGCATTATCTCGACCAGGCCCTCGAACACCTCAATCATTTGCGCAAAGCCATCTCGGAGAAGGACAGCCAGACGCTCGACACCTTGCTCACCGAAGCGACGCTCACCCGCGAAGTGTGGCTGAAGAAGCGCAACGAAGCCGATTGGGAAGCTGAGGAGAAGCCGAAACTCGAAACGCCCACCGCCGGGCAAATGTTGGGGCGGATGGTTGGGCTAGGGCGGAAGAAGAAGTGATGAGTGGACAGTATTCCAAACTGATCACTGGTCACTGTCCGCTAACCACTCATGTATTTCTGTTATATTCTCGAATGCGCCGACGGCACGTTTTACACCGGCTGGACGACCGACCTGGAACGGCGGGTGAAGACGCACAATGCCGGGCGCGGCGCGAAGTACACCAAGCTTCGCCGTCCGGTGAAGTTGGTGTATGCTGAAAGCCAACCGAGTCGTTCTGAGGCGCAGAAGCGCGAGTTGGCGATCAAACGTTTATCGCGCCTGAAAAAACTTTCCCTCATTCAGGCCAACCCCTGGCGCTGATTTCGGAGACACCTATGACCAACTCTAAAACCCAATGGATCACCGACGAGCTCGCCGGACTCAAACAGCAAGGCCTCTACAATATCATTCGCACTCTCGGCTCGCCGCAGGGCGCGTGGCTGATGGTGGACGGCAAGCAGGTGCTCAACTTCTGCTCCAACAATTATCTGGGCCTGGCCAACCACCCGCGCATCGTCGCCGCCGCCAAAGCCGCGGTGGATAAATATGGCGTCGGCCCGGCGGCGGTGCGTTCGATTGCGGGGACGATGGAGTTGCACCTTGAACTCGAACGACGGCTGGCAACTTTCAAAGGTGCGGAAGCCTGCATCACTTTTCAATCCGGGTTCGCCGCCAACCTGGCCACCGTGCCGGCCCTGGTCGGCAAAGAAGATGTGGTTTTCTCCGACGAGCTGAATCACGCCAGCATCATTGACGGTTGCCGGCTGTCGGGCGCGAAGATCGTCCGCTACGCCCACAACAACGCCGGTAGTTTGCGCGCGGTCATCGCCGCCGAGAAGAAGATCGGCTTCCGGCGGGCGATGATCATCACCGACGGCGTGTTCAGCATGGACGGCGACATTGCGCCCCTGCCCGACGTTCTCAAAGTAGCTGAGGCGGAAGGCTACTTGCTCATGGTGGACGATGCGCACGGCGAAGGCGTGCTGGGCAAGGGCGGGCGCGGCATCGTTGACCACTTCAACCTGCGCCACAAGGTGGACGTGGAAATCGGCACGCTCTCCAAAGCCTTTGGCGTGGTGGGTGGCTGTGTGGCCGGGGACGCTACCGTCGTCGAGTGGTTGCGCCAGCGTGGCCGCCCCTTCCTCTTCTCCAGCGCCATGACGGTGCCGGACGTGGCCGCCTGCCTGGCCGGAATTGACCTGCTCGAAGAGTCTACCGAACTGGTGGATCGCTTGTGGGACAACGCCCGCTACTTCAAAGCGGAGATGAAGACCCTGGGCTTCGACACCGGCGTGAGCACCACGCCGATCACGCCCGTCATGTTGGGTGAAGCGCCGCTGGCTCAACAGTTCAGCCGGACGCTATTTGACAACGGCGTGTTCGCCATGGCCATCGGCTTCCCGACGGTGCCAAAAGGCAAGGCCCGCATCCGGGTGATGATCTCTGCCGCCCACAGCAAAGACGATTTGAACAAGGGGCTGGAAACCTTTGCCAGGGTGGGCAAGGAATTGGCCGTCATTCACTAAGGCGAGGCCGCCATGAGGAAATTGCCGGTTGCCGCCGTCGTCGTCATCACCGTGCTGACCGGCCTTTTTCTGGCCAGCGCCGTGCTCGGCCTCCACATCATTTTAGACGGGTTGGGCCGCTTTGAAACGTCACTCGCTTTTCAACACGCCGCCATCGAATGGCGACAGGGGCATTACGTTGAAGCCGGACATCAAGCCGCCATCGGCTCGTGGCGGGCGTTGGATGGCGGGGTGCGCTGGCAGGTGGCGCAGTTGTATCTTTTGCAATCTGACCATTTGGTGCGCCAGAATAAATTGCGCGAGGCGGCCAAAGCCTGTTTCGCCGGCAACAAACTGTTGGGTCGGTACGACAACGCCTGGATGCTGGATTACCGGTGTGACCTGATCAATTTGCGGCTGGACATTCCGGCAGAACTTGAAGTGCTTTACCAAAACAGAGGACACCGATAAGGCTTAAAATTTAATGCTTGACTTTACTCCGGTGCGCAACAAACAAATGACGATGGCCCAACTCGCGGAGCCGCTCACGATTGACGACTTGCGGCGGCTAACCAACGAGATGGTGGACACGATGCATGGGTTGATTGCCAATTGCGTGGATGCCGACGTGACCTTCGAGCCTAGTGATCCGAATGCCAGAGATGAGGCGGCGGCGACCGAAGCTGAAGTGAACATCGCCTGGACGTTGGGCCACGTCATTGTTCACACCACCGCCTCGGCTGAAGAGTCGGCGGCGCTGGCGGTTGAGTTGGCGCGGGGCGTGGTGTTTCATGGCCGCTCGCGCGGTGAAGTGCCGTGGCCGGAAGTGACGACGATCCACCACTGTCGCGAGCGGCTGGAAGAAAGCCGCCGGATGAGGCTGGCGAGTTTGGAGATGTGGCCCGTCCGGCCTCACTTCGACAACACCTATCAGCCTTTTGAAGGCAGTGAGCAAGTGAACTGCGTCAATTGCTTTATTCGCGGACTTTCACATGACGACAGCCACCTGGCCCAGATCGCCGAAATTGTGAGGCAGGCCAAAGCGGCGCGCGGCGGCTAAAAATCTTGTTACACGCTGAGGGTTTGAGCTAGGGAGAGCATCGCCATGTCGCGAATATGCTGGTTGATGAAGTAACGGCTGAGAGTGTCAATTGAGAGATACTTGGCCCCGGCTACCAGCCGCACACACTGCGGCGCGCCGCACAGGCAGACAAAGGGCCGATCCATTTCCCACTCGGTGGACGGGTAGAAGAAGGTGAGTTCCTCACCGGCGGCAACATCGCGGGCGGCGGTGACAGTGAGAGCCGCCGTGTCTACCAGGGTGTTGGGCCGGCACGAGTGGTTGAGGTAGGCCAGCACCCCCAGTTCTTCAATGTGGGCCTCCTGGCCGACCTGGATGGTTTGATAGGTAGGCTGGTGGACGAGGCGCTGGCCGGTAATACGATAAATCAACTGGCTGCGAGTGTAAGGCTCGTTGGTGATCAGCCGCGCTCCATAAGCACTGCCGCCGTGTTCAAGCTGGATCATTGGCTTCCCTCCAAGTTTATAGTGCAATATAAGGCCGGGCTGAGAAAAGTCAAGAGGCCGGACGATATTTTAATGCTGGAAGGAATTTGAAGGCCGCGCCGAAAGCGGCTACAATTCAAAGCATCACTCATGAAAAAACTTCCATACTTCACTACTCGCCCAACCAACGCGCCCAAGCCGTTTCTCAAATGGGCGGGCGGCAAAACTCAATTGCTTTCGCAACTCCAGCCGCTGTTTCCGCGCCAATTCTCAGGCTATCACGAACCGTTTGTGGGGAGTGCCGCAGTGTACTTCCACCTCTACAATCTTGGCCAGAGCGGCGAGTTGAAGGCCTCGCTGAAGAGAGTGAGCTTGACCGACTCCAATGAAGAGTTGATAAACTGCTACTGCGCCGTGCGCGACGATGTGGAAGCCGTCATCGGCCTCCTCACCGATCACAAGCAGAACCACAATCGCCGATATTACTATGCCGTGCGCGCCGAGGAACCTTCTGCTCAAAGCAACGTGGAACGGGCCGCCCGCCTCATCTACCTCAACAAGACCTGTTATAACGGCCTCTATCGGGTGAACCGCAAAGGCCAGTTCAACGTGCCCATGGGGCGCTACAAAAGCCCTGGCATCTTCGACCCGGATGAACTGCGCGCCGCCAGCCGCGCCCTCGACGGGGTAAGCCTTGAGGTGGCCGACTTCCGTGACGTGCTGAAGCGGGCGCGGAAAGGCGACTTCATTTATTTTGACCCGCCGTATTACCCGGTGTCGAAGACCGCGAATTTCACCAGCTACACTGAGTATCCTTTCGGGAAGTTCGAGCACGAATCGCTGGCGCTGGTGGCCCGCGCCTTGGATGAAAAGGGGTGCCGGATCATGCTCAACAACTCGTGGACGGATTTTACGCGGCGGTTATACTTTGGCTTCAAACGGGTTGAACTCCAGGCCATTCGGTCAATCAATTCCAAGGCCGGTAAGCGCGGCAAGATTAGTGAGATGGTGGTGATCAACAAAGGTTAAGGGTGAGACGAACAAATAATGCCCAATGAACTCATTCTCCTCGTTGACGACGAGGCCAACATCGTCGAACTGGCCAAGCTCTATCTGGAGCGCGAAGGCTTCCGCACTACATCGGTAGGCGACGGTTTGCAGGCGATTGAAGCCGTCCACAAAGAGAATCCGGCGCTGGTCGTGCTTGATTTGATGTTGCCCAAGCTGGATGGCTACGAGGTGTGCCGCCGCATCCGCGCCGATTCAGACGTGCCGATCATCATGCTGACCGCCCGCGACGAGGACATTGACAA
>CAYSIV010000129.1:14677-15637 GCA_964431175.1 uncultured Anaerolineales bacterium
CAACCCCCGCGAATTGGTGGCGCGGGTGAAGGCCATTCTACGCCGCGCCCCGCCGGGGCAAGGGACTAAACAAACCGGGCGCGGCCCCCTCCGAATTGGCGACCTGGCCGTGGATGAAGCCCGCCGCGAAGTGATGGTCGGCGGCAAGCCGGTCAATCTCCGCGCCAAAGAGTTCGATCTGCTGTTGACGATGGTCGAGCACCGTGGGTTGGTGCTCACCCGCGAACAGTTGCTCAACTTGGTGTGGGGATTCGATTTTTTTGGGCAGACGCGCACGGTCGACGTACACATCGCTCATTTGCGGAAAATATTGGCTGGTAGCCAGGTGAGCATTGAGACTGTAATGGGCGTAGGATATAAATTGGTGGTCACGTGAGCGTTTCGGCCACAAAGTGGTCTTTGCAAACAGTCGGCGGGAACAGGTTTAGTTGGCGTTCGTGTCATCCTGCGCCAATCCCTGCTGGATCAGGTAATCCAAGATAAAGTGGGCATTCTCCTCAGGGGTGTGTTCCACTGTATCTAACTTGATCTCAGGATGTAGCGGCGATTCATAGGGATCGTCAATGCCGGTGAAGCCCATCGTTTTCGCAGATGAGTCCGGATTCAATTTATTGCCCTCCGTCGTACGAACCTACGCGCCGTGCGGCTGCACTCCCATTATTGGCTCATCCCTAAACTATGTGCAACGAACAAGGGCAGCGATGAAGCGAGGGGTGATGCGTTTCAGGTTGACGCTGTGTTCGCAGATCGCCACATAGCCGGCCAGATGCTTCTTATGCACGCCACGAAAGGGTCGCAGAAAATTGCGTCTGCCAGTCCAGAGGCCTTCCGTGGTATTGATGTGAACCTCCCGAATGCCATCGCCATCATCATCACGTGCCCATTCGTGTTCACCATGATTGACCGCAGCAATTCTCAATCTGAAAGATCTAAGCCAGGAGGGATGTCGATTTCGAGGCC
>CAYSIV010000130.1:0-14299 GCA_964431175.1 uncultured Anaerolineales bacterium
CCATGAGTGTAAACCTTAAAGTCTCGTAGTAATACGAAGTCTCGTTGTAGTATTAGTATTGGCGCGTTTCAAGTTGCAGGTGGCGTGCTTGCGATGCTCAACCTCCCGGCCTTCCAGTTGCACGCCACCCTATTGGATCTGGTTTAGCTTGAAATCAGTTAAGAGCTTTCTCCAATTTGTTCGGCAGGGTTTTGGTATATAGCGGGAATTTCGCGTGAACGGAAGTGCCTCCACTTGGCGTGCTCCGAATTTCCAACTGCCCCCTCAAACGCGAGGCGCGCTCGCGCATCGAATTCAGGCCCAGATGGCCGGGATACGATTTCGCCGGGTCAAAGCCCACCCCGTCGTCGCTCACTTCCAACACCAGATTGCCCTGCTTGTAACTGAGTCGCACCCCCAACCGGCTGGCGCGGGCGTGCTTGGCAGCATTATGCAGTGCTTCCTGAGCAATCCGATAGATGGCCTCTTTGGTTTCAATAGGCGCCTCCGGCTCCTCGCAGATTTCGGTCTTGACTTCGATATCATATCGCGCGTGCAGGGCCGCTGCCTGTTTGGTTAGGGCACTCGCCAATCCTTCTTCTTCAAGCGACTCAGGCCGCAAATCAAAGATCAGCGCCCTCATCTCCATCAAGCCGGCATCGGCCAAAGAAAGCACATAGTTAAGAGCTTCGACGACTTTGTCTCGTTTGCTGTCGAGAAAGGCCAGAGCCGTGTGAGCGCCAAGCGCAACGCCATACAACGTTTGCGACAACGAGTCGTGAAGTTCACGCGCTAAATGTTGCCGCTCCTCCAGCGCCGCTAGCCGCTCGTGTTCGGTCAGGTCGTGCCAAACGACCACCGCGCCCGACACCTGGTCATGGGCAAACAGTGGTGAGGCCGAGGCCAGTATAGTTAAGTCCCGCCCGTCCATATTGGTGAGGATGAGCAGTCGTTGGCCGCGCACGGTCTCGCCGCGCAGGGCGCGAGAGACAG
The DNA here is from genome assembly GCA_964431175.1 of uncultured Anaerolineales bacterium. Taxonomy (GTDB): domain Bacteria; phylum Chloroflexota; class Anaerolineae; order Anaerolineales; family VGOW01; genus VGOW01. Next base: position 973 of record CAYSIV010000130.1, read on the forward strand.
GGAGATCATCCCGGGCCACAGGCCGCCCATCGGAGTAATGGATAGACGCCGATTGAAAGATTTGCGCCCAGTTCAATTGGCCAATCTGAGCCGGGCTAACCATCGCCAGCGCCGCCGGATTGGCCCGTAGCGCAATGCCGTCCGCGTCGAAAACGAACACCGCGTCGGCCATGGCTGTAAACACGGCGTCGAGCTCCTCCGCCCGTTGCCGTGCTTCAACTGCTATCGCGTTGGCGCGTCGTTGTTCTTGTTGCAGTGCCTCGTTGGTTCGAGTCAGTTCCATTGTCCGCTCTTGAACCCGCCTTTCCAACTCAGCCTGGGCTTTCTGCAATGCCGCCTCGGACTCCTGACGCATGGCGATTTGAGATTCCAGCGGGCGCACCAAGAACAAGTGCAACGCAGGCAGGAGCACGGCCACCAATAGCATTGAATCCAAGATGGCCTCGGGCCAGGTTCCCAGATGAAACTCCATTTGCCGAAGCGTCAGCATGATGAGCGCTTCGGCAATGAATGCGGCTAGAGTAATGATGACCAGGAAGCGTAGCGAAGAGGCGAGACGGGGCGCTGAACTTCTCATATAAAGTTTTCTCTCCATTGCGGCTTCACTTCTGGCCTGACAAGTCCGTCTAGGCCAAACCACTACGGACGGCGATTAGCGCGGCCTGAGTACGGCTCGATACACCCAGCTTGCCCAGAACATGGGCAACATGGGTCTTCACTGTCTGCTCGCTAATCGATAGGGTTTGGGCAATATCTTTGTTGGACTTCCCCTGCGCCAGCAATTGCAGAACACTGATCTCACGTTTAGTGAGCGTTGGGGATTTATCCGGTATTACCGCCTCTCGCAACAGCCGGGCCGTCACTTGGGGTGAAAGCTGGACTTGCCCGGCGGCGGCGGCCTTGAGCGCCCGGCGTAGTTCTTGAGCGTCTGTATCCTTGAGCAAGTAACCGATTGCGCCTGCGCGCACGGCATCGGCAACCGAGGCGTCTTCCAGGACACTGGTCAGGGCCACAACTTCGGTGTCCGGTAGTTCACGCCGGATGGCTATGGTGGCGGCGATGCCGTCCATCACCGGCATCAGCAGATCCATCAACACTACATCGGGTTTGAGTCGGCGCGCCAGTTCCACGGCTTCAGCACCGTGGCGGGCCTCCCCCACTACCTCAATTTCCGAATCTGCTCCCAGAAACATTCGCAGCCCCTGACGGACGACGCTGTGATCATCGGCAATTAAAACACGGCAACTACCCACGGGCTTTTCACCCCCACTAGCTTGAAACGGCGGCGCAAATTTCCCTACTTGTAGGTGAGTTGCCCAGATTCCCATAGAGTTGATTATGCTGAGTTTGTGTGAAGAAAAAATCAAGGTTTGGTCAAAATCGACTCATCAATCATTCCGCTTAACAGCAACGCTTCCTAAGGCCGTAAGGCATTTCTCCAGCCATCCTGATAAGCATCCCGATACCACAAAAGCAAAGCTGTCTCGAATCGCGGCCTGCGGCAGGATCGGCAGACGCAACAGAGATAACCCAACGCGTACGCCACTTACCCGTAAGCCGTCAAGCCATCTCTGTTGACAACTAAAAGCGACTAATGCTATAGTGGGCCACAATGGTATATACCAATAGACCTTTGGTATACCAATCTATGAGTCCCCGCTCACCCGTCCGCCCGCAGAAAAGCGGCATTCCTCTCTACGTCCAGATTGCCGAGAGCCTGTTCGATCGCATCGAGTCGGGTGATTTGAAGCCGGGCCAGCGCCTGTCGGCAGAACGCAAGTTGAGTGAAACTCTCAAAGTCAACCGGATGACCTTGCGCCAGGCGTTGCATACTCTTGAAGCGCAGGGCTTGCTGGTGCGCCGTCAGGGCGACGGCACTTACGTGGCTGAGTCGAAGATCGAACGGCAAGCCGGTAAACTGGTGCCGTTCACCAAAAGCATGCAAAAGCGCGGCTACACGCCGGGGGCAAAGGTAATTACGCTTGAACAACGATTGGCCGAGTCGGCGGTGGCCAAAGAATTGAACCTACATGTATCTACGCCAGTCTATTTCGTGCATCGCGTGCGACTGATTAAGCAAGAACCGGTGATGTTAGAAAACTTTTATTTGCCAGTCGCCCGCTTCCCCGGCCTCGAACGCTTCGATCTGGCAAAACGCTCTGTCTACGAAATTTTGGAAACCGAATACGGGGTGACGATCAGCCGGGCCCGCCAGAGTTTGGAGCCAACGGTTGCCACCGAGTATGAAGCCGGGATATTGAAGATCAAAATCGGCGCGCCGCTTATGCTGGAAATACGACTGGCGTTCGACAAAGACGATCGGCCAGTGGAATATGGCCATGACTTCTATCGTGGCGACCGTTTCCGCTTCGTCACTGAAACCGCCCCGCTGGAGCCCTAATGAATACTCACGCTACGTTTTTGACTTCGGAGCAGGTTAAGCGCATTCACGAAGCCTCACTTGAGATTCTGGCCCAAGTGGGCCTGCTGGTGCGAAACGAGAAAGCGCGACAGCGGCTGGCCCGGCACGGTTGCGCCGTCGACTCTGAAACCCTCATCGTCAAATTCCCCCGCGCCGTCGTCGAAGACTTCATCAAAGTTATTCCGCCAACTTTCAAGTTTTACGCGCGCGACCCAAGGTTTGATCGCACCCTGCCCGGCGACGGGCCGCTGGTGGCAACCGCCAGCTCGGCCCCCAACATTGTCGATCCAGTCACCGGGCAGGAACGCCGGGCGCGCTCAGACGACATTGCCCGCGCCGCGCACCTGGTGATGGAGCTTCCGGGCATTGATGTGTTCTCGATCTCCACCCTGGCCGACGATGCCCCGGAGAATCAATTCAGCCTGTCACGTTTTTATCCGGCGCTGAAGAATTGCTCCAAGCCGGTGCGAACGTCAGTCATCGACCCGGGTGAGGCCGAACAAATCCTCAAACTTGGGGCGCTGATTGCCGGAAGCGAAGCCGCCTATCTTGAGCGGCCTTTCATCACGTTTGGGCATTGCGCCATCGTGCCGCCGCTGACGATGGACTTCGACTCGACCGAGATGCTGATGTGGTGCGCCGAGCGCGGCCTGCCACACTATGGAACCGTTGTGCCGAACGCGGGCCTGACCTCACCGTTGACATTGACTGGGACGCTGGCTCAGGGCAACGCCGAAGTGTTGGCCCAGAGTGTGCTCACCCAAATGTCGCGTCCCGGCACGCCGATGATTTATCAGACCTTGCCGACAGTGGGCGACATGCGCACGGGGGCATACGCGCCGGGCGCGATTGAGACCGGCATGTTGCTAATGGGCTTTGCCCAGATGGCAAAGTTCTACAACGTGCCGAGCGGCGGCTACGTTGGCTTGACGAACTCCAAGATTAGCGACGCGCAGGCCGGTTATGAGAGAGGCATGTCAGGCGTAGCCGCTTTGTGCGGCGGGCTGGATTATTTTGTGATGGGCGGTCTGATGGATGCCTTGATGTCGCTCGACTTCGGGCAACTCGCCATTGACGACGAAATTGCCCTGATGCTTAAGCGCCTGGCGCGCGGCGTTGAGTTCAGCGAAGAAAATTTAGCGCTCGATTTGATCGCCGAAGCTGGGCCGGGCGGCATGTTCATTGACAAGACTCACACCCTCGAGCGCATGAAGCGAACAGCCTTCCTGCCCGAAATCGCCGACCGTGATCCGCGCCAGAAGTGGGAAGAAAAAGGTCGCCTCACCGCCCATGACCGCGCCATGAGGCGCGTGCGCGACATTCTCACCCGCGACAACCCGGCCGTGTTCGCGCCCGAGGTGGACGCCCGAATCCGGGCTGAGTTTGCCGGGCTGGTGGCCGGGGAGGCTGTCCCACCAAAGGGTTGGGAGCGGGTTGCACTGCTGCGCGGCCGGGAAAGGCACCGGCGTGAAATATTATCTCAATCCACATGAGACAAGCATCCTGAGCGGAGGCCTGCGGTGATGTCCGCCGGCCGCAGTCGAAGGGTGCGACCACTCGCGTCAAGCCCCGCATTCTTCAATTGCGTGGCCCGGAACAACACCGCGCCACTCTGCTCAGGATGCTTCAATGTTGATGATTGGAGCTTGAATGAATCGCAAATCGCTCGAATCGTTTAGAGAGTGTCTTAAAAGCCGCTCCAAGCCCGCGTCCTCGCGGGCGGCCCAACCGCGAGGACGCGGTTGGAGAGCAGTTTTAAGACAGTCTCTTAAACACTTTGGCTGGCCGTCAACCCTGCAAAGCTATTTGCTGTTGACCCTCGGCTCATTATTGTTGGCCGTCAACGTCAATCTCTTCCTCGCGCCATTGGATATCGCGCCGGGCGGCGTATCCGGCTCGGCGCTGGTGATCAACCAAATCACCGGCTGGCCGATTGGCTTGACCATGCTGGCGCTGAACTTGCCGCTGGTGGCGCTGGGCTTTCGCCATTTGGGACGATTCCAGTTTTTATCGAAGACGCTGTACGTGGTGCTGATCTATAACGTCGGCACGGATTTGCTCAGGCCGTGGTTGCCAAACGATATCACCCACGATCTGATGCTCAACGCAATCTGCGGCGGCGCCTTGGGAGGGATTGCGACGGGGCTGGTGTATCGCGGCGGCGGCACGTCGGCAGGGAGCGGCATCATCAGCCGCGTCCTGCAAATCAGAACCGGCATCCCATTGAGCCAGATGTATCTCTTCACCGATGGCGCGATCATTTTCGTGGAAGGCTTGGTCTTCGGCTGGGACAAGGCGCTGTATTCGCTCATCATGCTCTTCATCTGGGGTCTGGTGACGGACTACACGCTTGAAGGCCCCAGCGTGGTGCGAACCGTGTTTGTGGTGACCGAGCAGGCCGGGGAGGTGTCGCAGGCTCTGCTCACCCGCTTGCAAGTGGGCGTGACGGCTTGGATCGGCCAGGGCATGTTCACTGAGGCCGAGCGCAAGGTGCTGTTTTGCACCGTCAACCGCCCCGATGTGAACGCTGTGCGCGCAATCGTGGCCGAGATCGATCCGGGTGCGTTTGTAGTGATTGGGCAAGGACATCAGGCGAGCGGAGGGATGTTACGAAACGTCAAACGACAAAGAAGCAAATGGCGGTGACGAATAACGACAGCAGGTACTCTATGAAAGCGCATCAGGCAAAAGACAACTTTAAGCAAATGCTCATCCAAGCGGGTCTTGACCTTGCACATTTAGACCCGATGCAAGCATGGTCAGTGTTCAAAGCGTTTGTACAGCTAACTGTTGAGGATGTTGACGATCATGTGCTATTCCAATGCGGTGTATTCCCGTTCACTGGCGAAGAGTTGTTTTATCTCGATTTTGTACGGCAATTTAAATTCTATCATCTCGACGGTGAATACAGCCACATGGAGCAACTCCATTGCGAATTCACATGTAAACCAGATAATGAACTGCGAACTCTAAATACCGATTTATGGGCATCCGATCGCACGTTGCTAGATGAATTCTTTCAGCGAGTTGAAGAGCTAAGAGAATTTCAGATAGCGATACGATCCGGTCCATTCGACTGCACTATTTCTCAAGAGGCAGTGTAACAAACATTCACGCACCTTTGCACGCCAAAAACAATCCACAACGGGAAATATATGATGGACTCTTATACCCGCGCCGTCATCATCGGCGGCGGCATCACCGGTTGCAGCATTGCCTATCATCTCGCCAAGCTGGGCTGGACGGACATTGTTCTGCTGGAGAAAGGCGAGTTGACCAGCGGCACGACGTTTCACTCCGTCAGGCTGGTGTCGCAGTTTCGCACCTCGTCGGCGCTGATGCGCCTGCAAAACTACAGCATCCACCCGAGACTCCGTACGAAGCCGGGCTAAGCTCCTGCGTCAAACTCAGCAAGGGCGCCTTCAATGGGCGCGAAGCGCTGTTGCAGGCCAAAGAGAATGGGCTGAAGCGCAAATTGTGCCTGGTGACGTTTGACCGGGCGGAACACATTTTGTATGGCGGCGAAGCAGTATATCGTGATAGCAAAGTCGTGGGCCGGATTCGGGGCGCGGGCTATGGTTACATCGTCGGCAAGATGATCGGCTACACCTATTTACCGCTAGAGCTTGCCGATGTGGGAGCTGCTCTGCAAGTGGACGTATTGGGTGAATACATTCCCGCCGCCGTCTCGCCCGACCCGCTGTTCGATCCCAAAGGTTCTCGTTTACGCGCGTAAAAGGTTCAGCCGCGAATTTCGCTAATTGGCGCGAATGAGCCAAAGAAATAATTCGCGGGAATTCGTGCAATTCGTGGCAAAAATTGGAACAACTTTATGAACATCACTGAAGCCAAAGACAAACCCCTCTTCACTCCCGGCCCGCTCACGACCAGCCGCACGGTGAAGCAAGCCATGTTGCGCGATCTTGGCTCGCGCGATTTTGAGTTCATCAATCTGGTGAAGGACATTCGCCAGCGCCTGCTTAACCTTGGCGGCGTGGCCTCGCCCGGTTACGAAGCCATTCTCATGCAAGGCAGTGGCACGTTCAGCGTGGAAGCCGTCATCTCCAGCGCCCTGCCCGCCGACGGCAAACTGCTCGCCATCGCCAATGGCGCTTACGGCCAGCGTCTCATTCAGATCGCCAAAGCCTACAAGATAGAGACCGTGGCCCTGAGCTATGCCGAAGATTGCAAGCCGGGCCTGGCTGACATTGACCATGCTTTATCCAACGATTCCGCCATCACTCACGTCGCCGTCGTCCACTCCGAAACCACCACCGGCCTCATCAACCCCGTCGCCGAAATCAGCGCACTCGTCAAGCGCAAGCACAACCGCCGCCTCATCGTGGACGCCATGAGCAGTTTCGGCGGTATGCCGATTGATCTACTCGCTGGCGACATTGATTTCATCGTCTCGTCAGCCAACAAGTGCATTGAGGGCGTGCCGGGCTTCGGCTTCATCATCGCCAAACGGGATGCCCTTTTGGAGTGTGAAGGCCAGGCGCGCAGTTTGAGTCTGGACCTCTTCGCCCAGTGGAAGGGACTCGAAGCCAACGGCCAATTCCGTTTCACCCCGCCGACTCATTCTCTCCTGGCCTTTCATCAGGCATTGGCAAAACTCGACGCCGAGGGCGGCGTGCCGGGCCGGGCCAAGCGTTACCGGGCGAACTACGAAACGTTGATGGCCGGCATGCGAGCGATGGGGTTTCAGGAATATCTCAAGCCGGAAGATCAAAGCCACATCATCGTCTCATTTCGCTACCCGTCTCGCCCCCGCTACAACTTTGAAGAGTTCTACACCCGGCTAAACGACAAGGGCTATGTGATCTATCCAGGCAAAGTCAGCAACGCCGACTGCTTCCGCATCGGTTGCATTGGCCGTCTCTTCCCCTCAGACATGAGCGCCTTGCTGGCGGCCATTCGTGAGACATTGAGCGAGATGAAAATTGACTTGAGAGCGTAAACCATGTATAGCGACTATCAGCGCAACTCCGTTACAATTTCGACTGACCCGGCTCGTCATCTCGAACGACTGGCGTCCGGTTTCTACTCTGCTGTTCCGTAAAGGAGACCCTCTCATGGAGTTCTATTTTCAACGCCAATATCGCGGCTTGCTGAAAGGCATTCTGCTGGACTGGGCCGGCACGACCCTGGACTACGGATGTTACGCCCCCGCTGTCGTCTTCATCGAAGTTTACCAGCGCAAGGGCGTGCCGATCACCGTTGATGAAGCGCGCGCCCCGATGGGCGCTCACAAAAAAGTTCACATTCGCAAAATTTCGCAGATCGCCTCGGTCGCCGGACGCTGGCAAGAGACGCATGGCCGCCTGCCGAATGAAGAGGACGTCGAGTCTATGTTTCAGGAGTTCGTGCCGCTTCAACTCAATTGCCTGGCTAACTACGCCGACCTCATCCCTGGCACGCTCCAGGCTGTCGCCGACTTTCGTCAGCGCGGCCTCAAGGTCGGCTCGACCACCGGCTACACCGGCGATATGATGAAACTGCTGTTGAGCGAAGCCAGGAAGCGCGGCTACGAACCTGACTCCACTGTGTGCGCCACTGACGTTCCGGCGGGCCGCCCCGAGCCGTGGATGTGTTTGCAGAACGCGATGAACCTGGGACTCTATCCGATGGAGGCGATGGTGAAAGTAGGCGACACCTTGCCGGACATCGAGGAAGGCTTGAACGCCGGAATGTGGACGATTGGCCTGACCAAGACTGGCAACGAAATCGGGTTGAACGAATCTGAGATCGACAAACTCGCGCCGGCTGATTTGAAAGCCAAACTCAATCGCGCCTGCACTCGCATGGCTCAAACCGGCGCTCACTACGTCGTGGACGGAATCTGGGACGTGCCGGCGGTGCTGGACGACATCAACGCCCGGCTGGCAAGAGGCGAGCGGCCATAAGAAAAGACCTCACAGGTTTTTTGAAACCTGTGAGGTCTTTTCTTACCATTGAATCCAGTGAGCCGCTTCGTAATTGAACTTGAAAGGCTCCCTCGGTAAGCCGGGGCCGTAGCCAATGATGGGCACGGCGCGAGTATGCAAACAGCCGTGTGAACGAACCGACACCGGCTCGCGCGCCGACGGCAACGCCCCAAACACTGTCTCCCCTGTTGCCAGCACAAACAAGTCGCCGATTCGGCCGGGATGGAGCTGAAATTGCGCGGCGGCCTCACGCCGAGTCCAAACAGACTCGACTCCTGGTTCAGCTTGTAACAGGGTAACCGCTTCGTTTAGTTGGGCCATGTTTCCAAGATAAACGTAAGCCGACCCGCCAAGATTCTGGTGATGCGCCACGTAGCGATCTTTGATAATCGGAATCGCGTCGGCAGGGATGTTTGCTTCGGCCAGAATCTGGCCGAGGTCGAGGCCGCGCGTCTTGGCTCGCATCCCGTGATCGGCAGTGACCACAACGGCGAACTCCGGCCCGGTGTTCAGCAAATCGGCTAGTAATGAGTCGAGCGTGGCGATGTTGATCTGCGACTCTTCGGTCTCCGGCGCGAACTTGTGTTGGGCATAGTCAGTCAGGGTGAGGTACAACAAGTCCGGGGGTCGAGTTTGGCAAGTGGCAATAGCGGCCCGGAACAGCCAGTGGTTGACTTCCACCGAGAGAATGGGCGGCGGAACACTGACAGCGTCCACCACCCACGCCGGCGGCGACTCGGCAGAGATCACCTCGCGCGCCCCACGCGCGATCAGAGTTCGCAATTTGTCTTTGGCGGTAATCACCATCGAGTTGCGGCCATGCTGAGTCGCCCGCTCGAACATCGTCGGCGCGAGAATGAAATCGGCGGACTCCATGTATACCGACTGGTTGGTAGCCCGATCAAAATAATAGTTGGCGGTGATGCCATGCAGGGCCGGCGGCCCGCTCGTCACAATTGAGGCGTTGTTCACGTTGGTCACCGACGGCATCGCCCCCTGCCCAATCGTCCGCCAGCCGCGGCGACCGAGTTCATCGAGTGTGGGCGCATTTGAGGCAGCCAGATATTCTGGATCAATACCATCAAGACAAATAATCAAACGGGTGAGCATGGCGAAAGAATAGCGGGAGTATTTGGATTGGTCAACTCAAAACATTCCTTGCCGATTCAGTGCTCATCCGATATAATGCGCTTCACTCATCGGGGAGTGGCTCAGCTCGGTAGAGCGCACGGTTCGGGTCCGTGAGGTCGGAGGTTCAAATCCTCTCTCCCCGACTCCCGCCCTCACGGATAGTGAAATTCACTATCCGTGAGGGCAGTAGTAGGCCTCCGGGCGGAAATTGCGCCAACTTCCTCCCTCACCAATTGTCCCTCTTTCTGGCTCCAAAAAAATAGAAAACCGCTTACTCGGAATTCAATCCGGATGTATTCGGTATTCATTTCCAGACAGGAGGCCTCATGGCTTCTAAAACCCCGCAACTCACCCTGACGCAGGCATTCATCGGCTTCGTCAATCACCTCAACTCACCCTGGCACAGGCATTAATCGATTTCGTTAATACTCGGTGAATTTTTACTAACGTTTGACTACTATTTGTCTCTCACCCGTTACTGTACAAATCAAATTGGTGGCTTCAGCACACCAACAAGTGCAATATGGCGAAAATACGCCGTCGGTTCAGGCGCGGACCTACCGGGTCTCGGCGAAATCGCTTCGCTTACCATTCATACAGACCCGGCAGGTCTTTTTTTTTCAGAGGCGTGGTTTCAGCTATCCAGCAATTAAGGTTGCCACTCCGGGAGTATGTTGATGTTATTTCACCGATTTATCTTTTCTCTGCGTTTGCGGACATTCACTATCGTCGCGTTGTTGGCGGCGATATTGGGATTGGCGGTGACACCGGTATATGCCGCGGCCAATCTGACGATTACCAAAGGGGCCAATGGCTTCTCCCCTACCAATACGTCGTTTACCGTCGGCGTCAACGGCACCTACAATTTCCGGGTCACTAATAACGCTGGCGGGGGTACTGGAAACAACACCAACGGCTCAACCATTACTATCTCCGACACTCTCCCTGCCGGCCTCACCTTTGTTTCCACTCCCGGAGCCTACGGCGCTGGGTGGAACTGTTCAGCGGCCGGCCAGGTGGTCACCTGCACAAGTACTAACACTATCTCGCGAAACAATGGCACCAACGACATCACCATTACCGTCTCCGTCGGCGCTGGCGCCCCGTCCAGTGTCACTAACTCGGCGACTGTCACCGGAGGCAGTTTTGCCGGCACGGCCACCTCCAATAGCTTGACGACGGCCGTGGCGCTACCAGCAGACCTCTCGGCTGTGAAGACCGGCCAGTTCACGATCCTCCCCAGTGGCGCGATGAGTTACAGCGTTTTGGTGAGTAACGCCGGGCCGAATGCGGCGAATGGCGCCGCGTTTAGCGATCCTGTGCCAGGGAGCGTGACGGGCGTGGCGGCCACTTGCGGCTCGCCGACGGGCGGCGCGGTCTGCGGCACGGTGTCAGTGGCCGGCAATAATGTGACCAGCACCATTACCACATTGCCGTCGGGTGGCTCTGTCATCTTTACCATCACCGGCGCCGCGCCCGCCGCCACGGGGTCGATAAACAACACGGCCACGGTAACAGTTCCGGCGGGTAGAACCGACCCGACCCCTGGCAATAACTCAAGCACATTCACCACCACCGTCAGCACTCCTACGCCCACCAAATCCCTGGTCGCCACTTCCGAAGCGAGCACCACCGGCAACAACGTCACCATCGGCGAGATCGCGCGTTTCCGGCTGGCGGTGCAATTGCCCGAAGGCTCCGCCACCAATTTTCAATTGCTCGACACCCTGCCGAACGGCTTGACATTCCTCAACGATGGCACGGCCAAAGTCGCGTTTGTGTCCAATGGCTCCGGCATTACCTCGTCTACGATTAATAGTGGGTCGGCCGGTTGTGGCGGCTTGAACATCACTGGCAATAGCGCCGCCACGCCCACCTGCCCCCTGCCGGCCAGCGCTATTAGCCCGGCCACTTTCAGCACCGGCACCGACCCGACCTTCAGCCTCGGCAATATTACCAACGCGGATCGGGATGCCGACAGTGAATTTATTGTGGTCGAGTTCAATGTGTTGGTGGACAACACTGTGACTGGCAGTAATGATGCAGGCAACACCAGAGACAACACTTTCACCGTCCGCATCAACGGCGTTCAGTCCGGCCTCACCTCCAATACTATTACATTGACCATTATCGAGCCCGGGGTCGAATTATTCGATAAGGTGATACAAGGGGCAGCCAACGTCAATATCGGCGACACCTTAAATTACCGTGTCACCTATAGGAATGAGGAGGACAGCGACAACGGCGCAACGGCGTTTGATCTCCGCATCGTCGACGTTCTGCCATCCTATGTCGTCCTCAATACAGCCAGCATTACGGTGACATTGAGCGGAGGCGCGTCGGGCGTTACCAATAACTCGACCGGCAACACGGTGGATATAACGATTGCGGTCGTTCCGACTTCGCTCGTTGGGAGCAGTCCCCAGGTGCAGATTGATTATTCGGCCACGGTCGCCAGCACTGCCCTCGCCACCACCACGATCACCAACACCGCCAACCTCACTTACACCAGCCTGCCTGGTTCCAACGGCACCACGTCCAATCCCACCGGCTCCAGCACCCCCGGCGCCAGCGGCTCGGGCTCCGGCGAGCGGACTGGCTCCGGCGTCGCGCCTAACGATAACAATGACAACGACTCGGCTACGGCGACACTGCTGACCTCTGTAGCAAAATCCATCGCCGCTACTTCCGAATCGCACACTAGCCTGGTGAGCGGCATGGAGCGCGTGGCCGTTGGCGAGATCGCCCGTTACCGCTTGATCACGCGCCTGGGCCAAGGCGCGACAAACAACTTGCAATTTCTCGACCGCTTGCCGGCCGGGATGCTCTTCTTGAACGATGGCACGGCCAAAGTCGCTTTCGTCTCAAACAATGGCGTGGCCTCTTGCACCCCGCTGCCGCCGGCCACCATCACTTCATCCACACTCGGCGCCAGCCCGCGGATATGCGGCAACGAAACTACCATCGCTGGCATCACGCCAACCTTTGTATTACCCGGTTCGGCCATCTCCGGCGGCGCCGGCGGTGGCGGCGCTTTTGTGGACGGCAACGACCCGCTCTTCAGCCTGGGCAACCTCACCAACACCGATAACGATGCCGATCTGGAATACGTCGTCGTCGAGTTCAATGCGTTGGTGGAAAATCTGGTCGGCAATCAGGCGGGGACGACCCTGAGCAATGATTTCCAATTGCGCATCGGCGGCAGTACGATTGTCACTTCCGTGCCGCTAGCCGTGTCGGTCGCAGAGCCGGTAATCAGCACTCCGGTCAAAGCCATCACCACCACCCCGACTGACGCCGGGGACACAGTGGTTTACACTCTCACTTATTCCAACACTGCCAGCGGCAATAATGCAGCGGCAGCCTTCGACATCGCCGTCACCGATACGCTCGATGCCAATTTGAGTTTCGTCAGCGTCACTGGCGCTACCACTGGCGGCGCGTGTGGTGCGACGCCATCCACGTTCAGCGGCGGCGCGGTGGGGCAAGTGATTACGGGCACGGTCACCTGCCTCAATCCTGGCGGCACGGCGACGATTACGATCACGGCCACTACAAGCCCCACCGCTCTCAACGGGCAGACTATTTCCAACAACGCCAGCCTTATTTATACCAGCTTGCCCGGCTCCAATGGCACAGCAGGCAACCTCACTGGCTCCACCACGCCCGGCGCCAGCGGCGCGAGCAACGGCGAACGAAACGGCTCCGGCGGCCTCAATGACTATTCCGCCAATAGCAACACTGTCAGTTTCACGCTCACCACCCCCACAATTGATAAATTAACGCCCAGCCCCCTCACCTATGCCATCGGCGCAGACGTGACCTATAACATCTGCGTCACTCTGCC